>JAIUOX010000104.1 GCA_020160955.1 Pseudomonadota bacterium
CATCGTCCACGGCACGCGGATGCCGAGGTCGTGCAGCCACATGTCGAGGCCGCCATACAGCGTGCCGAGGGTGACGCCCCACTGCAGGGCCGGCTTGACGTTGCGGACCTTGTCGAGGTCCTTCCACAGCCACGACGCCTTGAGCTTCACCGGATAGGCGATCAGCTCGTCGCCGCCGGTCTTGCCGGCCGCCAGCGCCTCGAACGCAGCCTCGGCCGCCAGCATGCCGCTCTTGATCGCGTTGTGGCTGCCCTTGATGCGCGGCACGTTGACGAAGCCGGCCGAGCAGCCGATCAGCGCGCCGCCCGGGAAGGTCAGCTTCGGCACCGACTGGACGCCGCCCTCGTTGATGGCGCGCGCGCCGTAGGTCAGGCGCTTGCCGCCCTCGAGGTACCTGGCGACCTCCGGGTGGGTCTTGAAGCGCTGGAACTCGTCGAACGGCGAGACGTAGGGATTCTCGTACGACAGGTGAACGACCAGGCCGATCGCCACGAGGTTGTCGCCGAAGTGGTACATGAAGGTGCCACCCGAGCTGCCCGACTCCGAGAGCGGCCAGCCTTGGGTGTGGACCACCAGGCCCTTCTTGAACCGCGACGGCTCGACCTGCCACAGCTCCTTGAGGCCGATGCCGAACTTCTGCGGGTCGACGCCGTCACGCAGGTCGAACTTGGCCATCAGCTGCTTGGCCAGCGAGCCGCGCACGCCCTCGCCGATCAGCGTGTACTTCGCCAGCAGGTCCATGCCCGGCGTGTAGCTGTCCTTGGGCTTGCCATCCTTGCCGACGCCCATGTCGCCGGTCGCGACGCCCTTCACCGACCCGTCGTCGTTGTACAGCACCTCGGCGCCGGCGAAGCCCGGGTAGATCTCGACCCCCAGCGCCTCGGCCTGCTGGCCGAGCCAGCGCACGACCTCGCCCAGGGAGACGATGTAGTTGCCGTGGTTGTTCATCAGCCGCGGCATCAGGAAGTTGGGAAAGCGGTACGAGCCGGTCTTGGTCAGGAACACGAACTGGTCGTCGGTGACCTCGGTCTCGACCGGCGCGCCCTGCTCCTTCCAGTCGGGGATCAGCTCGTTCAGGCCGATCGGGTCGATCACCGCGCCGGACAGGATGTGGGCGCCCAGTTCCGACCCCTTCTCGATCACGCAGACCGAGACTTCCTGGTTCCGCTCGGCCGCCAGCTGCTTGAGACGGATGGCGGCCGACAGCCCGGCCGGGCCACCGCCCACGATCAGCACGTCATATTCCATCGACTCGCGCGCCATTACCGTCTCGCTCTGCAATGTCTTTTCAACATGGACGCGCCGCCGCCCGGCGACGATCCTTGCCGTTTAGATAGCCTGTCGGGGGCACTCTCGCCACCCGCGGAAAGGGGAATTCCCGTGGCAGAACTGGCCGGTATCGAGAGCAGGATCTTCACGGCGCGGGATTTCCGGCTCGAGAGCGGACAATCCCTGCCGATCCTCGAATTGGCCTACGAGACCTACGGCACCCTGTCGCCGGCCGCGGACAACGCGGTCCTGGTGGTCCACGGCTACACCTCCAGCCACCATGCGGCCGGCCGCAATGCACCGGGCAAGCAGGGGCGCGGCGTGCCCGACGGGGCCGTCGGCTGGTTCGACGGCCTGATCGGGCCGGGCAAGGCGGTCGATACCGGGCGCTACTTCGTGGTCTCGGTCAACGCGCTGGGCTCGGCGCACGGCAGCACCGGCCCCAACAGCCTCGATCCGCGCACCGGCAAGCCCTACGGCCCGACCTTTCCCGACATCACCATGCGCGACATCGTGACCGCCCAGAAGCTGCTGGTGGATTCGCTGGGACTGAAGAGCCTGGTCGCGGTGATGGGCCCCTCGATGGGCGGCTTCCAGTCGTTCCAGTGGGCGGCCTCCTATCCCGGCTTCATGAAGGCGATCGTCGCCTCGGTCAGCGCGCCGCGCTCGCCCGGCGGGCTCGACCGGCTCGACGCGCTGCAGCAGCGGCTGGCCAGCGATCCCAACTGGAACGGCGGCTGGTACTACGACAATGGCGGCATCGCGCGCACGCTCGAGGAGCTGCGCTTCGAGACCCTGATGAACTACGGCCAGAACGAGATCCTGGCCGAGACCATGCCCGATCCCAAGGCGCGCGAGGCGACGATCCGGGCCAATGCCCAGGCGTGGTCCAAGCTGTACGACGGGCATTCCATGGTCGTGCTGCGCAAGGCGATCGGCACCTTCGACATCACCGGCCAGTACGACCGGCTGAAGGGCACGAAGGTGCTCTACGTCCAGTCACCGTCCGACAAGCTGTTCGACATCGCGCTCTGCCCGCAGTACGTGAGCGACATGCGGCGCGCCGGGATCGACATCACCTACGTGGAACTGCCCAGCAACAAGGGCCACATGGCGAGCCACGCCGATGCCGCGCTGTGGGCGCCGATCCTCGGCGCGTTCCTCGAGCGCCTGCCCTGATCGACGGACCATGACCGAGCTGGCGGCCCCCGAGAACATCGCCTTCCTGCTGCGCTGGTACGCCGGCCACGGCATCGAGGAGGCGATTGGCGAGACGGCGATCGACCGCTTCGCGGTGGCGCCGCCGGCCGCGCCCGCCGCCGAGACCGCGCCGCCCGCCCCCGTTGCCGGTCCCGTTGCCGGATCAGCGGCCGGTGCCGCGCCCGCTGCCCCACCTGCCGCCCAACGCCCGCCCCGGCCCGCGGCGCCGCCCGCGCCCGCCGTGGCGCGCGCGCCGGTGCCGCTCGAATCGCCGCAACTGGTCGAGGACGCGCGTGGCGTGGCGCAGCGTTGCACCACCGTCGCCGAGCTGGAAGCCGCGGTGCGCGCCTTCGAGGGCTGCGCGCTCAAGCGCACCGCCAAGAACACCGTGTTCGCCGACGGCGTGGTCGGCGCGCCGGTGATGATCGTCGGCGAGGCGCCGGGCAACGACGAGGATCGCCAGGGCAAGCCGTTCGTCGGCGTCAGCGGCCAGCTGCTCGACCGCATGTTCGAGGCGATCGGGCTGAGCCGCGCGCGCGACCTCTACATCACCAACATCCTGTTCTGGCGGCCGCCGGGCAACCGCACGCCGACCCTCTCCGAGCAGGCGACCTGCATGGCCTTCACGCGCCGCCATATCGAGCTGGCCAGGCCGAAGCTGGTGGTGCTGGCGGGCGGCACGGCAGCGAAGTCGGTGCTCGACACGACCGAGGGCATCATGCGCCTGCGCGGCAAGTGGCAGACGCTGACCCTCGACGACGGCAGTACCGTGCCCGCCCTGCCGACGCTGCACCCGGCCTACCTGCTGCGCACGCCGGCCAGCAAGCGGCAGAGCTGGAGCGACCTGCTCTCGGTCGACGCCAGGCTGCGGGAACTGGGCGTGCGTTAAGTAAGTCTTGTCATCCCGACCGGAGCCTCGCGCAGCGAGGCGGAGCGGAGGGACCTTTCACAGCCTCGATGAGCAGAAAGGTCCCTCGCTGCGCTCGGGATGACAGATGATCAATCCGCCGCGCGGGCCAGCGGCTCGGGCTCGAGGGCCTCGAGCACCTTCGGCGGCGACATCGGCAGGCTGTCGAGACGCTGGCCGATCGCCCGGTACATCGCGTTGCGGACCGCCGCCATCACCGGCACCAGCGGCACCTCGCCGACGCCGCGCACGCCCTGCGGGTGCTTGGGGTTCGGCACCTCGAGCATCACCGCGTCGAGGTGCGGCAGGTCCGACATCACCGGCATGCGGTAGTCGAGGAAGCCCGCGTTATCGAGCTTGCCCTGCTTGTTGTAGATGTACTCCTCGCTCAGCGCCCAGCCGATGCCCTGGGCGACGCCGCCCTGGATCTGGCCTTCCGCGTAGTCGGGATGGATGGCGCGGCCGACGTCCTGGAACGCGGTGTAGCGCGTGACCCAGGCGCGACCGGTTTCCGGATCGACCTCGACGTCGCAGATGTGCGTGCCGAAGCCGCCCTCGGCGCCCGCCGTGTTGCTCGCCGCGCCGGCGCCGATCGGGCCGCCGGTCTCGCTGGCGCGGGCCGCGATCTGGGCGAGCGACAGCGGCTCGAACTTGCCGGCGTTGTCGCCGGCCGGACGGGCGTAGCCGTTGTCCCAGGTCACCGCTTCCGGCTCGATCTTCCAGATCTTGGCGGCGCGCTCGCACAGCGTCTTGATCACCTTCTCGGTGGCCTCGGTCACGACCATCGCCGAGGCGAAGGTGACGCGGCTGCCGCCGGTCAGGTTGGAGAAGCCGATGCTGCTGGTGTCGCCGATCAGCACGTTGACCTTGTCGTAGGGAATGCCGAGCAGCTCCGACGCGATGTTCATCGTCGAGGCGCGCGAGCCGCCGACGTCGGGATGGCCGGTCACGACCAGGATCGTGCCGTCCTCGTTGACGCGCACGTCGGCGCTCGATTCGCCGCCGGCGTTGAACCAGAAGCCGCTCGCCACGCCGCGGCCCTGGTTGGGGCCGAGCGGCGCCTTGTAGTGCGGGTGCGCCATCGCGGCGCGCAGCGTCTCCTGGTAGCCCATCACCGGGTAGACCGGACCGTGCACCGCCTTGGTGCCCTGCTTCGCGGAATTCTTGAGGCGCAGCTCGAGCGGATCCATGCCCAGCTTCTCGGCCAGCTCGTCGAGCACGCACTCGACGGCGAAGGCGCCGATCGGCGCGCCCGGGGCGCGGTACGCCGCGACCTTCGAGCGGTTCGACACCACGTCGTAGCCCAGCGTGTGGGCGTTCGGGATGTCGTAGGGACCGAAGGCGCAGCCGGCGGCGCCGCGGATCGGCGAGCCCGGGAAGGCGCCGGCCTGCAGCCAGTAGGTGCCCTGCGCGGCGACGATGGTGCCGTCCTTCTTGGCGCCGATCCTGACCGTGCTCATCGAGCCCGAGGTCGGGCCGGAAGCGCGGAACACCTCCTCGCGCGACATCACCATCTTCACCGGGCGGCCCGACTTGCGGGCCAGCACCAGCGCCAGCGGCTCGAGGTAGATGATGGTCTTGCCGCCGAAGCCGCCGCCGATCTCGGCCGGGATGGCGCGGATCGAGCTCTGCGGCACGCCGGTCAGCAGCGAGGTCATGGCGCGGACCATGAACTGCCCCTGGCTGGAGCTCCAGATCGTCGCCTTGCCGTCGACCATGCTGACCAGGCAGGCGTGCGGCTCGATGTAGCCCTGGTGGACCGGCTCGGTCTCGAAGCTGCGCTCGACCACGACCTCGGCCTCGCGGAAGCCGGCCTCGACGTCACCCTTCTTGTGCTCGAGCGTGCCGGCGATGTTCGACGGCTTGCCGTCGAAGCGGACGTGGTCGTGCAGGATCGGCGCGCCCGGCTTCATCGCGTCCTTGACGTCGATCGTCCAGGGCAGGACCTCGTAATCGACCTTGATCAGGCCCAGCGCCTCGGTGGCGATCGCCTGCGTGGTGGCCGCGACGGCGGCGACCGGGTGGCCATGGAACAGCGCCTTGTCGCGCGCCATGACGTTGCGGCACATCCAGCGCATGTCCTGGATGCCCAGCATCACCGGACCCTTGTCGATCGGGAAGTCGACGATGTCCTTCGAGGTCATCACCGCCATCACGCCCGGCAGCTTCTCGGCCTTCGAGGTGTCGATCGACTTGATGCGGGCGTGCGGGTGCGGGCTGCGCAGGACCTTGCCCCAGATCATGCCGGGCATCGTGGCGTCGGCGGCGTAGGCGGCGCGGCCGGTCACCTTGTCGGCGCCGTCCGGCCGCGGGGTGCGCTTGCCGATCCACTTGTTGTCCGGGTTCTCGGTCATGGCGGTGCGTCCTGTCTGTTCGATGAATCGGAATGACCCGCAATCAGAACGAGTCGCGACCGGCAGATCAAGCCGGTTGTGAGCCTACAATTTCTTCCTGAGGAAGAACTTCTGGTGGCCGGCCGGGTAGTCGTCGAGGGTGCCGAACACCTCGTAGCCGCGTTTCTCGTACATCGGCCGGGCCTGGAAGCTGTGGGTGTCGAGGGTCGCCCAGCGGCAGCCCTTTTCCCGGCCGATCGCCTCCGCCCGGTCCAGCAGGCGGGTCGCCCAGCCCTGCCCGCGCAGCGCCTCGTCGACCCAGACCATGGAGATGCTGAGCCAGCCGCCCCAGGCGATGGCGATCGTGCCGCCCAGGATCTCGCCACGGGCGTTCTTCAGCAGCAGGTTGACCGGGTACCAGGTGGACACCCCGGTGGCCGCGAAATTGAAGGCCTCGAGGTGGGCGCGCACCACGGCCGCCCCCGCCTCGGTCGGGTCGAAGACGATTTCGAGGTCGGGCTCGAGTCCGGGCGCGGCAGTCACGCCGTCGCCACGCGCTGCGCTTCCTTGAGACGGCCGACCGCCTCGCGCACCACCGGGTCGAGCCCGGCGCCGCCCGCCCGGAGGTGGGCCACGATGTCGGCCTTCATGCGCGGGTCCCAGAACTTCTCGAGGTGGTCGGCGATCTCGGCCACCGGGTCGCCCCGGCGCTGCGGTACGAAGAACTGCGCGATCTGGTTGGCCATCATGACCAGCCGGGGCGTCTGACCGGACATCGCCTACTCCGCCGCCGCGACGGCAATGCGCCGGCTGTGCCTGGCCTGCTCGGTGTACTCGCGCTGCCACTCGCTGGGGCCGTTCGACGGCGCCACCTGCACCGCCGTGACCTTGTACTCGGGACAGTTGGTCGCCCAGTCCGAGAAGTCGGTCGTGACCACGTTGGCCTGCGTGTCGGGATGGTGGAACGTCGTGTAGACGACGCCCGGCGCGACGCGGTCGGTGATCTTCGCGCGCAGCGTCGTGGCGCCGGCGCGGCTGTCGAGACGCACCCAGTCGCCGTCGCGCACGCCGCGCTGCTCGGCATCGTGCGGGTGGATCTCCAGCACGTCCTCGGCATGCCAGGCGCCGTTCTCGGTGCGCCGCGTCTGGGCGCCGACGTTGTACTGGCTGAGGATGCGGCCGGTGGTCAGCAGCAGCGGGAAGCGCGGACCGACCTTCTCGTCGGTCGGCACGTACTCGGTGATCATGAAGTTGCCCTTGCCGCGGGCGAAGCCGCCGATGTGCATGATCGGCGTGCCGAGCGGCGCCTTCTCGTTGCACGGCCACTGGACCGAACCTTCCCTGTCCAGCAGGTCGTAGGACACGCCGGTGAAGGACGGCGTCAGCGCTGCGATCTCGTCCATGACCTGCGAGGGATGGTCGTACTTCATCTCGAAGCCCATCGCCTTGGCGATCGCCAGCGTGATCTCCCAGTCGGCCATGCCGCTCTTCGGCGTCATGACGCGGCGCACGCGGTTGATGCGGCGCTCGGCATTGGTGAAGGTGCCGTCCTTCTCGAGGAAGGTCGAACCCGGCAGGAAGACGTGGGCGTAGTTGGCGGTCTCGTTCAGGAACAGGTCCTGCACGACGACGCACTCCATCGCCGCCAGGGCTTCCTTGACGTGGTGGGTGTTGGGATCGGACTGCAGGATGTCCTCGCCCTGCACGTAGAGGCCCTTGAAGGTGCCGTCGATCGCCGCGTCGAACATGTTCGGGATGCGCAGGCCCGGCTCGGCGTCGAGCGGGCGGCCCCACATCTGCTCGAACATGGTGCGCGTGGCGTCCTCCGAGATGTGCCGGTAGCCCGGCAGCTCGTGCGGGAACGAGCCCATGTCGCAGGAGCCCTGGACGTTGTTCTGGCCGCGCAGCGGGTTCACGCCGACGCCCGGCCGGCCGAGGTTGCCGGTCGCCATCGCGAGGTTCGCGAGCGCCATCACCGCCGTGGTGCCCTGGCTGTGCTCGGTGACGCCGAGCCCGTAGTAGATCGCGGCATTGCCGCCGGTCGCGTAGAGCCGCGCCGCGCCGCGGATCGCGTCGGCCGGCACCCCGGTCAGCAGGCCGACATTCTCCGGGCTGTTGCGCGGTTCGGCGACGAACGCCGCCCAGTCCTCGAAGGCGTCGCGGTCGCAGTACTCGCGGACGAACTTCTCGTCGACCAGGCCCTCGGTGACGATCACGTGGGCGATGGCGTTCAGCATCGCGGCATTGGTGCCGGGCCGCAGCGCCAGGTGGAAGTCCGCCTCGATGTGCGGCGAGCGCACGAGGTCGGTGCGCCGCGGATCGATCACGATCAGCCGGGCGCCGGCGCGCAGGCGCTTCTTCATGCGCGAGGCGAACACCGGGTGAGCGTCGGGCGGGTTGGCGCCGATCACCAGGACGACGTCGGTCTGCTCGACCGAGTCGAAGTCCTGCGTGCCGGCCGAGGTGCCGAACGCCGTCTTGAGACCGTAGCCGGTCGGCGAGTGGCAGACGCGCGCGCAGGTGTCGACGTTGTTGTTGCCGAAGCCGCCGCGGATCAGCTTCTGGACGAGGTAGGTCTCCTCGTTGGTGCAGCGCGACGAGGTGATGCCGCCGATCGCCAGCCGGCCGTGCTTGTCCTGCAGGCGGCGGAATTCCGACGCGACCCGGCCGATCGCCTCGTCCCACGAGACCTCGCGCCACGGCTGGTCGATGCTCTCGCGGATCATCGGCTTCAGGATGCGTTCCTTGTGGTTGGCGTAGCCCCAGGCGAAGCGTCCCTTGACGCAGCTGTGCCCGCGGTTGGCCTTGCCGTCCTTGTAGGGGACCATGCGCACCAGCTCCTCGCCGCGCATCTCGGCCTTGAAGCTGCAGCCGACGCCGCAATAGGCGCAGGTCGTCACGACGGAGTGCTCCGGCGTGCCGATCTCGATCAGGCTCTTCTCGGACAGCGTCGCCGTCGGGCAGGCCTGCACGCAGGCGCCGCACGACACGCATTCCGACGACAGGAACGACTCGTTCATGCCGGGCGAGACCTTCGAATCGAAGCCGCGGCCCTGGATGGTCAGCGCAAAGGTGCCCTGCACTTCCTCGCAGGCGCGCACGCAGCGCGAGCAGACGATGCACTTCGACGGGTCGTAGGTGAAGTAAGGGTTCGACTCGTCCTTGGCCTGGTGCGTGTGGCTCTCGCCCTCGCCGTAGCGCACCTCGCGCAGGCCGACCGCGCCCGCCATGTCCTGCAGCTCGCAGTCGCCGTTAGCGGCGCAGGTCAGGCAGTCGAGCGGGTGATCGGAGATATAGAGCTCCATCACGCCCTTGCGGATCTGCTTCAGCCGCTCGGTCTGGGTCGACACGACGATGCCCGGCGCCACCGGCGTGGTGCAGGAGGCGGGCGTGCCGGGCCGGCCGGCGATCTCGACCAGGCAGAGCCGGCACGAGCCGAAGGCATCGACCGAGTCGGTGGCGCAAAGCTTCGGCACCTTGGTGCCGATCTCCATCGCCGCCCGCATGATCGAGGTGCCGGCGGGCACCGTGACGGACTGGCCGTCGATGGTCAGGGTGACCTGCTCGGTGGCCTTGCTGGCCGGTGTGCCGTAGTCGGTTTCGTGAACGAGGGACATGGCCTGCTCCTCTACTCCGCCGCCGCCTGCAGGCGCGGCCGGAAATCCTCGGGGAAATGACGGATGGCGCTCATCACCGGGTAGGGCGTGAAGCCGCCGAGCGCGCACAGCGAGCCGAACTTCAGCGTCTGGCAGAGGTCCTCGACCAGCGCGAGGTTGGCCTCGACCCGCTCGCCGCGGATGATGCGGTCCATGGTCTCGGTGCCGCGCACCGAGCCGATGCGGCAGGGCGTGCACTTGCCGCACGATTCGATCGAGCAGAACTCGAGCGCGAAGCGCGCCTGCCGCGCCATGTCGACGGTGTCGTCGAACACCACGACGCCGCCGTGCCCGATCAGCCCGTCCCTGGCGGCGAATGCCTCGTAGTCGAACGGCGTGTCGAACAGGCTGCGCGGGAAGTAGGCGCCCAGCGGGCCGCCGACCTGCACCGCGCGCACCGGCCGGCCACTCCGCGTGCCGCCGCCGATGCCCTCGACGATCTCGCCCAGCGTCAGGCCGAACGCCGCCTCGAACAGGCCGCCATGCCTGACGTTGCCCGCCACCTGGATCGGCATCGTGCCGCGCGAACGGCCCATGCCGAGCGCGGCGTAGGCGTCGCCGCCGTCGGCCAGCACCGCCGGCACGGTGGCCAGCGAGACCAGGTTGTTGATCACGGTGGGCTTGCCGAACAGGCCCTTGTGGGCCGGCAGCGGCGGCTTGGCGCGGACCTGCCCGCGCTTGCCCTCGAGGCTTTCCAGCAGCGAGGTTTCCTCGCCGCAGACATAGGCGCCGGCGCCGACGCGCAGCTCGATGTCGAAGCCTGCCTTCGCGCCCAGCACGCCCTCGCGCTCGGCGATGCGGACCGCCTCGCCGAAGACGCGGATGGCGTCGGGATACTCCGAGCGGACGTAGACGTAGCCCTTGCGCGCACCGACGGCGAAGCCGGCGATCGCCATGCCCTCGATCAGCGCGAACGGATCGCCTTCCAGCAGCATGCGGTCGGCGAAGGTACCGGAGTCGCCCTCGTCGGCGTTGCAGACGATGTACTTCCGGTCGGCCGCCGCGTCGGCGACCGTCTTCCACTTGATGCCGGTCGGGAAGCCCGCGCCGCCGCGGCCGCGCAGGCCGGACTTCGTGACTTCCTCGATCGTCGCCGCCGGTCCGAGCTTGCGGGCGCGCTCGAGGCCGCGACCGCCGCCATGGGCGCGCCAGTCGGCGAGCGACAGCGGGTCGACGATGCCGCAGCGCGCGAAGGTGATGCGGGTCTGGCGCTTGAGGAACGGGATTTCCTCCGGTGCGCCGACGCACAGCGGGTGCGCGGCGGTCGGCAGTCCCTTGGCGAACAGCGACGCGACGTCAGCGGCCGCCACGGGACCGAAGCCGATGCGGCGGCCGTCGATCTCGACCTCGACCAGCGTCTCCAGCCAGAACAGGCCGCGCGAGCCGGTGCGCACCAGTTCGACCGCGAGACCCTGCTGGCGCGCCGTCTCGGCGATGGCGGCGGCGACCTTGTCGGCGCCGACCGCGCGGGCCGCGGCGTCACGCGGCACGAAGATGCGGGTCGTCATCGGCCGACCTCGCGGGCGATTTCGGGGATCGACTCGGGCGTCAGCCGGCCCATCGGTTGTCCGTCGAGCATCGCCGCCGGACCCGAGGCACACAGGCCGAGACAGTACGTGGCCTCGATGGTGATGCGGCCGTCCGGCGTGGTGCCGCCCCAATCGACGCCGAAATGCGACAGGACCTGCTGCGCCAGCGCCTCGCTGTGCATCGACTGGCAGGCCTCGGCGCGGCACAGCTTCAGCACGTGGCGGCCGGCCGGCCTGTCGCGGAAGTCATGGTAGAAGGTGACGACGCCATGAACCTCGGCGCGCGTCAGGTTGAGCGCGTGGGCGATCGCCGGCACGGCCTCGGGCGGCACGTGGCCGAACCCGTCCTGGATGTCGTGCAGCAGGGGCAGCAGGGCGCCCTCCCGGCCGACATGGCGCTGGATGATTTCGTTGCCCTGCGCTTCGTTCCACGCCGCCATAGGCGTTTTCTCCCGATGTTCGCGCCATTGGTGGGTGTTCACCCCCCGCCAAGCAATAAAGCAAACCGGTGCTGCGATAGAACAAATCTATCGTCTTTCGGGATTCCTTCCGGAATCTCCCATCAATAAATCAATAGGTAGTAACCGAGAGCGGCCCAGGCGCAATATATGGCGCTTACCGCAGGCCCTTCTCGAGCCGAACGGCCTCGGCGACCAGCGCCGAGACGAGCGGCGTCATTGGCTCGCGCGGCGGCACCACCAGGCCGATCTTGTGCACCGCCTCGGGCTCGACGATGGGAATCGCCCGCAGCCGCTCGGTGAGGCCCAGCGTGTCGGCCAGTTTCTCCGGCATGACGCTGGCCCAGCGGCCGGTGCGGACATGGCTGAACAGCACGATCATGGAGTTCGATTCGAGCGTCGGCTCGGGCCGCTCGCCGGCGGCGTGCAGCAGGCTGTCGATGATGCGCCGGTTCTGCATGTCCGGCGTCAGCAGGCACAACGGGATGCGGCTGACCTCGGCCCAGGTCACGCGGTCGCGGTCGCCCAGCGGGCTGTCGGCCGAGGTCAGCAGCCGGTACTGCTCGAGGTAGAGCGGCACCGCGCGCATCCGGCCGAGCGGCTCGTTGTCGATGTAGGTCAGACCGGCATCGACCTCGAGGTTCTCCAGCATCGACAGCACGTCGCTCGAGGTCCGCGACAGCACGGTGAATTTCACCTTGGGATGCTTGGCGCGGTAGGGCGTGGTGAGTGCCGAGACCATCGCCAGCGCGGTCGGGATGGCGGCGATCTTGAGGTGACCGCTCAGGCCCTGGCGCAGGGTGCGCACTTCCTCGCGCATCGCCCGGGTATCCGACACGATGGTGCGCGCCCAGTCGAGGACCCGTTCGCCCTCGGCCGTGAAGCCGAGGAAGCGCGAGGTGCGCTGCACCAGCAGCACGCCCAGCGTGTCCTCGAGTTGCTTGATCCCGGCCGAGAAGGTCGGCTGGGTCACGCCACACTGCTCGGCGGCCTTGCCGAAGTTCTTTTCGCGCGCCAGGGCGATGAGGAATTCGAGCTTGTCGATCATGAGCCTGTCGGCGCTCGACCCGTCGCCGCGATCATTGTAAGGTTTTCGAAACTAGCAAAAAGAAGCTGCTTCGGGAGGGGACCTTACGATGATCTTTGCGCTCCGTTCGCGCGCCGCCGGGCTTGCCCTGGGGGTTGCCGCTGTCGCCGCCGCCGCTTCCGTGTCGCCGGCCGCGGCCTGGGAGCCGACCCGCAACGTCGAGTTCATCGTCCCGGCCGGTACCGGCGGCGGGGCCGACCAGATGGCCCGCATGATCCAGGGCATCATCACCAAGCACAACCTGATGAAGCAGAGCATGGTGGTGGTGAACAAGGCCGGCGGCGCCGGTGGCGAGGGCTTCCTCGACATCAAGAACTCCAAGGCCAATCCCAACAAGCTGGTCATCACGCTGTCCAACCTGTTCACCACGCCGCTGGCCACCGGCATTCCCTTCTCGTGGAAGGACATGACGCCGGTCGCGATGCTGGCGCTCGACGAGTTCGTCCTGTGGGTGAATGCGGACTCGCCCTACAAGACCGCGGCCGAGCTGATGGCGGCGATCAAGGCGGCGCCGGCCGGCCAGTTCAAGATGGGCGGCACCGGCTCCAAGCAGGAAGACCAGATCATCACCGTCGCCATGGAAAAGGCGATCGGCAACAAGATCACCTACGTCCCCTACAAGGGCGGCGGAGAGGTCGCCGTGCAGCTGGTCGGCAAGCACGTCGACATGACGGTGAACAACCCGATCGAGGCGGTCGCGCAGTGGCGCGCCGGCAAGGTGCGCCCGCTCTGCGTGTTCGACGCCAAGCCGCTGGCCGGCAAGGACAAGGTGGCGGGCGACATGTCGTGGTCAGACATCCCGACCTGCAAGTCGCAGGGCCTCGACATCGAGTACCTCATGCTGCGCGGCATCTTCATGCCGGCCAACGCCCCGAAGGACGCGGTCGACTACTACGTCGAGCTGTTCAAGAAGGTGCGGGCGACGCCGGAATGGGCGCAGCTGATGGCCGATGGCGCCTTCAACCAGTCGTTCATGTCGGGGCCCGAGTACACCAAGTGGGTCGAGGCCGAGGAAAAGCGCCACCGCGACCTGATGAAGGAAGCCGGCTTCCTGGCCAACAACTGACGACCGACCCAAGGCGGCCCGGCCGGGAGCCCGACCGCTCCCGCGCCCTTCCGCGCGTCGCACCGAAGAGGCGAAGAAATGTCCGACTCCCCGGATGACCAGTCGACCGGGCCCCGCCAGCACCATGTCGAGGTCGCCGTCGCCGCCGGCATGGCGCTGCTCGGCGTCGTCACCATGGCCGGCAGCCTGCAGGTCGGCATCGGCTGGGGGGCCGAGGGGCCGAAGTCCGGCTTCTTCCCGTTCTGGATCGGCCTGATCGTCGTCCTGACCAGCCTGTACAACCTCGCCCGCGCCTGGAAGCACGCCAGCCGCGGACTGTTCGCCAGCTGGAGCCAGCTCGGCCAGGTGATGAAGGTCGTGGTGCCGCTCACGATCTACGTCGCCGCCATCCCGTGGCTCGGCATCTACATCGCCTCGGCGCTGCTGATCGGCGGCTTCATGCGCTGGATCGGCCGCTACGGCTGGGTGCTGACCCTGGCGATCGCCATCGGCATGCCGGTGCTGACCTACGTCACGTTCGAAATGTGGTTCCTCGTTCCCCTGCCGAAGGGGCCGATCGAGGACATGCTCGGCCTCTAGGCCGGGATCTGCTGCGGGGGACCGGGAGAGCGATGGAAGGCATTGGCGATCTGATGACGGGCTTCGCCGTCGTCCTGAGCTGGCAGAACCTCCTGTACATGGTCGTCGGCATCATCCTGGGCGTCATCATCGGCGTGCTGCCGGGGCTGGGCGGCGCCAACGGCGTGGCGATCCTGCTGCCGCTGACCTTCAGCATGTCGCCGACCTCGGCGATCATCCTGCTGTCCTGCATCTACTGGGGGGCGCTGTTCGGCGGCGCCATCACCTCGATCCTGTTCAACATCCCGGGCGAGCCGTGGTCGGTGGCCACGACCTTCGACGGCCACCCGATGGCCCAGAACGGCAAGGCCGGCGAGGCGCTGACCGCCGCCTTCACCTCGTCGTTCGTCGGCGCGCTGTTCGCCGTCATCGTCATCACCCTCGCCGCCCCGCTGGTCGCCAGCTTCGCGCTGCAGTTCGGCCCGGCCGAGAAGTTCTCGGTGTTCTTCCTCGCCTTCTGCAGCTTCGTCGGCATGGGCAAGGAGCCGCCGACCAAGACGATCGCCGCGATGATGCTGGGCTTCGCGCTGGCCGCGGTCGGCACCGACACGGTGACCGGCCAGCTGCGCCTGACCTTCGGCTCGACCGAGCTGCTGAGCGGCTTCGACTTCCTGGTCGCGGTGATCGGCCTGTTCGGCATCGGCGAGATCCTGCTGACCATGGAGGAAGGCCTGTCCTTCAAGGGCAAGGCCTCGGGTATCAACCCGGCGGTGGTGTGGCAGACCTGGAAGGAACTGCCGCGCTACTGGATGACCTCGCTGCGCTCGTGCCTGATCGGCTGCTGGATGGGCATCACCCCGGCCGGCGCGACGCCCGCCTCGTTCATGAGCTACGGCATCGCCAAGCGCACCTCGCGCAAGGGCGACCGGTTCGGCTCGGGCGAGATCGAGGGCGTGGTGGCGCCCGAGACCGCCGCGCACGCCGCCGGCACCTCGGCGCTGCTGCCGATGCTGTCGCTCGGCGTGCCGGGCTCGCCGACCGCCGCCGTGCTGCTGGGCGGTCTGCTGATCTGGGGCCTGCAGCCCGGGCCGCTGCTGTTCGTCGAGCAGAAGGACTTCGTGTGGGGCCTGATCGCCAGCATGTACCTCGGCAACGTGGTCGGGCTGGTCATCGTGCTGACCATGGTCCCGGTGTTCGCCGCCATCCTGCGGGTGCCGTTCAGCATCATCGCCCCGATCATCCTGGTGGTCTGCGCGATCGGCGCCTACACGGTGCACAACAACACCTTCGACGTCGTGATGATGCTGGTCTTCGGCATCGCCGGTTATCTCCTGAAGAAGTGCAACTACCCTCTGGCGCCGCTCGTGCTGGCGATCGTGCTGGGCGACAAGGCCGAGGAGTCGTTCCGCCAGTCGCTGCTGGTCTCGCAGGGTGGGCTGGGAGTCTTCTTCTCCAACCCGCTGGTCAGCACGATCATGGTGCTGGGCCTGGTCGCGCTGTTCTGGCCGGTCCTGTCCAAGGCGTGGGATCGCCTGCGGGCGCCGCGCACGGCGTCCTGAAGGATTTCCCCGGCCCTATCGGACCGCACGGGCTGGACGCGCCTCGGGCCGTGGAATAATGAATAATGCATTCAGCCGGTGGGGGCCGGCTTCGGGAGGGTTTCCGTTTCCATGAGCGAGGCGCGCCTGGTGGTCGCCCCGATCGACGGTCGGGAGACGTTCAAGGACAAGGCCTACGCGGCCTTGCGCAACGTCATCGTTTCCTCGGACATCTACCGCTCGCGCACCGACATCCGGCTCGACGAGCGGCAGCTGGCGCAGGATTTCGGCATCTCGCGCACGCCGGTCCGCGAGGCGATGGCCCAGCTCGAGCGCGAGGGCTTCGTCCGCTCGGTGCCGCGGCGCGGCATCTACGTCGTGCGCAAGACCAAGCGCGAGGTCATCGAGCTGATCCAGGCCTGGGCGGCGCTGGAGAGCATGGCGGCGCGGCTGATCACCGAGACGGCGAGCGACGACGACATCGCCGGGCTGCGCCGCATGTTCGCGACCTTCGAGGGCGACAAGCTGCACGCCAAGCTCGACGAGTATTCCGAGGTCAACATCCGCTTCCACCAGTCGCTGATCGAGCTGTCGGGCAACCAGGCGCTGATCAGGCTGGCCGAGAACCTGTTCACCCACATGCGCATGATCCGCGGCGCCACGATCGGCGAGGACGACCGCGTCGAGCGCTCGATCCGCGATCACATGAACATCATCAGGGCGCTCGAGTCGCGCGACACCGAACGCGCCGAGGACCTGGTGAGAGAGCACGCGCTGGGACTGGCGAAGCACGTCGCCCGGCACGCCGACTACCTGGACTGAAAGAGCATTCGGAGGAGACCATGGCGGAAACAGCAACCAAGGCGGCAGCCGTCGACGACGGCGAGGAGCTGACCGACGGCTTCAACCTCGTGATCGAGGCGATGAAGCTGAACGGCCTCGACACGATCTACGGCGTGCCGGGCATTCCCATCACCGACCTCGGCCGCATGGCGCAGGCCGCCGGCATCCGCGTCCTGTCCTTCCGCCACGAGCAGAACGCCGGCTACGCCGCGGCGATCGCCGGCTTCCTGACCCAGAAGCCGGGCGTCTGCCTGACGGTGTCGGCGCCGGGCTTCCTGAACGGCCTGACGGCGCTCGCCCACGCCACCACCAACTGCTTCCCGATGATCCTGGTGTCGGGTTCGTCCGAGCGCGAGATCGTCGACCTGCAGCAGGGCGACTACGAGGAAATGGACCAGCTGGCGATCGCCAAGCCCTTGTGCAAGGCGGCCTACCGCGTGCTGCACGCCCAGGACATCGGCATCGGCTTCGCCCGCGCCATCCGCGCCGCGGTGTCGGGCCGTCCCGGCGGCGTCTACCTCGACCTGCCGGCCAAGCTGTTCGGCCAGGTGATGAACGCCGAGGCGGGCCGCAAGTCGCTGGTCAAGGTGATCGACCCCGCCCCGGCCCAGCTGCCGGCGCCGGCCTCGGTCAAGCGCGCGCTCGACGTGCTGAAGTCGGCCAAGCGGCCGCTGGTCATCCTCGGCAAGGGCGCGGCCTACGCGCAGGCCGACGACGCGATCCGCGCCTTCGTCGAGAAGAGCGGCGTGCCGTTCCTGCCGATGAGCATGGCCAAGGGCCTGCTGCCGGACACCCACCCGCAGTGCGCCGGCGCGGCGCGCTCGACGGTGCTGAAGGACTCCGACGTCGTGATGCTGGTCGGCGCGCGACTGAACTGGTTGCTCAGCCACGGCAAGGGCAAGACCTGGGGCGAGGCGCCCAAGAAGTTCATCCAGGTCGACATCGAGCCGAAGGAGATGGACAGCAACGTCGAGATCGTCGCCCCCGTGGTCGGCGACATCGCGTCGTGCGTGGCGGCGCTGGCGGCGGGACTGGACGGCAGCTGGAAGGCGCCGTCCGACTGGATCGCGGCGGTCAAGGCCAAGCGCGACGAGAACGTCGCCAAGATGGCGCCGCGGCTGATGAACAACAACTCGCCGATGGACTACCACGGCGCGCTGGGCGTGCTGCGCACTGTCATCAAGGAGCGGCCCGACACGATCCTGGTCAACGAGGGCGCCAACACCCTCGACCTCGCGCGCGGCGTGATCGACATGTACAAGCCGCGCAAGCGGCTCGACGTCGGCACCTGGGGCGTCATGGGCATCGGCATGGGCTCGGCCATCGCCGCCGCCGTCGAGACCGGTCACCCGGTGCTGGCGGTCGAGGGCGACAGCGCCTTCGGCTTCTCCGGCATGGAGGTCGAAACGATCTGCCGCTACCAGCTGCCGATCTGCGTCGTCATCTTCAACAACGACGGCATCTACCGCGGCACCGACGTCAACAAGGCCGGCAAGGACCCGGCCACCACGGTGTTCGTGAAGGGCTCGCGCTACGACCGCATGATGGAGGCGTTCGGCGGCGTCGGCGTCAACGCGACCTCGCCCGACGAACTGCGCCAGGCGGTCAACGCCGCGATCGACTCGGGCAAGCCGACCCTGATCAACGCGGTGATCGACCCCGGCGCGGGCAGCGAGAGCGGCCGCATCGGCAACCTGAACCCGCAGAGCAAGCTCAAGAAGAAGTAGGACCCAGGCGGTCCGTCCCGGCACACGACAATCGGAGAGACAAGATGGCCAAGAAGAAGATCGCGAAGGCGAAGAGCAAGGTGAAGGTGAAGCCGAAGGCCAAGCCCAAGGCAGCGAAGGCCAAGGTGAAGGCGGCGCCGAAGAAGGTCGCCGCAAAGAAGAAGACCGCGAAGGCCGCGAGCCGGCCGGTCGCCAAGGTGGTGGCGTCCGCCCTGCCGAAGGTTTCGTCCAAGCCGTGGGGCAAGGACGGCAAGGCGCTCGACGGCGTGCGCGTCCTCGACTTCACCCACGTCCAGTCGGGCCCGACCTGCACGCAGCTGCTGGCCTGGTTCGGCGCCGACGTGATCAAGGTCGAGCGGCCGGGCAGCGGCGACATCACGCGCGGCCAGCTGCAGGACATCCCGGGCGTCGACAGCCTCTACTTCACGATGC
The DNA here is from genome assembly GCA_020160955.1 of Pseudomonadota bacterium. Classification (GTDB taxonomy): domain Bacteria; phylum Pseudomonadota; class Alphaproteobacteria; order Reyranellales; family Reyranellaceae; genus Reyranella. The sequence continues at coordinate 18,604 of JAIUOX010000104.1, forward strand.
TCAACCACAACAAGCGCTCGATCACGCTCGACTCCAAGAGCAAGGAGGGCATGACCGTCCTCGAACGCCTGGTGAAGACCTGCGACGTGCTGGTCGAGAACTTCGCGCCCGGCGCGCTCGACCGCATGGGCCTGACCTGGGAGCGCATCCACTCGTGGAACCCGCGCATGATCGTCGCCTCGGTCAAGGGCTTCGGCCCCGGCCCGTACGAGGACTGCAAGGTCTACGAGAACGTCGCCCAGTGCGCCGGCGGCGCGGCCTCGACCACCGGCTTCCTCGACGGTCCGCCACTGGTCACCGGCGCGCAGATCGGCGACTCGGGCACCGGCCTGCACCTCGCGCTCGGCATCGTCGCGGCGCTCTACCAGCGCAAGCGCACCGGCCGCGGCCAGCGCGTGCTGGCCTCGATGCAGGACGGCGTGCTCAACTTGTGCCGCGTCAAGCTGCGCGACCAGCAGCGCCTCGCCCACGGCCCGCTCAAGGAATACACGCAGTACGGCCAGGGCATCCCGTTCGGCGAGGCGACGCCGCGCGCCGGCAACGACTCGGGCGGCGGCCAGCCCGGCGTCATCCTGAAGTGCAAGGGCTGGGAGACAGATCCCAACGCCTACATCTACTTCATCACCCAGGCGCCGGTGTGGGAGAAGATCTGCGACCTGATCGGCGAGCCGGGCTGGAAGACCCATCCCGATTTCGCCAAGCCGCCGGCCCG
>JAIUOX010000105.1 GCA_020160955.1 Pseudomonadota bacterium
CAGACGGGTAAGAACAGCCTGGGGCCGTTGACATGAACGAGTGAGTACCGGGCAAGATCGCGGGCGTGCAGGGCGGTGACGACGCAGGATTGCGCCACCCTGTCTGCGATCCAACGAAGGCGGCCCTTTGCGGCGATCGAGTTCGAGCGCAGGGGGATGAGACGATCGGACGATCCGAGACGTTCCCGGAGCATCGGTTCGATCGCCCCGCCGAGGGGGGCCAGAACCGTCGGCGTATAGCCAGCAGCGGCGTATGCATCCACGAGATTGAGGAGTGCCGTCTGCCCCCCACCAAGGGTGGTTGCCTGGTCGATCAGGAGGACCTCGTTATCCCGGCTCATGCGAGGCCCTCTGATGCTCGCTGGCCCTGGTCTACCTCGTCATCCCTCGCCGCTGCTGCGGTTCCACGCAGGACTGCGATCGAAACCGCGGCGATTGCCAGGAGCTCCGGGGCCTCCGTGACGGCGTACACCATGTTGGCGATTCCCAGGAGCGCGAGCGCCCCCGCCGCCGCGAGCGCGCCTTCGCGGCAGACGGTCCAGAGCCATGTGGCGCAGAGCGCCAGGATCAAAGCTGTTCCGAGGAGGCCGACCTCAACGAGCCAGACCAGATAGCCGTTGTCGATGACGACGCGTCCCGGTGCATCGGGATCCGGATCGCGTCGCTCGGCTGCGCGCCCCGTCGTTCCGGGGCCGAGGCCAAGCAACCCGGTCCCCTGCAGCTCGAGCTGGGCGTTCTCGACCTTGACCTCGCCCTGCACGGCGTCCTGGATCACCGTCTGGCCCTCGCGCGGCGCCTTCAGACGGATCACCGGCGCGACGCCCGGCGGCGCGTCCTTGGGATCGCGGTCGCGCCAGCGGCCGTCGTAGCGCATCGGCTGGCCGGCCTTCTTCTGGGCCTCGCGCATCGCCTCGAGCTCCTGCGGCGAGGCATAGCAATGGTAGGCATTGCCGGCGGCCAGCATCTGGCGCGCCACCTCGGCGTGCCGCGCGGCGCGCGAGAACTGGTAGGTGACGTCGCCGTCCCAGTCGAGGCCGAGCCACGACAGGCCATCGAGGATCGCCTCGACCGCCGGCGCGGTCGAGCGCGCGCGGTCGGTGTCCTCGATGCGCAGCAGGTACTTGCCGCCGTGATGCTTGGCGAACAGCCAGTTGAACAGGGCGGTGCGGGCACCGCCGATATGCAGGAACCCGGTGGGAGAAGGAGCAAAGCGGGTGACGACGGTCATTGTTCGCGGGTTCGCTGCAGGGGGCTGGGGCCGCGCCGTAATTCGGCCGGAAAAGGCGCGCCGTAGGTAGGCGAGCGACCTTTCACTGTCAAACCAGCGGGGACGGCGTGGCGGGGGCCCGGAGCTGGATCCTGGAACAACTCGAAGCCGAGCGGGGACGGTGGCTGCTCTGGCTGCCGGTGGCGCTCGGCCTCGGCATCGCCGTCTACTACGAGTTGCCGGTCGAGCCGGCGGCCTGGCTGGGGCCCGCGCTGGTCGCCGGCGCGCTGCTGGCGGCCGGGTTGGCGCCGGCCGGCAGCCTCGCCCGGGCCGCGGCGCTCGGGCTGGTCGCGGCGTCGGCGGGCTTCGCCGGCATCGCGTGGCGCACCGCGAGCGTCGCCGCGCCGACCCTGCCGCGGCCGCTGTTCAACGTGAACGTCGAGGGGCGCGTCGCCGATCTCCAGCGCCTGCCCGACGGCATGCGCGTCGTGCTCGGGGCGGTGCGCCTCAAGGGCGCCGGCGTGCCGCCGCCAGAACTGACGCCGCGCCGCGTGCGGGTGTCGCTGAGCCGCGGCGCCCCGGCCGGCCTGCAGGTCGGCGACCGGCTGCTCGTGCTCGCCAACCTGTCGCCGCCGGCCGGGCCGGCGACACCCGGCGCCTTCGATTTCCAGCGAGTCGCCTGGTACCAGCAGCTCGGCGCGGTCGGCTACGCGCTGGCGCCGCCGGCCGTGGTCGCGCGCGGCGCGCCGGAGGGCTGGATCGCGCGCATCGACGCGCTGCGGGCCGACATCACGGGCCGCATCGTCGCCGCGCTGCCCGGGCCGGAAGGCGGCGTCGCGGCGGCCCTGCTGACCGGCGAGCAGAGCGCGGTCGACAAGGACATCACGCAGCAGATGCGCGACTCGGGCCTCGCCCACATCCTGTCGATCTCGGGCCTGCACATCGTGTTCGTGGTCGCCCTGGTGATGGGCCTGGTGCGCCACGGCATCGCGCTGGTCCCGGCGCTGGCGCTCCGGGTCGACGCCAAGAAGATCGGCGCCGTGATCGCGCTGGCGGCGGCACTGTTCTACACCGCGCTGGCCGGCGCGCCGGTGCCGGCCCAGCGTGCCTGCGCGATGGCCGGCTTCGCGCTGCTGGCGGTGCTGCTCGACCGCACCGCGCTGTCGCTGCGCCTGGTCGCGTGGTCGGCGGTGATCGTGCTGGCGATTGCGCCGGAGTCGCTGACCGGCGCGTCGTTCCAGATGTCGTTCGCCGCGGTGATCGCCCTGATCGCGGCGTGGGAGTCGGTGGCCGGCTGGCGGCGTCGCCTGCACGAACGGGCCGAAGGCCGCCCGCGCGGCTGGGCCTGGCGGCTCGCGGCGGCGCTCGGCGCCAGCCTCGCCACGACGCTGATCGCCTCGCTCGCCACCGGCGCCTTCGCCGCCTACCACTTCAACCGCCTGTCGCTGCTCGGCATCGTCGCTAACCTGCTGGGCGTGCCGCTCACCGGCTTCTGGATCATGCCGTGGGGCCTGGTCGCGATGCTGCTGATGCCGCTCGGGCTGGAGCGTGTCGGCCTGGTGCCGATGGGCTGGGGCATCGAGGCGCTCGACGCGATCGCCCGCACCGTCGGCAACTGGCCACAGGCCGCCGCCCTGGTGCCGTCGCTGCCCGGGGCGAGCCTGTGGCTGGTGACGCTGGGCGGACTGTGGCTGTGCCTGTGGCGGCGGCGCTGGCGGCTGGCCGGGCTGCCGCTGGTGGTGGCCGGCCTGGCGCTGCCGCCGGCCGCGCCGGCCGACCTGCTGATGAGCGACGACGGCCGGGTGCTCGGCCTGCGCGATGCCGGCGGCACCGTGCACGTCGCCTCGACCCGCACCGATCGCTTCGTCAGCGACAGCTGGGCCCGCCGCGCCGGCCAGGACGGCGCGCGGCGCTGGACGGTCAGCGCCGCGGAGGAGGCGGCGGGGCTGGGCTGCCGCACCGGGCTGTGCCGCTGGCGCAAGGGGCCGTGGCAGGTCGCGCTGGTCAGCGACGAGCGCCGCCTCGCCGAGGCCTGCGCCAGCGCCGACATCGTGCTGTCGACCGTCGACGCCCAGAAAGCCTGTCGCGGCCCGCGCCTGGTGATCGACCGGCGCGACGCGTGGCGCGACGGAGCGCAGGCGCTGTGGGTCGACGAGACCGGCGTGCGCCGCGACACCGCCGCGGCGCATCGCGGCAACCGGCCGTGGGTGCCGGGCAGTCCGAGCCGCCAGGCGCTGCCGATGCCGGCACCGGGCTTGTGACAGCGTCTCTTCAGCAAGCGGATACAAACATCCTCGTTTGAAGGACCCCGAAGCCGGGGCGAAGGAAGCGCGCGTCACGAAGAGGAGCGGGCGATGCGCAAGACGATGATCCTGGCGATGCTGCTGCTACTGCTGGCCGGTGCGTGCAGTTCGGCGGAGCGGATGAGCTACCAGGTGAGGGGAACCGGCGTCGCCTACGACACGGTCAAGGACGCCAAGGCCCCTGGCCTCTACCAGGCGCAGGGAGTCTACGACACCGACGACGCGAAGAAGGGCAAGGTCGTCCCGGAGGAGGTGCGCTGGCGGGCGCTCTACAAGGGACTGGAGACGCTGCAGAAGGACGGCTACGAGACGGCGACCGTGTCAGGGCCGGCCGGCATGTCGCTGAACCGGACGGTAAGCCAGGCCGGTGCGGTGATCTCGACGACGACGTGGCCCGGCTTCGTCTACGTGCTGCATGGCTATCGCAAGGGCGAGAGCGCCGCGCCGTCGGCCAAGCCGATCCCGCCGCTGATGGAAGAGGCCAACCGGCGCGCCTACGCGGCGGCCGAGCGGGCCGCCGCGAAGAAGTGAGGCCTAGTGGTAGCGCCGGTAGAGGCCGGCGAGCTTGCCCTGGATCTTCACGCGGTCGGGCCCGAAGATCCGGGTCTCGTAGGCGGCGTTGGCCGGCTCGAGCGCGATCGAGGCGCCCTTGCGGCGCAGCCGCTTCAGCGTCGCCTCGGTGTCGTCGATCAGCGCCACGACGATCTCGCCCGACTCGGCCTGGTCGGCGCTCTTGATGATCGCGATGTCGCCGTTCTGGATGCCGGCCTCGACCATCGAGTCGCCCTGCACCTCGAGGCAGTAGTGCGCGCCCGAGCCGAGCAGGCTGACCGGGACGTCGACCGTCGTCGAGTTGTCGCGCAGCGCCTCGATCGGCGTGCCGGCGGCGATCCGGCCGTACAACGGCAGGCTGAGCGCCTGCGCCTCGTTGGCGACCTGGAGGGCGCCGGCCAGCGGCACCTTCTCGCCACGGATGACCTGGGGCACGAAGCCCTCGCGGCTGTCGGCGAGGCCGACGCGGCTCAGCAGCGGGGTGACGTTGGGCGCGGGCAGGGCGGCGGCATCGGGCAGCTTCAGCACCTGCAGGGCGCGCGCCCGATGCGGCAGGCGGCGCAGGAAGCCGCGCTCCTCGAGGCCGGTGATCAGCCGATGGATGCCGGACTTGGACTTGAGGCGCAGCGCTTCCTTCATCTCGTCGAAGGAAGGCGACACGCCGTCGTCGTTCAGGCGCTTGTTGATGAACAACAAGAGCTCGTTCTGTTTGCGCGTCAGCACCGAATTCTCCCCAGCCCGACTAACGGATTTAGGAACAAACCCTGAAACCCGTCGCATGTTCTAGTTTAGTTCTGCCCCGAAGTCAAACTTATCCAGAGAAAAGCGGGGACGGGGGTGCGTTGCGCGAAGCCTGCCGATACGCCAAGGAGGGATGTGACGTCGCTGAAGAGTGCCCTGTTTCGCCTGTCGCCGATCGCGCGACGGGTCCTGCCGCGTCCCGTGCAGCGGTTCCTGCTGCTCCGGGTGCTGCGGACCAACGACCGCTACGCCAGCATGGCCCAGCGTCCGAGCCGGCTCTGCATGGAGCGCGAGATCCTGCCCTGGGTCGCGGGACACTATCGCCACGTGCTGTTCGTCGGCACCGGGTCCTACACGTTCCACTACGAGCGGCAGTTCGCGCGCGGCCAGTACACGACGATCGAGATGCAGGAGCGCAACGCCGTGTGGGGCGCGCCCGACCACATCGTGGCGCCGATCGAGGAGATCGGGCGGCACCGGCCGGACGGCGCGTTCGACTGCGTGATCCTGAACGGCGTGTTCGGCTTCGGCGTCAACACGCGCGAGCACCAGCGCGTGGTGATCGAGGCGCTGCATCGCGCGCTCCAGCCGGGCGGCCTGCTGGTGGTCGGCTGGAACACCGACGTGCACGACGATCCCGAGTCGCTGGGCCTCTACGATCCCTACTTCGAGCGCTGTCGCGAGCCGCCGTTCGACCGGCGTCGCGAATTCGCCGGCGAGACCCACGTCTACGACTTCCTCGTCCGCCGTCAGTAGCCGGGCAGGGCGGCGAGGTCGATCACCGCCACGCTGTCGCCGGCGCGCCGCGCCGGGTCGTACGCCGGCCGGACCAACAGGGCCGACGAGGCGGCGAGCACCGACAGCATGGAACTGTCCTGCACCGGGTGCGGCGTCACCGTGAGCGTCCCGTCGGCATCGCGCGCCAGCGTCGCGCGCACGTAGTCCTCGCGCGTGTCGTTCGGCTTGAGGTCGACCGCGAGCCGCGCCGCTACGGTGGCCGGCAACTCGCCCGGCAGGCCGAGCAGGCGGTCGAGCGCCGGCTTCACGAACAGGAGCGCGCAGACCATGGTCGAGACGGGATTGCCCGGCAGGCCGAGCACGCGCGCGCGGTCGTGGGCGGCGAACATCAGCGGCTTGCCCGGCCGCATCGCGATGCGCCAGAAGTCCATCGTGAAGCCCAGCGCCTTCAGCGCGTCCTGCACGAGGTCGTGGTCGCCGACCGAGGCGCCGCCCAGCGTCACCAGCAGGTCGTGCTGCGTGCCGGCCGAGATGCGATCGCGGATCAGCGCCGCGTCGTCGCGCGCGATGTCGAACAGCGTCGCGTCGCCGCCCCACGCGCGCACCAGCGCGGCCACCGCGAGACCGGACGAGGAGACGATCTGGTTGCGGCCGACCGGCTCGCCCGGCATCACCAGCTCGTCGCCGGTCGACAGGATGGCGACGCGCGGCCGGCGATGGACCGACAGCCAGGGCAGGTTCATCGCCGCCGCGAGCGCGACGTCGCGCGCCGTCAGGACCCGGCCGGCGGTGAACGGCGTGTCGCCCGCCGCGAAGTCGAGGCCGGCCTTGCGCACGTGGCGGCCGGCGCGCGGCGCCTCGAGGACGGTGATGCGCTCGCCCTCAGCCCGGGTGTCCTCCTGGATCACGATCGAGTCGGCGCCGGCCGGCAGCGGTCCGCCGGTGAAGATGCGCACCGTCTCGCCGGCCTGCAGCACGCCGTCATACGAGCCGCCCGCCGGCGCCTGGCCGACCAGGCGCAGCGTCGCCGGCGCGGCCGGCACGTCGGCGCTGCGCACCGCGTAGCCGTCCATCGCCGACAGGTCGGCCGGCGGCTGGGTGAGGCGTGCCGGCGGCGAGACGGCGAGCACGCGGCCGGCGGCGTCGGCCACCGACACTGTCTCGGCGGGCAACCTCTCGAAGGCCGCGGTCACGCGGGCATGGGCATCGCGAACGGTCAGCATCAGCGTCGATCGTAGGTTCCGGACTTGCCGCCCGACTTGTGCAGCAGCCGGACGTTGGAAATCACCATGCCGCGATCGACCGCCTTGCACATGTCGTAGACGGTGAGGGCGGCGACGGCGGCGGCGGTGAGCGCTTCCATCTCGACACCGGTGCGTCCCTTGAGGCGGCAGGTGGCCTCGATGTCGACGGCATTGCGCTTCGGCGCCAGCTTCAGCTGGACATCGACCGAGGTGAGGGCGAGCGGGTGGCAGAGCGGGATCAGGTCGGGCGTCTTCTTGGCCGCCATGATACCGGCCAACTGGGCGACCGACAGGACATCGCCCTTGGCCGCCTTGTTCGAGCGGATCAGCCGCAGCGTCGCCGGCAGCATGGTGACGGTGGCGCCGGCCACGGCGACGCGCTCGGTCTGTTCCTTGGCGCCCACGTCGACCATGTGCGCGTTGCCGCGCGCATCGAAGTGGGTCAGCACCTTCTTCGGCCGGGCGGTCATGCGGCGGCGGCCTCGCGGGCGAGGATCGCGCGCACCGCGGCCTCGACGTCGGGCTGGCGCATGAAGCTCTCGCCGATCAGGAAGGCCGAGGCGCCGACCCGCGCCATGCGCGCGAGGTCGGCCGGCGAGCCGAGCCCGCTCTCGGACACCAGCACGCGATCCTTCGGCACCATTGGCGCCAGTTGCTCGGTGGTCGCGAGGTCGACGGCGAGGGTCTTGAGGTTGCGGTTGTTGACGCCCACCAGGTCGGCGTCGAGCCGCAGCGCGCGCTCCATCTCGGCGCCGTCGTGGACCTCGACCAGGACGTCCATGCCCCAGCGATGCGCCAGCGCCGCCAGCTCGCCGGCCAGCGCGTCGTCGAGGCAGGCCATGATCAGCAGCACGCAATCGGCGCCGAGGCTGCGCGCCTCGACGATCTGGTACGGGTCGATCATGAAGTCCTTGCGCAGGACGGGCAGGGCGCAGGCGGCGCGCGCCTGGACGAGGAACGCGTCGCTGCCCTGGAAGTACGGAACGTCGGTCAGCACCGACAGGCACGAGGCGCCGCCGCGCTCGTAGGCGCGGGCGAGCGACGGCGGGTCGAAGTCGGCGCGGATCAGCCCCTTGCTGGGCGAGGCCTTCTTGATCTCGGCGATCAGGCCGTAGCGGCCGGCGGCGATCGCCTTCTTCAGAGCCCTGGCGAAGCCGCGCGGCGCGTCGGCGGCGCGGGCGGCGGCCTCGACCGTGCGGAGCGGCCGGCGCGCCTGGCAGGCGTCGACGTGGCGGCGCGTGTCGGCCGTGATCTTCTTCAGCGTGTCGCTCATGCGCAGATCCTCTGCAGGGTGGCCAGCGCCTGCGCGGCCTTGCCCGAGTCGATGGAGTCGACGGCCATGGCCGCGCCGTCCTTGAGGTCACGGGCCTTGCCGGAGACCCACAGCGCCGCGGCGCTGTTCAGGACGACGATGTCGCGGAAGGCGTTCTTCTCGCCGCGCAGCACCGCCTTGATCGCCTCGGCATTGTGCGCGGCGTCGCCGCCCTTCAACTGCTCGATCGTGGCGCGCTTCAGCCCGATGTCCTCGGGCGCGATCTCCAGCTCCGTCACCTTGCCGGCATCGAGCAGGGCGGCCCAGCTCTTGGTCGTGGTGGTGAGCTCGTCCATGCCGTCCTGGCCGTTGACCACGAGGGCGCGCTCGAGGCCGACCTGGCCCAGCGCCTCGGCGACCGGGCGAACCCAGCGCCTGTCGAACACGCCGACCAGCTGGCGCTTCACCAGCGCCGGGTTCGACATCGGGCCGAGCAGGTTGAAGATGGTGCGCGACGGCGCCAGCTCGACGCGCGGGCCGGCGACGTTGCGCATCGCGCCGTGGTGGCGGGGGGCCATCAGGAAGCAGACGTTGGCCTCGCGCAGCGCCTTCTCCAGGGTCTCGATCGGCAGCTCGAGGCCGATGCCCAGCGCGGCCAGCACGTCGGCCGAGCCCGACTTGGAGGTGAAGGCGCGGTTGCCGTGCTTGGCCACCGGGACGCCGGCGCCGGCGACCACGAAGGCCGAGCAGGACGAGACGTTGTAGGTGCCGTGGTGGTCGCCACCGGTGCCGACGATGTCGATCGCGCCGGGCGGAGCCTTCACCGCCTGGACCTTGGCGCGCAGCACGCGGGCGCCGCCGGCCAGTTCCTCGGCGGTCTCGCCGCGGACCTTCAGGCCCATCAGGAAGGCGCCCATCTGGGCCGGCGTGGCATCGCCCGCCGTCATGATGCCGAACGCCCGCTCGGCCTCGTCGAGGGTCAGCCGCTCGCCGTTGCCGACCTTGGCCAACAGGCCCCTGAAATCCGCGATGTCGCCGCTCACCCTTTACCCCGTCGATTTGTCCTTGCCCGCCGGGCCGGCGGGCGCGTAGCTATATCACATGGCTGACGAACTCATCCTCAAGGTCACTGGCATGGATTGCGACGGCTGCGTGAAGGCCGTCACCCGTGCCGCAACCGGCGCCGGGACGGCGCCGCTCTCGGTCGACCTCAAGTCGGGCGAAATGCGCCTGCCGGCCGGGGCCGACGTCGCCGCGATCACCAAGGCGGTCGAACGCGCCGGTTTCGGCATCGCCGCCAGCTGATCCAATAACCGCAGTATAGTCCGGGACGGCACGCTGGGCCAGCGGAAAGGCCCGGTGGTGGCGCGCGTCCGAATTTTTGCGTGCCGTAAGGGACCGGCGGGGTATTCGCAGTATTCGCGCAAGCTTACCCGGAAAATTCGGCCGGGGTCAGGCGGGGCGGTTGGCGACGGGCCGGTTCGTTCAGGCCGCGGTCGCGACGCGCGCGCTGTCCGGTCGCGGCGTGCCCGACGCGCCGAACTCGAGGCCCTCGTAACCCTTCTCGGCCACCTTGTTGATGGTGGCGACGAACTTGGGCGTGCCGCCGTTGTAGACGAAGTAGCGGATGCGGCCGGCCTCGTGGCCCGGGACGTTGGAGTTGTAGCCCGTGAACCACGACTTGGCCTTGCGCATCAGCATCATGCCGTACATCTCGGCGACGTGGCGGGTCCACCGCTCCTCGGCCGCCTTGGTGGCCTCGACGCGGTCGTAGCCCTTGTCCTGCATGTAGACGAGGAGGTCGGTGCACCAGTTCACGCCGATCTCGATGGCGCGCGGGTAGTTGGTCGAAGCCGAGCCGCTTTGCGGGCCCGACGGCAGCAGCAGGTTGGGGAAGCCCGCGACCAGCAGGCCGAGGAACGTCGAGGGACCGTCCTTCCACTTGTCGCGCAGCTTCTCGCCGCCGACGCCCTGGATGTCGATGTGGTCGTAGGCGCCGGTGATGGCGTCGAAGCCGGTGGCGTAGACGATGATGTCGAACTCGTACTCGCGCGCCGACGTCCGCAGTCCCTTCTCGGTGATCGACACCAGCGGCGTCTCGGCGATGTCGACGAGGTGGACGTTGTCGCGGTTGTAGGCCTCGTAGTAGCGCGTCTCGAGCGGCACGCGCTGCACGCCGAAGCCGTGGTCGCGCGGGATCAGCTTCTCGGCCACCGCCTGGTCCTTGACCCGGCGGCGGATGCGGTCGGCGATGTACGCCGAGAACTCGGCGTTGGCCTTCTCGTCGGTGAAGATCTCGCGGAAGTTGGCCAGCCAGATGCCGAAGCCCGGCTCGTCGTACAGCTTGTCCCACAGCGCCACGCGTTCCTCGCGCGTCACTTCCCAGAAGCCGCGCCGGTCGGGCTCGTGCTCGAAGGCGCCGGGCGTGCGGGCGCAGGCGGCGAAGATCTCGTCGTAGCGCTTGCGGATGTCGGCCATCTCCGCCTCGGAGATCGGGCTGTTGTTGAGCGGCGCGGACCAGTTGGGCCGGCGCTGGAAGACCGTCAGGTCGGCCACCTTGTCGGCGATCTCGGCGATCAGCTGGATCGCGGTGGCGCCGGTGCCGATCACGGCGACCCGCTTGCCCGCGAGGTCGACGCCCTCGTGCGGCCAGTGGAAGGTGTGGAAGGACTGGCCCTTGAAGCTGTCGAGGCCTTCGATGCGCGGCAGGGTCGGTACCGACAGCAGGCCGGTCGCCAGGATCACGTAGCGGGCGGTGAGCGTCCGGCCGTCGGACAGGCGCAGGCGCCAGGCGTTGCCGGCCTTGTCGTAGTGGGCCGAGCGGACGCGGCAGTTGAACTGCATGTGGCGGCGCAGGTCGAACTTGTCGGCCACGAAGTTCAGGTACTTGAGGTTCTCCGGCTGGCTCGAGAAGCGCTCGCGCCAGTGCCACTCGTCGAGCACCTCGCGCGAGAACGAGTAGCCGTAGGTGTAGCTCTCCGAATCGAAGCGGCAGCCCGGGTAGCGGTTGTTGTACCAGGTGCCGCCGAGGTCGGGAGCGGCCTCCAGCACGGTCGCCTTGATGCCGAGGTCGACCAGCCGCTTGATCTGGTAGATGCCGCAAACGCCGGCGCCGATCACGATCGCTTCGTAGTCGAGCAAGGGCCGTCTCCTGTCTTCTCTTCTTGTCAGGACAGGCTAACGCGCCGCGCAGGCCCTTGCAGCAACCGTCGCAGGACTTTCTTTCGGTTGCCGAAAGGGCCGGGCGGCCGCCCGCAGGACCGGTGCCCCGCGTCGAGCCCCGGCCCTTGATCGCCGACGCCGTGGCCTTAGCATGCCGGCACACCCCGGAGTGCCGCATGTCCTCGCCCAGCCTCGTCATCCGAAACGGCACGATCGTCGATGGATCGGGCGGCGATCCGGTCGAGGCCGACCTCGCGATCGACGGCGGCCGGATCAGCGCGATCGGCGGCACCATTCCCAAGGGGCGGGAGGAGATCGACGCGCGCGGCAAGCTGGTGACGCCGGGCTTCGTCGACGTGCACACCCACTACGACGCGCAGGTGACGTGGAGCGACAGCCTGTCGCCGTCGAGCTGGAACGGCGCGACCACGGTGCTGCTGGGCAATTGCGGCGTCGGCTTCGCGCCCTGCCATGCCGACCAGCACGACCTGCTGATCAACCTGATGGAAGGCGTCGAGGACATCCCCGAGGTGGTGATGAGCACGGGGCTGCCGTGGAACTGGCACAGCTTCCCGGATTACCTCGCCGCGATCGCCGGGCGGGCCTACGACGCCGATGTCGCCGCGCAGGTGCCGCACGCCGCGCTGCGCGTCTACGTGATGGGCGAGCGCGGCGCCAACCGCGAGCCGGCGACCGACGACGACCGGCAGCGGATGGCGGCGCTGACCGAGGAGGGGCTGCGGGCCGGCGCGCTCGGCTTCTCGACCTCGCGCACCCTGAACCACCGCGCCGCCGACGGCCGCCACATCCCGACGCTGCGGGCCGAGGAGGCGGAGCTGACGGCGATCGCGCGGGCGATGCGGGCCGCCGGCACCGGCTGGCTGCAGATCGTGTCGGACTTCGAGGACCAGGACGGCGAGATCGGCCTGTTCCGCCGCCTGGCCGAAGTCTCGGGACGGCCGGTCAGCCTGACGGTGCTGCAATCGGACCGGCGGCCGGAGGCGTGGCGCGAAATCCTCGCCGGCATCGCCGAGGCCAACCGCGCGGGGCTGGAACTGACGGCGCAGATCCGGTCGCGGCCGACCAGCGTGCTGCTGGGCTTCGAGCTGTCTCAGAACCCGTTCATGGGGCGGCCGTCCTACAAGAAGATCGCGGCGCTGCCGTTCGCCGAGCGGCTGGCGCACCTGCGCGACCCGGCGTTCCGGGCGCGGCTGATGGGCGAGACCTTCGAGGATCGCGGCCGTCGCCAGGCCGAGAGCTGGGACCGCTTCTTCGCGCTGGGCGATCCGCCGGACTACGAGCCGTCGCCCGAGACCAGCGTCGCCGCCCGCGCCGCGCGCGAGGGACGGGCGCCGCAGGAGGTCGCCTGGGACCTGCTGATGGAGCGCGACGGGCGCGGCATCCTGTACAAGCCGACGACCAACTTCGCGGCCGGCAATCTCGACGTGGTGCGCGAGATGATCGCCGCGCCGCACACGCTGCTGGGGCTTGGCGACGGGGGCGCGCATGTCGGCATCATGTGCGACGCCACGGCGACCAGCTACACGCTGACCCACTGGACGCGCGACCGCGGCCGCGGCGACCTGTTCCCGGTGGCCTGGGCGGTGAAGCGGCTCAGCCTCGACAACGCGGCGGCGATCGGTCTGAACGACCGCGGCCTGCTGCGCGTCGGCAAGAAGGCCGACATCAACGTGCTGGACTACGATCGCCTGCGCCTGCGGGCGCCGCAGGTCGTCTACGACCTGCCGGCCGGCGGCAAGCGGCTGGTCCAGCGCACCGAGGGCTTCGACGCGACCATCGTGTCCGGCGCGGTCGTCTACCGCGGTGGCGAGCCGACCGGCGTGAGGCCGGGCCGGCTGGTCCGCGGTCCGCAAGGCTAGAGGGGGAGAGAATGAAGGCAGCCTACATCGAGAAGTTCGGCGGACCCGAGGTCCTGACCTACGGCACGCTGCCGGACCCGGTCGCGGGCGCCGGGCAGGTGGTGGTCGACGCGAAGACGGCCAGCGTCAACGGCGCCGACCCCAAGGTCGTGCTCGGCGACTACAAGCAGACCAGTTTCCCGCTGATCATCGGCCGGGACTTCTCGGGCGTGGTCGCGTCGGTCGGCGAGGGCGTCAGCGACCTCAAGGTCGGCGACGAGGTGTTCGGCGTGCTGGAGACCGGCCGCGACGGCACCTACTGCGAGAAGATCGCCGTCGGCGCCTCGATCATCGCGAAGAAGCCCGCGGGCGTCAGCCATGTCGACGCCGTGGCGGTGGCGCTGACCGGCCTGACCGCGATCTGCGCCGTCGAGGAGGCGCTGAAGCTCAAGGCCGGCGAGACCATCCTGGTCCAGGGCGGGGCCGGCGGCGTGGCCAGCTTCGCGATCCAGCTGGCGAAGTCGCTGGGCGCGCGGGTGATCAGCACGACCAGCACCGGCAACGTCGACTACGTGCGCGGGCTGGGTGCCGACGAGGTGATCGATTATCGCAAGACCGACTTCCGCCAGGTCGCGAAGGGCATCGACGCGGTGTTCGAGACGGTCGGCGGCGACGTCGCGATCCAGTCGTTCGAGGTGCTGAAGCCGGGCGGCCGGGCCGCCTTCATCGCCTCGGGGGCGCAGGCGCCGAAGCCGGAGCGGTCCGATGTCACGGCGCTCCGGCCGGCAGTGCCGCGCACCCGGGCCCACCTCGAGCGGGTCGCCGCGCTGCTGGCGAGCGGCGCGGTGAAGCCGCCGCCGGTCACGCTGTTCCCGCTGGCCGACGCGCAGAAGGCGCTGCGGGTGAGCGCCGAGCGCCACCTCCGCGGCAAGCTGATCCTGACGATGGCAGGATAGCCGCCCCCGGTGCTTGCGGGACGCGCCCGCCGTCGCCACCCTTGCCGGCATGTGCGGACGCTACACCTACAAGCTGACGTGGGCCGAGATCGTTTCGCTGTACCGGCTGACCCTGCCGGACGAGCCGCCGGAGCGGCTGCGGCCCAGCTACAATGTCGCCCCGACCCAGGTCATGCCGATCATCCGGCCGGCCGGCAACGGCCGCGAGCTGGTGATGGCGGCGTGGGGCCTCGTGCCGTTCTGGCTGAAGCCCGACCAGCTGGGCAAGCAGCCCTACGCCACGATCAACGCGCGGTCGGACCGCATCCAGACCGCGCCGACCTACCGCGAGCCCTTCAAGAAGCGCCGCTGCCTGGTGCCGGCGACGGGCTGGTACGAGTGGCAGAAGACCGGGCCCAAGACCAAGCAGCCGTGGCATTTCCAGCCGGTCGCGCGGCCGTTCGCCTTCGCCGGCGTGTGGGACACCTGGAACGGCGACGGCGGCAAGTCGGTCACCAGCTTCTCGATCGTCACCACTCCGGCGGCGCCGGTCACCGCGCCGTACCACGACCGCATGCCGCTGGTCCTCGAGGAGGGCCAGTTCGAGGACTGGATGCGCGGCCCGCCCGAGCTGGCGGCGCCGATGATGCAGCCCTATGCCGGGGCGATCGAGATGTGGCCGGTGTCGAGCGCGGTCGGGCAGGTGCGCAACAACCGGCCCGACCTGGTCGAGCCGATCGTGCTGCAGACCTGAGGCTGCCAACCTGACACTGGCGACCTAGCGGTCGATCCAGACGTCCTCGAAGCGCCAGTGGTTGTAGATGGTGTTGACCGCGAGGTTGAGGCCCTTGACCTCGGGGCGCCAGCAGGTCGCCGCCCAGTCGTGCTGGATGACCGGCCGGGCGCCGTCCTCCTGCAGCTTCTTGTCGATCTCCCAGACGATCTTCTTGCGATCCGGGCCGTCCGGCATCCGCGACTGCTGCTCGAACATCTTCTCGAGCTCGGGATTGCAGTAGTTGGTGTAGTTGCGCTCCGAGCCGCAGCTGAAGGTCTCGTAGAACACGACGTCGGGATCGTCGATGCCGACGCCCTGCACGTTGAGGCCGACCGTGTAGTCCTTGCGCATCATGCGGTTGTACCAGACGGCGGTGTCGAGCGGCTCGAGTTCGCCCTCGATGTAGACCGACTTCAGGTGGTCGATCAGGATTACGGCCTGGTCGCGGTAGGACGGCACGTTGCGCGTCGACACCTTGATCTTGAGCGGCTTGTTCGGGCCGTAACCCAGGCCTTCCATGATCTTGCGGCCCTCGGCGCGGGCCTTCTCGTGGTCGGCGCCGTAGCCCGCGACCTGGGCGAGGAACTCCGGCGGCATGCCCCAGCGGCCCTCGGGCGGCGGCAGCATGGTGCCACCGATCCGGTTGGTGCCCTGGCCGATGATGTGGGTGAAGGAATCGCGGTCGATCGCCAGCACCATCGCCTTGCGCACGCGGGCGTCGTCGAACGGCGGCTTGTCGCGGTTGACCAGCAGGTTGGCCTGCGTGTTGGTCGGCAGCATCTCGCACACCGCCCACGGTGCCTGGCCCTTGAGGTCCTTGAGCGCCGGCGCGGCGATCTCGGCGGTGAAGGTCATGTCGAACTTGCCGGCGGTGAAGGCCAGCGCCGAGGTCGCGCGGTTGGGGATGATGCTGAACTCGATGGCGTCGAGATAGGGCCGGCCCGGCTTCCAGTAGTCGGGGTTCCTGGCCAGCTTGATCGACTCGTTCTGCTTCATCTCGACGAACTTGAACGGCCCGGTGCCGATCGGCTTGGTGCGCATCTGCGCCGCCGGGACATGGCAGGGATAGATCGGCGAGAAGGCGCCGGCCAGCATGGTCAGCACCGAGGGCTGCGGCCGGCCGAGGTGGAAGGTGACCTCGCGGTCGCCGTTGGTCGTGACCTCCTTGAGGTTGAACCACCAGACCTTGCGCGGGTTCTTGCGCAGCTTGCCGTCGGGCGAGGCCACCATGTCGAAGGTGCACTTCACGTCGGCGCTGGTGAACGGCTTGCCATCGTGCCACTTCACGCCGTCGCGCAGGGTGAAGGTGAGCTTGGTGCCGTCGTCGTTCCACTTCCACGCGGTGGCGAGGTCGGGAACGATTGCGTCGGGCGCGTTCTGCTTCGACTTGGGATCGAACACGACGAGGTTGTTGTAGAGCGACATGAACGGCATGACCGTCGAGATCGTCGCCTCCTCGTGGATCGAGGCGCTCGGCGGGTTGTCGCGATGGGTGACCCTGAGCGTGCCGCCGGCCTTCTGGGCGAGGGCGGGGGCGGCGGCGGCACTGGCCAGGACGACGGCAGCCAGAAGGACGCGGGGCAGGCGCATGTTCGTTTCCTCCGGTCTTTGCTTTTTGCAGAGGCTATCACCTTCGCCGCGGCTGGCGTAGGCTCGATCCATGATCACGCGCGCCTCCTTGCTCCGCGGTTTGCTGGCCGGAACTGGCCTCGCCGCCCTTTCCACGCCGCTCCGGGCCCAGGACTTCCCGTCCAAGCCGATCCGCATCATCGCGCCGTTCGGCCCCGGCACCGCGACCGACACGGTGGCGCGGATGATCGCCAACGAGATGGGCCGCCTGACCGGCCAGTCGGTCGTCATCGAGAACAAGCCCGGCGCCGAGGGCCAGATCGGCGCGCAGGCGGCGGCGCAGGCCGCGCCCGACGGCTACACGATGTTCATCACCACCCAGACGACGCAGTCGATCAACCCGCACGTCTACAAGTCGCTGCCCTACGACCCGGTGAAGAGCTTCGCCCCGGTCTGCGGCCTGACGCTCGGGGCGCAGGTCGTGATGGTGAAGAACGAGCTGCCGGTGAAGTCGGTGGCCGAGCTGATCGCGCTGGCGAAGAAGGAGCCCGGCAAGCTGTCGTTCGGCAGCGGCAACGGCTCGAGCCGCGGCGGCGCCGAGCTGTTCAAGGCGATGGCCAAGGTCGACCTGCTCGGCGTGCCCTACAAGACCCAGCCGCAGGCCGTGACCGACCTGATGGGCGGCCGCATCGACGTCATCTTCTCGGACTTCACCGCGGGCCTTCCCGCGGTGCTGGACGGCCGGGCGCGCGGCATCGCGGTCACCAGCAAGAAGCGCATTCCGGGGCTCGAGCAGTTCCCGACGGTCGACGAGACCGTGCCGGGCTTCGAGATGTGGGCGTGGACCGCGGCCTACGTGCCGGCCGCCACGCCGCGGCCGATCGTCGACCGGCTGAACGCGCTGGTGCGCGAGGCCATGAAGTCGGAGTCCTACCTGTCGCTCACCCGCACGACCTACGGCGTTCCGTTCCCCGGCACCCCGGAGGAACTGGCCGCCTTCCAGGCCAGCGAGACGAAGAAGTGGGGCGAGATCGTCACCCTGGCGGGGATGAAGGAGCCGTGAAGGGGCCCTCGCTCCGCTCGGGATGACAGCGCATTTTTCCTGTCATCCCCAGCGACGCGAGGGAGCCAGAGGGTGTCAGGGCGCGGCGGTCACTGGCCGGCGCACCGCCACCAGCTGCCACAGCGCCGAGGCGAGGATGCAGGCCGCGACGGTGAAGAACGCCGCGCGGTAGGAGGCGAGGCTGGCGATCAGGGCGAACAGCGGCGGCCCGACCACCGCGCCGGAGAAGGCGAGCGAGGTCTGCACCGCCGCCACCGCGGCGGTCTGGCCGGGCGGCGAGAGGTGGGCGAACTCGGCCTGCGAGGTGCCGTTCCAGCTGATCACCACCGAGCCGTAGCCGAGCACGATCAGCGCCAGCGCCCAGTACGGCGTGTCGGGCTGCACCAGCCCGATGGCGATGCAGCCGGCTGTCATGGCGATGCCGGTCCAGCCCAGCACCAGCATGCGCGGCAGCCGGTCGCCCAGCGCGCCGCTGACCAGCCGCATCGCCGTGCCGGCGACCTGGCTGAGCGCCAGCAGCAGCCCGGCCTGGGCGATGGTGAGGCGGCAATGCTCGTACAGGTAGGTCACCAGGTAGAAGGTGAAGGTGTGCTGGGCGACGACGTAGACGAAGGCCGACCAGCCGAGCACCCGCAGCTGGGCATGGCCCAGCACGTAGCGCACCGAGCGCCAGATGCTGGTCGTGTTGCCGCCGCCGGTGACCACGACGTCGATGCGCGGGCGCAGCAGCTCGATCACGCCGATCGCCAGCAGCGCCATGCCGGCCGCCACGAGGCTGGCGCCGCGCCAGCCGAACAGCGACAGCAGGAGCGGGAACAGCACGCCGGCCGCCGCGAAGCCGATCGGCACGCCGGTCTGCTTGAGGGAAAAGACGATGCCGAACCACTCGCGCGGCACGCGCTGGGCCAGCACGTGGGCGGCCGCCGGGTTGATCGGGCCCTGGGCGGCGCCGATGAACAGCACCGCGACCACGGTGGCGGACACCATCGCCAGCGCGTTCACGGCGAGGCCGATCGCCGCCATCAGCAGCGCGAACTGGCAGACCCGGACGGCGCCCAGCCGGACGATCGGACCGGCCGCGAACAAGGCCAGCGTCGCGGCGACGGCGTAGATCAGGGCGGTGAAGATGCCGACCAGCTTGGGATCGATCGCGAGGTCCCGTGCGACCGCCGGCATCATCACGCTGAGCGCCAGCACGCACAGCGAGATCATCGCCTGGATGGCCAGCATGCTGGCCACCGGGATGATCGCGCGGTGCATGGGCGCGGTCTTTCCCCTACATGCCGAAAAGGTCGGCCTTGTTGAGGATGGTGTTGCGCAGGATGCGGATCGAGGCGACGTCGACCATGATGCCGTCGACGTTGATCGCGCCCATGCCCTTGGCCTCGGCCTCGGCGTAGGCCTTCTCCAGCATGCGGGCGCGCGCCACGTCCTCGGGCTTGGGCGAGTAGATCTCGAGCGCGTGCTCGATCTGCGACGGGTGGATCGCCCACTTGCCGACGCAGCCCAGCGTCATCGAGCGGCGGCACTCCTCGCGGTAGGCCTCCGGGTTCTTGAAGTCGGCGAACGGGCCGTCGACCGGGTCGATACCGGCGGCGCGGCAGGCCATGATCAGGCGGAAGCGGGCATAGTGCCAGATGTCGCCCGGGTAGCCGTCGGTCTCGCCGACGTTCTTGTTGGTGACGCCCATGGAGGCCGAGAAGTCGCCCATGCCGAAC
>JAIUOX010000106.1 GCA_020160955.1 Pseudomonadota bacterium
GATCTTGCCCATCCACTTCGGGTCGAGCAGGTCCATGAAGCCCCTGGGCGCGTCCTCGGCCTTCACGAGCCTGGTGTTGTAGCCGATCGGGCACAGCGAGACGCGCCACGAGGCGAACATGCCGTCGGGATCGTAGTGTTCCTTCGGGAAGTGCCGCGCCACCTCCTCGGGCAGCCACGACGCCAGCATGCTGGCGCGCTTCCACACGATCAGGTGGGCGGCGTCGGAGCTGTTGACCACGTCGCAGTTGGAGATGCGACTCTGCGCCTCCTGGCCGATGCGCTGGAAGATGCGCTCGGCGCCCGAGCGCTCGACCTTCAGGGTGATGCCCGGGTAGGCCGCCTCGAACACCTTGGCGACGCGCTCGGCCAGCGGCAGGTCGACCGAGGTGTACCAGGCGAGCTTGCCCTCCTTCTTCGCCGCCTCGACCAGCGCCGGCGTGATCTTCTGCGGTTCCGGCGCGGCACTCACCCGCACCGGCAGGCCAGTCGCCGCCAGCGCCGTGGCCCCGGCCATCACGCCGCGTCGCGATACCTTCTTCATGTCAGTCCTCCGCCAGGACCCGGCAGCGGTCCGCCGGGAGCGTAAGCGCAACGGCCTCGCCGGGGGCGATGTTGCAGTCGGGCGGCGCGGTTACGCGCAGCTCGCTGCCGTCGGCCAGCGTCACCGTGTAGTCGCGCACCGAGCCGAGGAAGACCTGGCGCGCGACCGTGGCCGGCAGGACGTTGCCGCCCGGGATATTGCCCGGCGCGCCGCCGCCGCGCACTGCGGCCAGCGTGATCTCGTGCTGGCGGATCGACAGCGACACCGGCCGTTGGCCCTTGAGCCCGTCGCCGGACACGACGAGGGACGAGCCCGCCACCGAGACGTGCCGCTCGTCGAGTGCGGTGCCGCGCAGGATGTTGGCGCCACCGATGAAACGCGCCACGAACTCCGAGCGCGGCGCGCCGTAGATCTCCTCCGGCGGCCCCAGCTGCTCGACCTTGCCGTGGTTCATCACCGCGATCAGGTCGGCGGTGGTCATCGCCTCGGACTGGTCATGGGTCACGTAAACCGTGGTGTAGCGGTACTGGTCGTGCAGCCGGCGGATCTCGAAGCGCATCTCCTCGCGCAGGTTGGCGTCGAGGTTGCTGAGCGGCTCGTCGAGCAGCAGGGTCTCGGGTTCGACCACCAGGGCGCGGGCCAGCGACACGCGCTGCTGCTGGCCGCCCGACAGCTCGCCGGGATAGCGGTCGGCCAACGCCTCCAGCCGGGTGGTCGCCAGGATCGCCTTCAGCCGCCGGTCGATGGTGGCGCGGTCCAGCTTCCGGATCCGGAGCCCGTAGGCCACGTTCTCGGCCACCGTCATGTGCGGCCACAGGGCGTAGCTCTGGAAGATCATCGACATGTTGCGGCCTTCCGGCGGCACCGTGCGGTCGGGCGACGACAGGACCTTGCCGCCGACCACGATTTCGCCCTCCGATGGCTCCATGAAGCCGGCGATCAGGCGCAGGGTCGTGGTCTTGCCGCAGCCCGACGGGCCCAGCAGGCAGACCAGCTGGCCGTGCTCGATCTTCAGCGACACCCCGGCCACGGCCACCGCCGTGCCGTAGCGCTTCACCAGGCCCTTCAGTTCGACTGTGGCCACGTTTCCTCCCTGCGCGCCGCAAGATGCGTCGGTTCGGACGGCCGGGCAACGAGGAAAGGCCGCGCGCCCTTTCCTCCCTGCGCGTGAGCGCGGGGAGGTGTCGGCGTCTTCGCCGACGGAGGGGTCGGACATCATGAGGCATGACCCCTCCGTCCGCTGCGCGGACACCTCCCCCTGCTGCCGCAGGGGGAGGAAAAGTGTGTATAGTGCCGCCCTCATCGGAAGGACGGATCATGCAGGATCAGAAGATCATCGGCCGCCGCGAGGGCGCCGTGGGCCACGTGGTGTTCAACAACCCGGCCAAGCTCAACGCGGTGTCGCTCGACATGTGGGATGGCTTCGTGAAGATCCTGAAGGACTTCGCCGCCGATCCGGAGATCCGCTGCCTGGTCGTGTCGGGTTCCGGCGGCAAGGCCTTCGTGTCGGGCGCCGACATCTCCAAGTTCGAGAGCGAGCGCGCCAACGCCGAGGCGCAGGAGCGCTACGACGCGATCTCCAAGGAAGGCTACGAGTCGCTCTACGACTTTCCCAAGCCGACCATCGCCAAGGTCACCGGCTACTGCATCGGCGGCGGCATGAACCTCGCCGCCTGCTGCGACATGCGCTACTGCAACGAGGGCGCGCGCTTCGGCGTGCCGGCCGCCAAGCTGGGATTGGGCTACGGCTTCCTGCGCATCGAGAGGCTGAGCCGCATCGTCGGCCTGCCGCGCGCCATGGAGTTCCTGTTCACCGCCAAGCAGTACTCGGCGGAAGAGGCCTACGAGATGGGCCTGGTGCAGGGCGTGGCGCCGGACGCCGAGCTCGACGCCATGGTCGCCAGCATCACCAACGCGATCAGCCAGAACGCGCCGCTCACCATCGCGCTCGCCAAGGCGGCGGCGCGCGAGATCGCCAAGGCCGAGAAGGACCGCGACCTCGGCCGCCTCGACGGCATGGCGCGCGCCTGCTTCGACAGCGAGGACTTCCGCGAGGGCCGCCGCGCCTTCATGGAAAAGCGCAAGCCCGCCTTCAAGGGGAAGTGATCGAAGGGTCCCTCGCTGCGCTCGGGATGACAGACAAGACTGTCATCCCGAGCGCAGCGAGGGACCTTTCACGTCCAACAACACGCTCGAGGAACCGACCATGACCGCCCTGCCGCTGTCGCACCTCACGGTGCTCGACCTGACCGCGCACCGCGCCGGACCGACCGCGGTGCGCCAGCTCGCCGACTGGGGCGCGCACGTCATCAAGATCGAGCCGCCGTCAGACGGCAAGCTCGACGCGATGGGCGGGGCGCGGCACGGCTTCGACTTCCAGAACCTGCACCGCAACAAGAAGTCGATGACGCTGAACCTCAAGAGCCCCGAGGGTCACGCGATCTTCATGAAGCTGGCCGAGAAGGCCGACGTGATCGTCGAGAACTACCGCTCGGACGTGAAGCACCGGCTGAAGGTCGACTACGACACCGTGGCCAAGGTGAACCCGCGCATCGTCTACGGCTCGATCGCCGGCTTCGGCCAGAGCGGCCCGGACGCAGCGCGGCCGGGCGTCGACCAGATCGCGCAGGGCATGGGCGGGCTGATGTCGATCACCGGCGAGCCGGGCCGCGGCCCGATGCGCGTCGGCATCCCGATCGCCGACCTGACCTCGGGCCTGCTGCTGGCCCAGGCGATCATGCTGGCGCTGTACAACCGCGAGCGCACCGGCAAGGGCCAGTGGGTCCACACCTCGCTGATCGAGGCGCAGATCTTCATGCTCGACTTCCAGGCGGCGCGCTGGCTGATCAAGGGCGAGGTGCCGAAGCAGGCCGGCAACGACCACCCGACGGGCATCCCGACCGGCGTGTTCCCGACCAGCGACGGCCACATCAACATCGCCGCTTCCGGCCAGAACCTGTGGCAGCGCTGCGCCGCCGCGCTGGGCGCGCCCGAGCTGGTCGACCATCCCGAGCACCTGACGCCGGCGCTGCGCTCGCAGAACCGCAAGGCGGTGAACGAGCGGATCGCCGCGATCACCCGAACCAACAGCTCGGCGCACTGGATCGCCGCCCTGAACAAGGCCGGCGTGCCGTGCGGCCCGATCAATTCGATCGACCAGACCTTCGCCGAGCCGCAGGTCCAGCACCTCGGCATCGCGCGGCCGGTGCAGCACCCGGCGCTGGGCGAGATCAAGGTGGTCGGCCAGCCGATCAACCTCTCCGACTACCCGCAGCCCGCGGCGCTGCAGCCGACACCCGACCTCGGCCAGCACACCGACGAGGTGCTGGGCGGGCTGGGCTACGACTCGGCGGCGATCACCAAGCTGAAGGCCGGCGGCGCGGTCTGACGCGCCGGCGGCGCGATCCAGGTCAGCGCAGGAAGTCGCGCAGCGCCCGGACGAACGCGACCGGGTGCTCGACCTGCGGCAGCTGGCCGGCCGCCGGGATGGTGACCATGCGGCTGTGGTCGAGCTTCTCGCGCATCGTGCGCGCGCCGCGCTTGTCGAACGGCGCCATGCGGTCGGCCTCGCCGAACAGCAGCAGCGTGCGCTGGGTCGGCGCCGGGACCGGCGGGTCCTCGGCCAGCAGCAGGTCGAGCGCGGCGTCGATCTCGGCCGCCGAGAAATGGTCGAGCGCCTGCACGATCGCCTTGGGCGCGTTGGCCCGGTCGTGGAAGGCCAGCCCCAGCACCGCGCTGCCGTAGACGTTGCGCCCGAGGTTCTCGCGGATCCAGCCGCGCGACGGCCAGTGCCGCGCCATCCAGCGCACGATCCGCGGGTAGTCGGGCGGCGGGTAGCCGTTGACCATGACCAGCGCCCGGCAGCGCGCCGGGTGCTGGGCGGCGAAGCGCCAGGCGACGCTGGCGCCCAGCGCGTTGCCGGCCACCGCGGCGCGCTCGACGGCCATCGCCTCGAGCAGCGCGTCGAGCCAGCCGGCGTAGGCGCCGAAGCTCGGCAGCAGGTCGCCCGGCGCGCCGATGCCCGGCAGTTCCGGCGCGATCACGCGGTAGTGCTTCGCGAGGTCGTCGGCGACCTTGAACCAGTAGGCCTCGGCGCCGGCCCACGGCCCGTGCAGCAGGACGATTGCCTCGCCCGCGCCGGCCGTCCAGACTCGCGCCGTCGTCGGGCCGAGCGGGAGTGTCGAGAGTTCCACCTGTGAAGCCTGTCCCTTTTCTTGGCGGAGAGCATAGAAGATGGCGTCGCGCAGAACAGCATTGATCACGGGGGGCGGCCGCAATATCGGGCGGGCCTGCGTCCTCGGCCTGGCCGAGGACGGCTTCAACGTGGTGGTCAACGGGTCGAGCGACCGCGCCGCCTGCGAGGCGGTGGCGGCCGAGGCGGCGCGGTTCGGCGTCGGGACGCTGGTCGTGATGGGCGACGTCGGCCAGGCGGCCGACTGCCAGAAGATCGCCGACGCGGCGATCGCGAAGTTCGGCGCGGTCGACGCGCTGCTGAACAACGCCGCCCTGCGGCCCAACAAGCCGTTCCTCGAGATGACCGAGGCCGAGTGGCGGCGGGTGATCTCGGTCGACCTCGACGCCGCGGTGTGGCTGTCGAAGGCTTGCCTGCCCGGCATGGTCGAGAAGGGCTGGGGCCGCATCGTCAACTTCGCCGGCATGAACGCCATCCACGGCCATGCCGGCCGCACGCCGGTGTCGGTCGCCAAGCACGGCGTGTGGGGCCTGACCAAGGCGCTGGCCATGGAGTTCGGCCCGAAGAACGTCACGGTGAACACCATCTCGCCGGGCCCGATCGCGCCCGACAGCGAGGAGAAGAACGCCTCGGCCCAGGCGCGCAAGGACTCGATCGCGCGGGTGCCGCTCGGCCGCATGGGCACCCCGGTCGAGGTCGCCGCCGCGGCCCGCCTGCTGGTGTCGGAGGCCGGCGGCTACATCAACGGCCAGATGATCGCGGTGAACGGCGGCGGGGCGACGTGAAAGGTCCCTCGCTGCGCTCGGGATGACAGTCCTTGCCGTGTCATCCCGAGCGCAGCGAGGGACCCTTTCTCATCCGCCGTAGAACACGTTGTCGCCGAGGTCCTTCATCTCGAGGATCGCGGCGTCGGGGCGGCCGGCCGGCGGCTTGTTGAGGTGGGCGTCGATCACCTCGCCGACCACGATGTGGTGGTCGCCCTGCTCGACGATGGTCGTGACCTTGCACTCCACCGCGGCCGGGGCGTCGACCAGGATCGGCGCGCCGGTCGTGCCCTTGCGGTAGGCCTGGCCGCTCAGCTTGCCGTCGCTGACGTCGGCCGGGCGGAAGAAGGTGAAGGCCAGCGGCTTCTGGTCCTTGCCCAGCATGTTGAGCGCGAAGGTCTTGCCGGCCTTGATGACCTGGTAGGCGCCCGAGTCGGTCTTGACGCCGACCACCACCAGCGGCGGCGCGAAGGCGGTCTGGGTGACCCAGTTCACGGTCGCGGCGGCGATGTTGCCCTTGCCGTCGTCGGCGGTCAGCACGTAGATCCCGTAGGGGATCATGCGCAGCGTGGTCTTCTTGGCGTTGGCGTCCATCGTCGTCTCCTCGTTCACTGCGGCTCGATCTTCGCCAGCTTGATGGCGCGGGTCCAGATCTCGCGCTCGCGCGCGACGAACGCCTCGCACTGGGCGATCGTCATGTTCTGCGGCTCGGGCGTCATGCCGAGCTGCTTCACCTTCTCCATCACCGCCGGCTCGTACAGCGCGTCCATCAGCAGGCGGTTCATGCGCTGCTTGATGTCCTCGGGTGTCTCCTTGCGCACCGCGAAGCACGAGTAGGCGATCATGGCGTAGTCCGGGTAGGTCTCGGAGATCGCCTCGACGTCGGGATATTGCGGCGACCGCTTCGGCGAGGTGACCGCCAGCGCGCGCACGTAGTTGGAGCGCACGTAGCTCTCGCCCACCACCATGTCGGGGAACACGACGTCGACGCGGCCGGCCTGCAGGTCCTGGATCGAGGCGACGGCATCGCGGTAGGCGACCTCCTCGAACTTGATGCCGGCGGTGACCTCGAACAGCGCGGCCGGCACGCGGGTCGAGGCGTTGCCGTAGCCCGAGAACATCGGCTGCTGGCGCGACTTGGCGTAGGCCACGAATTCCTTGACCGTCTTGTAGGGCGCGTCGTTCCGCACCAGCATGAAGTTGCCGGTGGTGCCGTTGACCGCGACCGTCGTGAAGTCGGCCGGGTCGTAGGTCATGGTCTTGTACAGGCTGGGGTTGGCGGCCAGCGTCGAGGTCGAGCCGAGCAGCAGCGTGTAGCCGTCGGCCGGCGAGTTCTTGACCAGGGTCGTGCCGACCATGCCGGTGGCGCCCGGCTTGTTCTCGACCACGAACGGCTTGCCGGTCACGGTCTCGAGCTGCTTGCCGACGATGCGGGCGATGATGTCGGTCGAGCCGCCCGGCCCGAACGCGACCACGATCTTGACCAGCCGCTCGGGCCAGTTGCTGCCTTGCGCGCGGGCATTGCCCGCCAGCGCCACGCCGCCCAACCCCGCCAGCACATCCCGCCGCTTCATCGCGTTTCCCCCTTCATGCTGTCCGGACTCTAGGACGGCGGCGGCGAAAAGCGAGGGCCCGATGGGGCAGCGTTCCGGTTCGCGGCAGAGGACACCTCCCCCTGCTCACGCAGGGGGAGGAAGCGGGCTTTCCTCCCTGCGCGACAGCGCGGGGAGGTGTCACCGCGCAAGCGGTGACGGAGGGGTCATGGCTTCGTCAGGAACGCATGGAGAGTCGCGAGGACATCGTCCGTCTGGTGCAGGGCCTCGACGTTCGTGAAGCGCAGGACGCGGAAGCCACTTTCAAACAGATACGCATCGCGCCGTCGGTCGTAGTCGACCTGGTCGCCATGCTGGCTGCCGTCGACTTCGACGACGAGGTTGGCCTCGAGGCAGGCGAAGTCACAGATATAGGGTCCGACGCGATGCTGGCGGCGGAACTTGAAGCCAGCCAGCTGCCGGTTGCGCAATCGGTACCAGAGCCAGTGTTCGGCCTCGGTGGGCCTGCGTCGCATCGCACGAGCATGGTGGAACATGCCCTAAGAGACGGTACCCGGCGTTGTCGCGTTACGCCACCCGAGGTCCGACCCCTCCGTCACCGCTGCGCGGTGACACCTCCCCCTGCTGCCGCAGGGGGAGGAAACAAAAAGGGGCGGCGCCTTGCGGTGCCGCCCCTTCCTGTCGTCGCGCGGGACTACATGTTCATCTGGCTGACGAACTTGGTGTTGAGGTAGCCCTCGAGCGCCTCGATGCCGCCCTCCGAGCCGTAGCCCGAATCCTTGACGCCGCCGAACGGCACTTCCGGCAGGGCGAGGCCGTGGTGGTTGATCGACACCATGCCGCTCTCGAAGGCCGCGCCGATCGCCGCCGCGGTCTTGGTGTTCCTCGTGTAGGCGTAGGCAGCGAGGCCCCACGGCAGGCGGTTGGCTTCCTTCACGAGGCTGTCGAAGTCCTTGAACGGCGTGATCGGCGCCAGCGGGCCGAACGGCTCGTCGTTCATGATCTTGGCGTCGAGCGGCACGTCGGTCATCACCGTCGGCTCGTAGAAGTAGCCCTTGTTGCCCTTGCGCTGGCCGCCGGTCTGGATCTTGGCGCCCTTCGAGATGGCGTCGCTGACGAAGGCGTCCATCGCGTGCAGGCGGCGCTCGGCGACCAGCGGACCCATCTTGGTGTCGGCCTCGAGACCATTGCCGACCTTCATCGCCTTGGTGAAGGCGGTGAAGCGCTCGACGAACTCGGGGTAGACCTTCTCGTGCACGAGGAAGCGGGTCGGCGCGACGCAGACCTGGCCGGCGTTGCGGAACTTGTTGGCGCCCAGCACGTTCACCGCCTGCTCGAGGTCGGCGTCCTCGAACACCACCGCCGGGGCGTGGCCGCCCAGCTCCATGGTGACGCGCTTCATGTGCTGGCCGGCCAGCGCCGCCAGCTGCTTGCCGACCGGGGTCGAGCCGGTGAAGGTCACCTTCTTGATGACGGGATGCGGGATCAGGTACTGGCTGATCTCCGACGGCACGCCGTAGACCAGCTGGATCACGCCGGCTGGCACGCCGGCATCGACGAACGCCTTGATCAGCTGGGCGCAGGCGCCCGGCGTGTCCTCCGGACCCTTGACGATGATCGAGCAGCCGGTGGCCAGCGCCGCCGAGGCCTTGCGCACCACCTGGTTGATCGGGAAGTTCCACGGCGTGAAGGCGGCGACCGGGCCGACCGGCTCCTTGATCACCAGCTGGTAAACGTTCTCGGCGCGCGCCGGCACGACGCGGCCGTAGGTGCGGCGGCCTTCCTCGGCCATCCAGTCGATGATGTCGGCGGCGAGGTTGGTCTCGACCTTGGCCTCGAACAGCGGCTTGCCCTGCTCCATCGTCATGATGGTCGCGATCTCGTCGAGGCGCTGGCGCATCAGGTCGGCGGCCTTGCGCATGATCTTGTAGCGCTCGTAGGCCGAGACCTTCTTCCACGCGCGGAAGCCCTTGTCGGCGGCGGCCAGCGCGCGGTCGAGGTCGGCGGTCTCGGCGTGCGCGACCTGGCCGATCACTTCCTCGGTCGCGGGATTGATCACGGGAATCGTGCGGCCCTTGGCGCCCTTAGTCCAGGCGCCGTCGATCATCAGGGAGACGTCTTGGTAGGTCATTGGTTTCCTCCTCGGGGGTTGCGGTCAGCTGCCGCGATAGGTCGAGTAGCTCCAGGGCGTGCAGAGCAGTGGGACGTGATAATGCCCTTCCGGCTCGGCGATCGAAAAGCGCAAAGGCACCACGTCGAGGAACGGCGGATCGCCGCCGAGGATGCCCCTGCTGCGATAGTGGTCGCCGATCGCGAAGTGCAGCTCGTAGCGGCCGATCGGCAGCGGCCGGCCGCCGATCAGCGGCGCGTCGGTGCGGCCGTCGGCGTTCGTTATAGCCGTCTGAATACAATGGGCTTTTTCGCCGGCCAGCTCGTAGAGCCGGATCGCCACCCCGGCCGCCGGGCGGCCGGCATGGGTGTCGAGCACGTGGGTGCTGAGCCGCCCGGCGACCGCCGGCATGCCCTCGCCGGTCACCTTGGCTGCGACGCGAAGCCGCGTGATGAAGAAGATCTCCTGCATCGCCGCGGCGAACTCGGTGGCCGCGTCGTGGCGCAGCCGGCGCTCGAACTGGTCGAGGATCGAATCGCGGGTGTGGCGGCGCACGCAGACGATGAAGGGGAAGCCGAACTTCTCCTTGTAGGCGTCGTTCAGGCGATGGAAGCGGGCGAACTCTTCCTCGTTCAGGCTGTCGAGCCCGACGCTGGCCTGCTCCTTCCGCGAATCGTCGGTCAGGTCGCCGGCCCGGGCGGCCTTGCCGGCGAGGTCGGGATGGCCGCGCAGGAAGGCCATCTGCTGCTCGCGCGGCGCCGCCCGGACCTGGCCGATCATCGCCTCGTGCAGGGCGGTCACGGTGGCGAAGGGGCGGCGGGCAGCGGCATTTTCCGCCACCCAGGGGGCCAATTCGAAGGTGTCCCCGACCGCCCGGGCGAAGTCGGCCGGGCTGGCCCGGTTGAGCGATTCAAGCGTCAGCGTCATGCCGGCGACCTAGCACGGTCCGGCGGGCGTCTCTATAGTCCGCGCGAAAACAGGAACAGGGAGGGCCGCCATGAAGACCCGCAACACGATCACCCGCCGTACCCTCGGCAAGGCCACGCTGGGCGCCGCCACGCTCTTGGGCGCGCCGCTGCCGCTGCGCTTCGCCCACGCCCAGGCGCCGGCCAACCTCAAGGTCGGCCTGCTGCTGCCGACCTCCGGCCTGCAGGCCCAGATCGGCCAGGCCTGCCGCAAGGGCGCCGACGTCGCCAACGAGGTGTTCGCCGACGTCAAGATGCCGGTCAGCCTCGACATCGTGAACTACGACACCGAGACCAAGCCCGACGTCGCCCGCACCCAGGCCGAGAAGGCGATCGACGCCGGCTGCCACGTGCTGGTCGGCGCCTTCGACTCCGGCCAGACCATCGCCATCGCCCAGGTTTGCGAGCAGCGCGGCATCCCGCTGATCGTCAACATCGCGGCGGCGCCGCAGATCACCGAGCAGGGCTACAAGTGGGTGGTCCGCAACTTCCCGACCGCGCCGATGCTGATCACCGGCGCGCTGGCGCTGCACAAGGAGATCTTCAAGGCCTCGGGCAAGACGCCGAAGACCGCGGTGATGATGAGCGTCAACGACACGTTCGGCACCTCGATGATCAACGGCATCAAGGCGCTCTTCCCCAAGCTCGACATGCCGTACGAGATCGTCGAGACGATCAGCTACGACCCGGCCGCCAAGGACCTCTCGGTCGAGGTCGGCAAGGCCAAGGCGACCAAGGCCGACCTGCTGCTGCCGGTCAGCCGCCTCAACGACGCCAAGCTCTTGGTCCAGGAGATGGTCAAGCAGCGCTGGGAGCCGATGGGCGTGCTGAACCCGGGCGCGCCCGGCCTGTACGAGCAGGACTTCCTGAAGACCATGGGCAAGTACAGCGACTTCCTGATCTCCAACGTGCCGTGGCTCGACCCCAAGATCGCCATGACCCAGGCGCTGGAGAAGCGGCACGCCGCGAAGTATCCCAACGACCAGCTCGACCTCAATGGCGGCTTCACCTTCGAGGGCATGCTGATCGCCGCGCAGGCCTGGATGGCGGCCAAGTCGACCAAGCCGGACGCCCTGATGGACGCGCTGCGCAAGCTCAAGATCGACCAGCACGTCATGGTCGGCGGCCCGATCCAGTTCGACGCCAAGGGCCAGAACGTCAACATCAAGGCGGCCGCGGTCGAGAACTTCAAGCGCAAGCCGACCGTCGTGATGCCGCTCGACTCCGCCGCCGCGCCGCTGGTCTTCCCGATGCCCGGCTGGAACGACAAGCGCCGCACGTGATGGGCTTCGTCGCGCCGCGCGCCCGCGCGCGCGGCGCGACGAAGACATTTCAATGACCTACGATTTCCTGTTGTCCCTCGCCCAGGCGATCGCCAAGGGGCTGCTGACCGGCATGGTCTACGGGCTTATGGCGCTCGGCCTGTCGGTGATCTTCGGCGTGATGCGCATCGTCAACTTCGCCCACGGCGAGATGATGGTGGTCGGCATGTACCTCGCCTGGATGGGTCTCGAGTATTTCGAGGTCACGCCGATGCTCGCCCTGCCGGCGATCGCCGCGATCTTCTTCGTCGCGGGCTACGCCCTGCAGCGCGGCCTCGTCTCGCCGTTCATCGGCCGGCCCGAGCACCAGCAGTTCCTGCTGCTGCTGGCGGTCGCCATCCTGCTGGTCAATGCCTGCCTCGCCATCGCCGGGCCCGATTCGCGCGGCGTCCAGCTCGAGGCGCAGTTCGATTCCTACGAGGTCGGCCCGCTGGTGTTCGACGCGGTGCGCCTGCACGCGGCGCTGGCCGCCGTCGCCATCGCGCTGGTGCTCTGGCTGTTCTTCACCCGCACCCGCACCGGCAAGTCGATCCGCGCCGCCGCCGACAACCACCTCGGCGCGCTGGTGGTCGGCCTCGACGTGCGCCGGCTCTACGCCGTGACCTTCGGCATCGGCGCGGCCTGCGTCGGCGCCGCCGGGGCGCTGATGATCACCATCATCCCGGTGACGCCGTTCCTCGCCAACGAGTACACGCTGCTGGCCTTCGTGATCGTCATCGTCGGCGGGCTCGGCAGCATGACCGGCGCGCTGATGGGCGGCCTGCTGATCGGCGTCAGCGAGGCGCTGGCCGGGCTGCTGTTCGAGCCGTCGCTCAAGAGCATGTTCAGCTTCGGGCTGCTGATCCTCGTCCTGCTGCTGCGGCCGCAGGGCCTGTTCGGCCGGAGCGGGCGATGAGGGGATTGTCGAAGCTGGGGCGCCGCCTGGTGGGCGACGCGCCGCCGCGCGTGCTGTGGAGCCTGGCGCTCCTGCTGGCCGTGCTGCTGGTCGCCCCGGCGGCGCTCGGCAAGTACTGGCTGTCGGTGCTGATCCTCGTCCTCTACTTCGCCTATGTCGGCCAGGCCTGGAACATCCTGATGGGCTTCGCCGGCCAGCTGTCGCTCGGCCACGCGCTCTATGCCGGGCTGGGCGGCTACATCGCGGCCGGCCTGTACTTCCACTACGGCATTGGCCCGTGGGCCGGCCTGTTCGCCGGCGTCGCGGCGGCCGCCGCCGCCGGCGCCGTGGTCGGCTTCCTCGGCTTCCGCTTCTCGCTGGCCGGCGTCTACTTCGCCCTGCTGACCATCGCCTTCAGCGAGTTCACCCGGCTGGCCTTCGACCACTGGGCGTGGGCCGGCGGCTCGGGCGGCCTGTTCCTCAAGGTCGGGTCGGGCAGCGACCTGTGGAACCTGCGCGGCGGCGCGGTGATGTTCTACTACCTGATCCTGGCGCTCAGCGTCGGCGCCTTCGTGCTGTGCCGCCTGCTGCTGCAGAGCCGGATCGGCCAATACTGGCTGGCGATCCGCGAGGACGCCGAGGCGGCGCAGGCGGTCGGCGTGCCGGTGCTGCGCGCCAAGATGATCGCCATCGTGCTGTCGGCGGCGCTGACCGCGCTGGCCGGCGTGTGGAACGCCTTCTACTACAACAACCTGTTCCCCGAGACGGCGTTCGCGATGGGCCGCTCGATCGAGATCACGCTGGCGCCGATCATCGGCGGGCTGGGCACGCTGTTCGGCCCGTTCGTCGGCGCGGTTGTGCTGACCGGGCTGGGCGAGGCCTTCACCGACGTCGGCGAGGTGCTGAAGGTTCCCGGCATCAAGCAGATCTTCTACGGCCTCGCCCTGCTGGTCATCGTGATGTACCGGCCGGCCGGCGTGTGGCCGTGGCTGGCCGACCGGCTGGGCCTCAAGGAGCGGCAGCGATGAGCGGCGCGCGCCTCGAGCTCAACGCCATCGGCAAGAGCTTCCGCGGCCTGCGCGCCGTGCACGACGTCAGCTTCGCGGTGCCAGCCGGCACCATCCAGGCGCTGATCGGGCCGAACGGTGCGGGCAAGACCACGATCTTCAACATGATCGCCGGCGTGTTCGCGCCGGACCTGGGCACGGTGACGCTCGACGGCCGCGTCATCTCCGGCCTGCGTCCCGACCGCATCTGCGACGCCGGAGTCGGCCGCACCTTCCAGCTGGTGAAGCCGTTCAAGGGCCTCAGCGTGCTGGAGAACGTCACGATCGGCGCGCTGCACCGCCGGCCCGACCTCGGCGCGGCGCGCGACCATGCCGCCGCGATCCTGTCGCGGCTCGGCCTGCACGACCGCCGCCACCAGCTGGCCGAGAGCCTGACCCTGCCCGACCGCAAGCGGCTGGAGGTGGCGCGCGCGCTGGCCACCGACCCCAAGCTGCTGCTGCTCGACGAGGTGATGGCCGGCCTGCGCCCGACCGAGGTCGATGTCATGGTGGCCTTCCTGCGCGAGCTCAACGCCTCGACCGGCCTCACCATCCTGCTGATCGAGCACGTGATGCGCGCCGTCATGGCGCTGGCCGCCCACATCGTCGTGGTCAGCTCGGGCGAGAAGATCGCCGAGGGCGCGCCGCAGGACGTGGTGCGCAACCAGGCGGTGCTCGACGTCTACCTCGGCGAGCCGGAGGACGCGTGATGCTGCGGGTTGACGGCATCGACCTGTTCTACGGCGACGCCCAGGCGCTCGACGGCGTGTCGCTGGAGATCGCCGAGCGCGAGATCGTCGCCATCGTCGGCGCCAACGGCGCCGGCAAGAGCTCGCTGATCCGCACCATCCACGGCATCGAGAAGCCGGCGAAGGGCAGCATCCGCTTCGACGGCGCCGAGATCGCCGGCTGGCCGTCGTACCGGGTCTGCGAGGCCGGCATCGGCCACGTCGCCGAGGGCCGCCAGGTGTTTCCCAACCTGTCGGTCCTGGAGAACCTCGAGATGGGCGCGACGCCGAAGCGCGCGCGGGCGCTGGCCAGGGCGACGCTGGAGCGGGTGTTCGCGATGTTCCCGCGCCTCGCCGAGCGCCAGCGCCAGGCCGCCGGCACGCTGTCGGGCGGCGAGCAGCAGATGCTGGCGATCGGCCGCTGCCTGATGGGCCAGCCGCGGCTGATCATGTTCGACGAGCCGTCGCTCGGCCTCGCCCCGGCGATCGTGCAGGAGGTCTTCCGCATCGTCCGCCGCCTCAACGAGGAAGGCATGACGATCCTGCTGGTCGAGCAGAACGTGATGGCCTCGCTGCGCATCGCCCACCGCGGCTACGTGCTGGAGAACGGCCGCATCGAGCTGTCGGGCAGCGGCCCCGCCCTGCTGGCCGACGACCGCGTGCGCCAGGCGTACCTCGGCCTCTAGTCGCTGGGACCGCGTGCGTCCCGCGCGCATCACGAGCGCGCGAGACGCGCGCGGTCCCGGCTTGACGTCCATCGGCAACGCCACCACTCTCCGCGCTTCCGGTACAAACCGCTGTCGCGTGCGACGCGGGATTGCTCCGGGACGGAGCGGTCCCGTCGTCGGGACGCCAGCCCTCCCCGGCCAGCTCAATGCCTTGGGAGGAGTCCATGAAGTTCCATCGTCGTGACCTGTTCCGCGCCGGCGCCGCCGCTGGCCTTGTCGGCCTCGCGCCGCGCCTCGCCAGCGCGCAGGCGACCTATGCCCCGACACCGGGCGCCTGGCGCAGCGTCGCGCTGACCACCACGGTCGAGCCGACCCGCGGCGCCACCCGGGCGTGGATCCCGCTGCCGACCTTCGAGGCGGCCGAGTGGCAGCGCCCCGGCAACGTCACCTGGTCGGGCAATGCGCGGGTGGCCGAGCGCGTGCGCGACCCGCGCTACGGCGCCGAGATGCTGCGCGTCGAGTGGGCCGCCGACCAGCAGAACCCCACCCTCGAGGTGACGG
Source organism: Pseudomonadota bacterium (assembly GCA_020160955.1). Taxonomy (GTDB): domain Bacteria; phylum Pseudomonadota; class Alphaproteobacteria; order Reyranellales; family Reyranellaceae; genus Reyranella. The sequence goes on from JAIUOX010000106.1 coordinate 15,327, forward strand.
CGCAGGTCCAGACGCGCGACCGCGCGGTGGTGCCCGGCCAGGGCAACGCCGCGCCGCTCAGCGACGCCGAGCGCAAGCTCAACCTCGCGGCGACCGAGCTGCTGCCGACCGACGGGCTGGTGCGCGACACCGCGATGGACATCGTCAAGGGCAAGACCGGAGACGTCGCCAAGGCGCGCGCGATCTACGACTGGGTGGTCGAGAACACTTTCCGCAATCCCAAGACGCTGGGCTGCGGCGTCGGCGACATCACGACGATGATCCGCACCGGCAACCTCAACGGCAAGTGTGCCGACCTCAACGCGCTGTTCGTCGGCCTCGCGCGCTCGGCCGGCCTGCCGGCACGCGACGTCTACGGCATCCGCGTCGTGCCCTCGGCGTTCGGCTTCAAGGCGCTGGGCGCCGGCTCGCAGACCGTCACCAAGGCGCAGCACTGCCGCGCCGAGGTCTGGCTGGCGGGCAGCGGCTGGACGCCGGTCGACCCGGCCGACGTGCGCAAGGTCGTGCTCGAGGAGCCGCCGGGCAACCTCGCGATGACCGATCCCAAGGTGGTGGCGGCGCGCAAGGCGCTGTTCGGCGCGTGGGAGGGCAACTGGCTGGCCTTCAACACCGCGCACGACCTCAAGCTGCCCGGTTCGAAGGAAGGGCCGATCCCGTTCCTGATGTACCCGCAGGCCGAGAACAAGTCGGGCTTCCTGGATTCGCTCGATCCGGACGCGTTCAAGTACAAGATCACGGCCCGTGAACTGACGGCCTAGGCCCGCTCCGGCAGGAAAGAAAGAGGGGCTCCCCGCCGTCGCGCGGGGAGCACGGGGTCGTGCTATACCCCCGGGCCATGAGCCTCGACACGCGGACCCTCGTCCGGCGCTACTACCTCGCGATGGCGCTGCCGTTCGTGGTCGACCTGGCCTCGATCCTGAGCTACGTCGCCGTCTACGCCGCGCCGGGCGTGCTGCTGCCGCTGGTCGGCCTGTCGGCGGCCTTCCTCGTCGTCGGCGTCGGGATCGGCGCGTACTTCCTGATCCGCCCGATCCGGCGCTACCTCGACGGCGAGATCGACTTCGCGGCGATCCAGCGGCCGCTCACCAGCCTGCCGCGCCGCTCCTGCATCGTGATGGCGGTGTGCTACGCGCCGATGATCACCATCCGCCAGCTGGCGCGTACCGACCCGGGGCCGTTCACGGCGGTGGTCGAGGCCCCGACCTGGATCGACCTCGCCTCGTCCTTCACCGTCGTCACCGGCTACTACGTGCTGCTGACCTTCTTCGTGGTCAGCGCCTACATGAACCGCCTGTGCGAGGCGCTGTTCGAGATGCGCGGCGTCAACGTCACCCTGTTCCGCGGCCGCTTCCGGCGCAAGATGGGCCTGGCGCTGCTCTACGTCGCGTTCGCCGGCATGCTCCTGCTGGCCGCCGACATCGTGTCCTACAGCGGCGACCGGCTGGTCCGCGAGTCGACGCTCGACATCGTCGCCTCGATCTCGGGCACGCTGTTCATCTTCTTCTGGATCAACCACGCGCTGAACCGGCCGATCGCCCGGCTCGACGGCGGCATGCACGCCGTCGCCGAGGGCGACTACAGCGTCCGCCTGCCGGTCACCTCGGACGACGAGATCGGCCACGCCACCAGCCACTTCAACGAGATGGTCGAGGGCCTGGGCGAACGCGAGTACCTGCGCGACACCTTCGGCAAGTACGTCAACGACAGCGTCGCCGCGGCGATCCTGGGCGACCGCGAGCGCGGCGGCCGGGTCGCCGACGCGACCGCCGAGGCGACCCTGATGTTCACCGACATCGAGGGCTTCACCGGCCTGTCGGAGCGCCTGCCGCCGGCCGAGGTCGCGGCCATCCTGAACGTCTACCTCGGCACCATCGTGCCGGTGATCCAGCGCCATGGCGGCGTCGTCAACGCCTTCATCGGCGACGGGCTGTTCGCCTCGTTCAACCTGCCGCTGGCCTGCGGCAACCACGCCGCCGCCGGCCTCGCCGCGGCGCGCGAGATGCAGCGCGCGCTGGCCGCCGCCACCTATCCCGGCAACGTGTCGCTGCAGACCCGGATCGGCCTCAACACCGGCACCGCGATCGGCGTCACGGTCGGCACCGAGAACCGCATGAACTACACGCTGCTCGGCGACGCGGTGAACGTCGCCTCGCGCATCGAGCAGCTCAACAAGCAGTTCGCCACCCGCATCCTCGCCACCGAGAGCACCGTCCTGCTGGCCGGCGACCGGGCCTGCGAGAAGATCGGCACGGTCGAGGTGCGCGGCCACGAGTCCGGCGTCGTGGTCTACAAGGTCGACGCCGCCGCATGACCGGGCCCGCGACCGCCGCCGGCATCGCCGCGATTCGCCGGCGCTACCTCCTGATGGCGGTATCGGCCGGCTTCGTCGACCTGGCGATCAGCCTGTTCTTCGTCGTGCTGACCGACAACTGGCGCTACGCCCCGACCACGCTGGGCGCCGGGCTGCTCCTGCAGGTCGGCCTGAACTACCTCCTGTCGGCGCGGCTGTTCGCGCCGCTCGACCGCTTCCTGCGCGGCGCGGCGCGGTTCGAGGACATCGAGGAGCGCCTGACCCAGCTGCCGATCCTGACGGCGCGCAACGTCGGGCTGATCGCGCTTGTGCTGACCGTCTTCCGGCTCGGGCTGGGCTTCGTCTCGCCGGGCGTGCCGCCGATCACGATCCCCGACTTCGTGACGCTGTGCCTGGTCATGCCGGCGTTCTACTTCACCTACGCCTACTTCGTGGTCAGCGACTACCTGGCCAAGCTGTGCGCCTTCATCTTCCGCCACTACGGCAACAGCCTCGGGCTGTTCTACGGCCGCTATCGCACCAAGCTGATCGTCGCCCTGGTCGTGATCTCGGTGGCGCCGCTCGCCGCCATCGTGGTCGACCTCTATTCCTACGAGGGCGACCGGCTGAAGATGGAGATCGCCAACGACGTGGTGGTCGCGGCCTTCGGCATGGCGCTGGCCTCGTTCTTCATCGCGCGCTCGCTGTTGCGCCCGATCCGCATCCTGTCGCGCGGCATGGCCAAGGTGGCCGAGGGCGACCTGGCGCTGCGCCTGCCGGTCACCTCGAACGACGAGATCGGCGAGCTGACCGGCCGCTTCAACGACATGATCGAGGGGCTGCGCGAGCGCGAGCGCATCCGCGAGACGTTCGGCCGCTACGTCGACGAGAGCGTCGCCGCGACCATCCTGGCGCGCGAGGGCGACGGCGTGCTGGCCGGCGAGCAGCGCGAGGCGACCATCCTGTTCACCGACATCGCGGGCTTCACCACCATCGCCGAGGCGCTGGCCCCGGACGAGCTGGTCGCCGCGCTCAACGCCTACCTCGAGACGGTGCTCGAGCCGATCGGCCGCCACGGCGGCGTGGTCAACAGCTTCACCGGCGACGGCCTGTTCGCTTCGTTCAACCTGCCGCTGCCCTGCGACGACCATGCCGCCGCCGCGGTGCGCGCGGCGATCGACATCCAGCGCGCGGTCGGCAGCCGCGTGTTCGGCGACCTCGGCCTCGCCTTCGAAACCCGCATCGGCATCAA
>JAIUOX010000107.1 GCA_020160955.1 Pseudomonadota bacterium
CGCGATCCACTACGGCGCCGGCCTGCTGCTGCAGCCGGGCGTGGCGCTCGCCCGCGACTTCGCGCGCGCGCTGGCCGTGCTGGCCGGCCTGCGCCCCGGCGGTGCGACGCCGGTCGAGGAACGCGCCCGCCTCGCGCGCGAGGCGATGGGCTGACCGCAGCGTCGAGCCACAGACTTTCTCATCCGCGGGCCAGCAATTCTCGCTGCGCCCGCGCCCGGGCGGCCGCTACGGTCGCGCCATGAAAGTCGCTTTCCAGACCATCGACGTCTTCACCGACACGCGTTTCGGCGGCAACCCGCTGGCCGTCATCCCCGACGCGACCGGGCTCTCGACCGGCCAGATGCAGGCCATCGCCGGCGAGTTCAACCTCTCCGAGACGACCTTCGTGCTGCCGCCGCGCGACCCCGCGCACACCGCGCAGGTCCGCATCTTCACGCCGCGCGCCGAGCTGCCATTCGCCGGCCATCCCAACGTCGGCACCGCCTTCGTGCTGGCCCGGGCCGGCACCTGCCACGGCCGGCCGGTCACCGGCGACAAGCTGGTGTTCGAGGAGATCGCCGGCCTCGTGCCGCTCGACCTCGCGCGAGAGAACGGCACCGTGGTGTCGGCGCGACTGGCGGCGCCCAAGCCGCTGACGCTGGGCGACACGCTCGACCCGGCGGTCGTCGCGGCGATGGTCGGTCTCGATCCGGCCGACATCGTCGCCGTGCGTCATCCGCCGATCCTCGCCTCCTGCGGCAACGATTTCCTCTACGTCGAGCTGGCGTCGCGCGCCGCGCTCGCCCGCGCCAGCGTGCGCACCGACCGGCTGGCCGAGCACCTGCCGATGAACCGCGCGGTCGGCGTTCACCTCTACGTCGCGTCGGACGAGCCGGGCATCGCGGTGCAGTCGCGCATGTTCGCGCCGCTGCACGGCGTGCCGGAGGACCCGGCAACGGGCAGCGCCAACGTCACGCTGATCGGCCTGCTGGCCCATGTCCGTCCCGAGCGCGACCTCGTGCTGTCGCTCACCATCGGCCAGGGCTTCGACATGGGCCGGCCGAGCCGCCTCGAAGCGCGGGCCGAGAAAAAGGATGGCCGCGTCGTCGCCACCTTCATCGGCGGCCGCTGCGTGCCGGTGACGAGCGGCACGATCGAGCTCGACTGATCGACCGTCAGTCGGCGGCGCGCGCCGCCGCCAGCGGCAGGGCGGCGCCCTGCTTCACCGGGCGCAGCGCGAACGAACTGCGGATCTGGGCGATGCCCGGGATCTTGGTGAAGTCCATGACGAAGCGCTCGTAGGCCTCGAGGTCGGGCACCACGATGCGCAGCAGGTAATCGCTGTCGCCGGTCATCAGGTAGCACTCCATGACCTCGGGCCGCGCCGCCGCGGCGCGCTCGAAGGCCTGCAGCGCCTTCTCGACCTGGGTCGACAGCGACACGCTCATGAAGACGTTGACCGACAGGCCGACCGCGCGGGCATCGACCTGGGCGGTGTAGCCCTTGATCGCCCCGGCCTCTTCCAGCGCCTTGACCCGCCGCCAGCACGGCGAGGCCGACAGGCCAACCTGGTCGGCCAGCTCGGCGTTGCTCAGGCGTCCGTCCCTCTGCAGGCGGTCGAGGATGCGCCGGTCGATGGCATCGAGGGAGATCATTGCTTGAACACCAGCATCGTGGGTAGGTTCTACCCTATACAGGGACTTTCCGGGTCCGAACGCAAGGATTTTCCCCGTTTCCAGGCGCATACCTTGTCCATGACCACCCTCGCTCCCGTCCAGCGCCTGAAGCTGTTGCGCGACCTCGAGCGCAAGGTCCTGTGGCTGAGCGCCTGGACCGTGCATCACGCCAACCACGTGCGGCCGAACCGCGACGGGCTCAAGGTCGGCGGCCACCAGGCCTCGTGCGCCTCGCTGGCGACGGTGATGACGGCACTCTACTTCTCGGTGCTGCGCCCCGAGGACCGCATCGCGGTGAAGCCGCACGCCTCGCCGGTGTTCCACGCCATCCAGTACCTGTTCGGCAATCAGGAGCGCGACAAGCTCGAGAACTTCCGCGCGCTGGGCGGCGCGCAGTCCTACCCGTCGCGCACCAAGGACATCGACGACGTCGACTTCTCGACCGGCTCGGTCGGGCTGGGCGTGGCGATGACGCTGTTCTCGTCGATCGTCCAGGACTACGTGCGGCTGAAGCAGCTGGGCGACGGCAAGCGGCCGACCGGCCGCATGGTCGCGCTGGTCGGCGACGCCGAGCTCGACGAGGGCAACATCTTCGAGGCCCTGCTCGAGGGCTGGAAGCACGACGTGCGGAACCTGTGGTGGGTGATCGACTACAACCGCCAGAGCCTCGACGGCGTGGTCAACGACCGGCTGTTCGGCCGGATCGGCGAGATGTTCGAGCTGGTCGGCTGGCGCGTCGTCACCCTGAAGTACGGCAAGCTGCTGGAGACCGCCTTCGCCCAGCCCGACGGCGAGCACCTGCGCTCGTGGATCGACGACTGCCCGAACTCGCTGTACTCGGCGCTGGTCTACAAGGGCGGCGCCGGCTGGCGCGAGGCGCTGACCCGCGACCTCAACCAGTATCCCGGTATCCGCCGCATCCTCGAGCAGCACGACGACGCGAGCCTGCACCGGCTGATGACCAACCTCGCCGGTCACGACATGCAGGCCGTGCTCGATGCCTTCGAGGGCGTCGAGGGCGACCAGCCGACCTGCTTCATCGCCTACACGATCAAGGGCCAGGGCCTGCCGTTCGCCGGCCACAAGGACAACCATTCCGGCCTGATGACGGTCGAGCAGATGGCCGGCTTCAAGCAGGGCATGGGCATCGCCGACGGCCAGGAATGGGAGAAGTTCGCCGGTCTCTCGGCGACGCCGGCCGAGCTGCAGGGCTTTCTCGACAGCGTGCCGTTCAACGCGGCCGGCCGCCGCCGCACCACCGCGCCGGTAGTCGACGTCCCCGCCCTGCCGCGGCCGCGCGACGCGAAGTCCAGCACCCAGGAAGGCTTCGGCAAGATCCTGAACGCGATCGCCGCCGAGGACAGCGAGCTGTCGCGCCGCATCGTCACGACGTCGCCCGACGTCACCGTCTCGACCAACCTCGGCGCCTGGGTGAACCGGCGCGGCCTGTGGGCCCACACCGAGGCCGAGGACGTGTTCCGCGAACTCAAGGTCGTGTCGGCCCAGCTGTGGAAGAAGACGCCGGGCGGCCAGCACGTCGAGCTGGGCATCGCCGAGAACAACCTCTTCCTGCAGCTCGCCGCGATGGGCCTGAGCCACCAGCTGTTCGGCGCCCGCCTGCTGCCGATCGGCACGCTGTACGACCCGTTCATCGCGCGCGGCCTCGATGCACTGAACTACGGCTGCTACCAGGACTCGCGCTTCATGGTGGTGGCGACGCCGTCGGGCGTGACGCTGGCGCCCGAGGGCGGTGCCCACCAGAGCATCTCGACGCCGCTGATCGGGCTCGGCCAGCCCGGCCTCCTGAGCTACGAGCCGACCTACGTCGACGAGCTGGCGGTGATCCTGCGCCACGGCCTGCAGTACATGCAGGCCGACAAGGGCGGTTCGGTCTACCTGCGCCTGTCGACCCGCAGCCTGCCCCAGCCGCAGCGCACGCTCAGCGAGGAGCAGGAGGCCGACATCGTGAACGGCGGCTACTGGTACGCCGCGCCCGAGCCGGGCGCCGACATCGCCGTCGTCGCCATGGGCGCGGTGACGCCCGAGGCGATCGCCGCCCACGAGAGCGTGTCGCGCGATTTCGCCGGCGCCGGCCTGCTGGTCCTGACCTCGCCCGACCGCCTGCACGCCGACTGGCTGGCCGGCCAGCGCAACCGCGGCCGCACCGCCGGCCTGGTCGACCGCAGCCCCAGCCCGGTCGAGCGCCTGCTCGCCCCGCTGTCGCGCGACGCCCGCATCGTCACCGTGCTGGACGGCCACCCGCTGACGCTCAGCTGGCTGGGCTCGGTGCGCGGCCACCGCGTCGTGCCGCTGGGCATCGAGACGTTCGGCCAGTCGGGCGACATCCCCGACCTCTACCGGACCTACCGGCTGGACGCCGCCGCCATCGTCGACGCGGTGGCGCGGTCGATCTAGGCCGGCGGCGCGGGGATATCCTTGACCTGACGGCGCCCGCGCCCCTATCTCCGGGCGCATGAAAGTCGACGGCAAACCCTACCGCACCATCTGGCTCTCCGACGACGGCACGACCGTCCAGGTGATCGACCAGACGCTGCTGCCCCACCGCTTCGTGGTGCGCGACTGGCGTACCATGGAGGAGGCCGAGCACGGCATCCGGGCCATGATCGTACGCGGGGCGCCGCTGATCGGGGCCGCCGCCGCCTATGGCATGGCCCTTGCGATGGCGACGGACACGTCCGATGCCATGCTGACCAAGGCCTACACCACCCTGATGGCGTCCCGCCCGACCGCGGTGAACCTGCGCTGGGCGCTCGACGACCTGCACGAGCGGCTGGCGCCGCTGCCGCCGGCCCAGCGCCGCGACGCCGCCTACCGCCGCGCCGCCGAGATCGCCGACGAGGACGCCGAGATCTGCCGCCGCATCGGCGAAAACGGCCTCGGCCTGATCCGCCAGCTGAAGCCGCGCCAGGGCGAACGACTGAACGCGCTGACCCATTGCAACGCCGGCTGGCTGGCGACCGTCGACTGGGGCACCGCGCTGGCGCCGATCTACCAGGCGCACAATGCCGGCATCCCGATCCATGTCTGGGTCGACGAGACCCGGCCGCGCAACCAGGGCGCCAGCCTGACGGCCTGGGAACTGGCCAAGCACGGCGTGCCCCACACCGTGATCGCCGACAATGCCGGCGGCCACCTGATGCAGCACGGCCAGGTCGACTTCTGCATCGTCGGCACCGACCGCACGACGCGGCGCGGCGACGTCTGCAACAAGATCGGCACCTACCTCAAGGCGCTGGCGGCGCACGACAACGGCGTGCCGTTCTACGTCGGCCTGCCCTACCCGACGATCGACTGGACGCTCGAGGACGGCCGCGACATCCCGATCGAGGAGCGCAGCGCCGCCGAGGTCTCGCGCATCGCCGGCCGCGGCCCGACCGGCGAAGTCGTGACCGTCGACATCCTTCCCGAGGGCAGCCCGGCCGCCAACCCGGCGTTCGACGTGACGCCGGCGCGGCTGGTCACGGCGCTCGTCACCGAGCGCGGCGTCTGCCCGGCCAGCGAGGCCGGCCTGCTCTCGCTCTACCCCGAAAGAGCCCGGGCGGCGTGACGCTCTCGCCCGCTGTCCGGGCGACCGCCGGCCTCGGCTTCACGCAGATCGTGGGCTGGGGCACGACCTTCCTGATGCCCTCGGTGCTGGGCCGCCACATCGGCGACTCGCTGGGACTGGCCAGCGAGGTGATCTTCGCCGGCATCACCGTGATGTTCGGCGTCGGCGCGCTGGCCGCGCCGCGCGTCGGCCGGCTGATCGACCGCACCGGCGCGCGCAGCCTGATGGCGGCCGGCTCGGTGCTCTACGCCGTCTCGCTGGCCGCGCTGTCGTTCGCGCAGGGTATGACCAGCTACCTCGCGTGCTGGGCGGCCATGGGCGTCGCCTCGACCCTGGCGCTCAACACGCCGTCGAGCATCGCGTTGGCGCAGATCGCCGGCCCGGCGGCGCGGCGCGCCATCGCCATGCTGGCGATCATCGGCGGCTTCGGCTCGACCGTGTTCTGGCCACTGTCGGGCGCGCTCGACGTCGCGTTCGGGTGGCGCCACACGCTGCTGATCTACGCCGCCATCCACCTGTTCGCGTGTGCGCCGGTCCACCTGCTGGTGCTGCCCACTCGGCCGCCATCCCACCCAACCGCCAGCGGCGGGGCGGCGGCGCCGACCGGCGTGCCGGCCGAGGTCCAGCGCCGCGTCTACCTGCTGCTGTCGCTGACGCTGGCCAGCGGCGCCTTCGTGTTCACCGGCTTCATGGTGCATATGATCGAGATCATGCGCGGGCTCGGCCACGCGCCGGCCAGCGCGGTCTTCCTCGCCTCGATGATCGGCCCGTCGCAGGTCACCATCCGGCTGGTCGAACTGGTGTTCGGCCACCGCTACTCGATCATGAAGTCGGCGCTGTTCGGCTCGGCGACGCTGGTCGGCGGGATCGTGCTGGCGCTGGTCGATGGCGGCTCGTTCGTGCTGGCCCTGCTGTGCGTCGTCGCCTACGGCATCGCCAACGGCCTGAAGGCGGTGCAGCGCGCCACCCTGCCGCTGGCCCTGTTCGGCCGCGCCCAGTTCGGCGCCTACATGGGGCGGCTGGCCCTGCCGCAGGGCATCGTCTCGGCCTCGGCGCCGCCGGTCATCGCCGCGGCGCTGGGCTGGTACGGCACCACCGGCGCCCTATGGCTGATTTTTGCAGCGGCGACCCTGTCGCTGGGCGCGATGATCCTGCTGGCGCGGCTGGCCCGCAGCGTCCGATAGTAGACGCCCTACGAGGGAGTACGCGATGCGCAAGGGACCTCTCACCCTCCTCGCCGCCGCCGGGCTGCTGGCCGCGGCGACCACGCCGGCCCGCGCCGACGCGATCGACGGCGACTGGTGCTCGGACGACGGCCGGCGCCTGACGATCAACGGGCCGGACATCGTGACGCCGGCCGGCCAGTCGCTGAAAGGCGACTACGACCGTCACCACTTTTCCTACGTCGAGCCGGGCAGCAGCGGCACCATCCAGATGGCCCTGATCAGCGAGATCCGCATGCGGCTGAAGCCGCCGGCCGGCGACGAGCAGCTTTGGCGCCGCTGCGGCAAGCCGATCAGCTGATGGCGCGAAGGCCGCGGGGGCGCCCTCGACACCGGCGGCACCGCGATGGTTAAGTGACGGGGCCGGCGGCCGTCTTCCCCTCGCCGGCCAGGGGGACCCTTTGCTGAGCAGACTCCATCGCCGCGTCGAAGCCCTGGACTCGGCTTGCCTGCGCGCGTTGGGCCACCCCCACGACCCGGCGATCCGCCAGGAACTGCTGAGCGCACTGGAGTGGGAAGATTCCTGCGATCCAGCCCATGCCCGGTCGATGATCCGCGACACATTCCGCTCGGTGGTCGAGCATTCGAAGGACCTGGCGCACCACCTCCATCCCGCCGCAGCGGGAAGCGACGACCCGGCCGCCCCGGTGGTGCCGCGAATCGAGAAGCTGCGGGCCAGCCTCGCGCGGATGGCCCACGTCCTCGCCGCCCGGCACGAGACGCCGCCCAAGGACTGACAACCGCGGGGACCCGCCATGACGCAGGCCAAGTCGACGGATCGACCGACCGTTCTGCTGCAGGCCCGCAACGGCGTCGGCTGGGTCGAGTTCGCCCGGCCGCCGGTCAACGCCTTCACCCGCGCCATGCTGGACGCCACGCACGACGTCCTCGCCGCCGCGCTGGCCGACCCGGCGATCCGCGTCGTCGTGCTGGCCAGCGCGGTCGAGCGCTACTTCAGCGCCGGCGCCGACCTCGCCGCCTTCAAGGGCATGACGGGGCCGCAGATGCGCGACTGGACGCTGCGCTGCCACGACGTCGTGCGACTGCTGCGCGGCTCGGCCAAGCCGCTGCTGGCGGCGATCAACGGCACCGCCGTCGGCGGTGGGCTGGAGATGACGCTGCATTGCGACCTGCGCTTCGCCGCCCGCGACGCGCGGCTCGGCCAGCCCGAGATCAACATCGGCTTCCTGCCGCCAATCGCCACCACGCAGGCGCTGGTCCGGCTGATCGGCCGGCCGCGCGCCATCCGCTACCTGTACGACGGCACGCTGGTGCCGGCCGAACAGGCGCTGGCCTGGGGACTGGTCGACGAGCTGGTCGAACCGGCGGCGCTGCGCGATCGCGTGCAGGCTTATGCCGAGACGCTGGCGGCCAAGTCACCGGCCGCGCTGGCCGCGATCCGCCGCACCGTGACACTGGGCGGCGGCATGACCTTCGAGGACGGGCTGGCGCTCGAACTCGAGACGGTGGTGTCGCTGGCCGACGGGCCCGACTTCGCCGAGGGCGTCGACGCCTTCCTCGCCAAGCGCCCGCCGCGCTGGACGCGCTAGGGCTTGGCCGGTCCCTTCATCGCCGCGAACCGCGCGCGGCGCTGCTCGCCTTCCTTCAACAACGCTTCGCGCGCCGCCGCGTCGACGCGGCCATAGCGGCCGCGCCACGCCGGATCGTGCCAGGCGAACGGCAGGCGCACCGTGGTGCGCGGCGCCGTCGCTTCCTTGAGCAGCTGCAGCGCGCGCGACACCACGGCGTGCTGGATGTCGCGACGGTCGGGCGGACCGCACGGGTTGCCCAGCGGGAAATCGGTGAACACGAAGCGCGGCACGCCGCACTGCTCGACGACGTCGAGCGCCGAGCCGATGACGACGGTCGGCAGGCCGTTCTCCTCGAGGTAGCGGGCGACCAGACTCACGGTCTGGTGGCAGACGGGTCAAAGCGGGCAGAGGATCGCCGCGTCGGCGCCATCGTCGCGCAGGCGGCGCAGCACCTGCGGCGCGTCGTCGTCCAATGTCTTGCGCTGGCTGTACTCGGTCGGCACGCCGTGGAAGTGCGCGGCGAGGCCGCCGACGCGGCCTTCGCTGACGAGGGCAGAGACGGTCTCGATCGGCAGGAAGCTTTCGCGGTCGCGCGTGTGGGTCGATTCCTTGTCCCACGCGAGGTTGGCGGTGAACAGGTCCCGCGGCGGCGGCGCCACCGGTCCCGACCAGACCTGCCGCACGTGGCCCGGACCGTGCACCGCCGGGTCGCCGGCGCTGGCCGTGGTGACCAGCCCGATGCGGCAGTCCGCGACCGGCTTGCGCAACGGCGCGAAGGGCACGTCGGCGTGGCTGGCCCACACGTAGTCCTTGGCGTAGCCCAGCGCGCGGTAGTAGGCGCGGGTGCGCTCGATGTAGCGGACGGGCGCGGTGTCGGTCGTCATGGTCCCGGGTCTCTCTTTCGGCACCAGCCTACGCCCAAGGGTGCGGCGTTGCATCGCTGACGCGGCCGTCCCGAAGCGCGATAATGGCGCATGCACCTGCCACAGAGCGAGATCATCGGCTTCCTCGTGGCCCTCGGCATCGGCCTGCTGGTCGGGATCGACCGCGAGCGCCGCAAGGGCGAGGGACCGCTGCGCCACGCCGCCGGCCTGCGCACCTTCACGCTGGCCGCGCTGCTGGGCGCCGTCGCCTGGGCGATCGGCAAGGAACTGCTGCTGGGCGCCATGGCGCTCGGCATGGCGGGCTTCGCCGGCCTGTCCTACTGGCGGGCCCGCGAGGGCGATCCGGGCCTGACCACCGAGACCGCGCTGGTGCTGACGACGCTGATCGGCGGCCTCGCCATGGTCGAGCCCGAGACCGCCGCGGCGCTGGGCGTCGCCACCGCCGTGCTGCTGACGGCGCGCCCCGCCCTGCACCGCTTCGTGCGCTCGATGCTGAGCGGCGAGGAACTGCGCGACCTGCTGATCTTCGCGGCCGCGGCGCTGATCGTGCTGCCGCTGCTGCCCGACAAGCCGGTCGGCCCGTACGACGCGCTGAACCTGCGCACCATCTGGACGGTCGTCATCCTGGTGATGGCGGTCAGCGCGCTGGGCTACGTCGCGGTGCGGCTGGTCGGCTCGCGCTTCGGCCTGCCGCTGGCCGGACTCGCCTCGGGCTTCGTGTCGAGCAGCGCCACGATCGGCGCGATGGGCGCCCGTGCCCGGCTCGACCCGGAGGTGATGAAGCCGGCGGTGGCCGGCGCCGTGCTGTCGTCGGTCGCCACCGTGATGCAGCTCGCGATCCTGGTCGCCGCGATCAGCCTCGACTCGCTGCGCGCCCTCGCCCCGGCGCTGCTCGCCGCCGGTGGGGTCGCGGTGGTCTACGGCGGCGGCTTCACCCTGTGGGCGATCCGCCAGCGCACGCACGACGGTGCGCCGCCGACCGGCGCCCTGAACCTCGGCACGGCGTTGACCTTCGCCGCCCTGCTGGCGGTTATCGTCGTCGTCTCGGCGGTGGCCCAGGACTGGTTCGGCGCGCGCGGCGTGCTGGTCGCCGCGGCCCTGGCCGGCCTCGCCGACACGCATTCGGCGGCGGTTTCGGTCGCCTCGCTGGCGGCGGATGGGCGGATCACGCCCGCCGAGACCGTCGTGCCGGTGCTGGCGGCGGTGACGACCAACACCGCGACCAAGATGTTCTTCGCCCTGTCGAGCGGCGGCCGGACCTTCTCGCTCTACGTGATCCCCGGCCTGCTGCTGATGGCCGCCGCGGCGTGGGTCGGCGCGTGGCTCACCGGCCCGCTGGTGCCCTGACCGCCTGCCCGGCGGCGAGCGCGAGAAGGCGTTCGTCCTCGCCCGGCCCGGCGACCAGCGACAGGCCCAGCGGACAGCCCTCGAGCGTCGCCAGCGGCACGCTGACCACCGGCAAGCCGGCATGGCCGGCGATCGCGCCGAGCGTCAGCGCCGCGTCGTAGAAGGCGCCCGCCGCGCCGTCGCGCAGGAAGCGCCGGGGCGCGATCGACGGCGCCGACGGCACCAGCGCCACGGTGCCGGGCGGCAGCAGGCGGTGCAGCCACGCGGTCGTGGCGACCCGCCACGCCCACCACGTCGCCCCCGCCGCGGGCTCGAGCGACCGTGCGCCATCGAAGCGTGGCTGGAGCGTCGGGCCGAACGCCGGCCCGCGCGCGAGGAACGACGCGAGCGACCGGGCGATCTCGAGGCCCTGCAACGTGACGTAGGCCTCGCGGAAGGCCACCGGCGCACCGTCGAAAAGCGCGGCCTCCTCGACGGGTCCCCAATCCTCCAGCGCCGCGCGCAGCGCCGCCGCGGCGGCGGGATCGGCCAGCGCGAAGGCATCGCTGGCCAGCAGCCAGCGCGGCCGTCCCGGCGCGGCCGCCGCGGTGCCCAGCAGCACCTGCGCGGCGCGTTGCAGCACGGGCGCCTCGCGGGCCAGCAGGCCGACCGTGTCGTAGCTCGGCGCGAACGGCACGATGCCGTCCAGCGGCAGGCGGCCGTGGGTCGGCCGCCAGCCATGGACGCCGCAGAAGCTGGCCGGCACCCTCACCGAGCCGCCGGTGTCGGTGCCGAGCGCGAGGTCGGCGAGGCCGGCCGCGACCGCCACTGCCGAACCGCTCGACGAGCCGCCCGGCAAGCGATCGGGCGCGCGCGGGTTGACCGGCGTGCCGTACCAGTGGTTCTCGCCTTCCAGGCTGAAGGCCAGCTCGTCGGTGATCGTCTTGCCGACCAGCGTCGCCCCGGCGCGCAGCAGCCGCTCGACCACCGGCGCCGAGGTCAACGCCGGCGACTGGCATCGCGCCCAGTCGGGATTGCCCGCGGTGGTGACGACGCCCGCGACATCGACCAGGTCCTTGACGGCGAAGGTCAGACCGTCAAGCGGCCCGGACCCGGTCGGCGCCCGTCGTGCCCGTGGGCCGGGCACGAAGGCGCCGAAATCGTTGCTCATGCCAGGGCGCGGACGACCGCGTCGGTCGGCGCCGTCCAGCCGACGATGCCGCCCTGGGCGCGGATCATCGCCAGCGTCGCGGCCTTGAACTCGGGGAAGTAGCTTTCGGTCGCGTCCTCGGCCAGCAGGCACTCGTAGCCGCGGTCGTTGGCCTCGCGCATCGTCGTCTGCACGCAGACCTCGGTGGTGACGCCCGCGAACACCAGGTGGTTGACGCCCAGCCGCTTCAGCAACGCGTCGAGCGGCGTCGCGTAGAACGCACCCTTGCCCGGCTTCAGGATCACCGTCTCGCCGGGCAGCGCGGCGAGGTCCGGCACGAGGTCGTTGCCCGGCTCGCCGTCGACCAGGATGCGGCCCATCGGCCCGGCATCGCCGATGGTGAGCGACCCGCGGCCGCGCGCCCGCTTGGACGGCGGACAGTCGGACAGGTCGGGCACGTGGCCCTCGCGGGTGTGGATGACCGGCAAGCCGGCGGCGCGGAAGCCGTCGAGCAGCCGGCGCACCGTCGGCACGATGCGCGCCAGCGGCGCCACGTCGTTGCCCAGCACCGAGCCGAAGCCGCCTTCCTCGATGAAGTCGCGCTGCATGTCGATCACGACCAGCGCCAGCTTGCCGGCCGGGAAGGCGTACTCGTAGGGCTGGGCGGCGATCGTCGGCATGTCTATTTCCCGCGCTGGAACGGCAGGGTGAGCGAGGTCGGCGGCTCGAGCCGGCCGACGATGCCGGCCACCGCCAGCAACGCCAGCAGGTACGGCAGCATCAGCAGGAACGCGGTCGGCACGTTGATGCCCATGGCCGGCAACTGGAACTGCAGCGCCGTCGCCGCGCCGAACAGCAGGCAGGCCGCGACGGTGCGGCCGATGTTCCAGCCGCCGAAGATCACCGCCGCCAGCGCGAGGTAGCCCGCGCCGTTGGTCATGTTCTCGGTGAAGGTGTGGATGTCGGCGATCGAGATGAAGGCGCCGGCGACCCCGGCCATGAAGCCGGTGATCAGCACGGCCTTCCAGCGCGTCAGGGCGACCGGGATGCCGGCCTTGTCGGCGCTGCGCGGCTCGTCGCCGACGGCGCGCACCGCCAGCCCGAACGAGGTGTGGTTCAGCACCACCCAGATCAGCACGATCAGCGCCAGCCCGGCATAGACGATCACCGACTGCTGGAAGAAGGCCGGGCCGGCGAACGGCAGGTCGCTCAGCCCCTTCACCGCGAGCTTGGGCAGGCCCGGGATCTCCTCGCGCGACAGGCCGCCGAAGATGATGCGGTAGAGCAGCGTCGTGGCGCCGAGCGCCAGGATGTTGAAGCCGATGCCGACCACCAGCTGGTTGGCGCGCAGGTTGACGCTGAGCCAGGCCTGTGCCGCCGACACCACGACCGAGGCGGCGATCGCGCAGGCCACGCCGAGGTAGGGATTGCCGGTCGCCCACGAGCCCAGCGCGCCGAAGAAGGCGGCGGTCAGCATCATGCCCTCGAGGCTGAGGTTCAGGACGCCGGCGCGCTCGGAGACCAGCTCGCCGCTGGCCGCCAGCATCAGCGGCATGCCGAGCCGCAGCGTCGAGGCGATGAAGATGGCCAGCGTCTCTTCCATCAGCGGCCTCCCTGCAGCCGTTCGACCAGGATCACCGAGCCAGCGACCGCGATCACGATCAGGCCCTGGATGACCAGCGTCAGCGCCGCCGGCACGCCGGCCATGATCTCCATCGAGATGCCGCCCGAGCGCAGGAAGCCGAAGAACAGCGCCCCGGCCAGCACGCCGAGCGTCGAGCCGCGCGACAGCAGCCCGACCACCAGCCCGTCGAAGCCGTAGCCCGAGGAGAAGCCGGTCTTCAGGTAGTACTGCTCGCCCTGCAGCATGATCGCGCCCGCGAGGCCGCCGAACGCGCCGGCCAGCGCCAGCGCCACGACCAGCAGGATGCCGCCCGGCATGCCGGCGCGGCGCGCCGCCAGCTCGTTGAGACCGATCGCGCGCAGCCTGAGGCCGAAGGTCGAGCGCTGCAGCACGACCGCCGTCGCGAGCGCCAGCACGAGGCAGATCACCAGGCCGATGTGGAGGGGCGATTCGGGATCGCCGGTCAGGCCCGGCAGCTTGACCGGGCCCGGCACCGGCAGCGACTCCGGCAGGGTGGCGGAGGACGTCTGCGGCTGGCGCAGCAGCGCCGTCGACTGGACGCACCAGTAGACCATCAGGAGCGCGATGAAGCCCAGCAGCAGGGTGCTGATCACCTCGTTGGTGCCGAAGCGGACCTTCATGACGCCGGCGATGCCGCCCCAGAAGGCGCCGGCCAGCGTGCCGCCCAGCAGCGGCACCAGCACGGCGAGGCCGAGCGGCAGGTCGGCGACCGGCGACCACAGGCCGAGCGCGGTGGCGGCGATGCCGCCGACCGCGATCTGGCCCTCGCCGCCGACGTTGGTCAGGTTGGCGCGGAACGCCAGGATGAAGCCGAGGCCGACCAGCGCCAGCGCGACCGCGCGGTTGATCGAGGCGCCGATCGCGAAGGAGGTGCCGAAGGCGCCGTCGAGGAACGCCTCGATCGCGTCGGGCACGCTCTTGCCGCTGGCCGCGATCAGCAGCAGGCCGACCAGCATCGAGCCGACCACCGCGACGAACGGCACGGCGAGGCCGACGAGGCGGCGGCGGTCGGGCAGGCGGAGCGCGAGGTCGCTCATGCGCCCTGCCCCGACATCAGCGCGCCGATCGCCGGCCGCTCGGTGGGCTGCGCCGGCCGCTCGCCGACCAGGCGGCCGCGGTACAGCACGGCGATGCGGTCGGCGACGGCGATCAGCTCGTCGAGCTCGCTGGAGATCAGCAGCACGCCGACGCCGCGGCGCGCCGCGGCCCGGATCTGGCGATACACCGCCTCGACCGCGCTGACGTCGAGGCCGCGGGTGGGCTGGGCCGCGACCAGCGCGACCAGCGGGTCGAGCGTCAGCTCGCGGGCCAGCACCGCCTTCTGCTGGTTGCCGCCGGACAGGCCGGAAAAGGCGACCTCGGGATTGGCAGCGCGCACGTCGAAGGTCTTCATCTGCACCGCCGCCGCGGCGTTCAGCGCGCGACGCTGCAGCAGGCCCCAGCGCGTGAACTGCGGCAGCTTGTTCAGGTACATGTTCTCGGCGACCGACAGCGCGGTGACGCAGGCCACCGCGTGGCGATCCTCGGGCACGATGCCGCCGCCCGCGGCGGTGACCGCCGCCGCACCGGCATGGGTGAGCTCGGCGTTGCCGATGTAGAAGCGCCCCTCGGTCGGACGCTGCAGGCCAGCCAGCACCATGCCGAGCTCGCTCTGGCCGTTGCCCTCGACGCCGGCCAGCCCGACGATCTCGCCCGGCCGGATCTCCAGCGTGAAGTTGTCGAGCCGCACCGCGCCGTGGCGGTCGTGGACCGTGAGCCCGTCGCACACCAGCGCGAAGCCGCGCGGCTCCGCCGCGGGGGCCGCCGGCGGGGCGCCGTCGTCGGCCTCGGCCAGCGCCACGTCGAGCGGCCGCAGCTCGCGCCCGACCATGGCATGGACCAGCGCGCCCATGTCGGCGCCCTTCATCGACTCGTCGGCGACCTTGCGGCCGGTGCGCAGCACGGCGACGCGGTCGGCGACGCGGGCGATCTCGGCCAGCTTGTGCGTGACCATGATGACGGCGCGGCCCGAATCGGCGACGCGCCGGCAGATGTCGAGCAGGGCACCGATCTCGCCCGGCGGCAACACGGCGGTCGGCTCGTCGAGCACCAGCAGCTTGGGATCGCGCATCAGGCACTTCACGATCTCGGCGCGCTGGCGTTCGCCGACCGACAGCTCGCCGACCACCGCGTCGGGATCGAGCGTGAAGCCGAAGCTCTCGGCGATGTCGCGGATGCGGGCACCGAACTCGTGGCGCTTCAGCATGCCGGAGACCTGGCCCAGCATGAGGTTCTCGACCACGGTCATGCGCGGCACCAGGCTGAAATGCTGGTGGACCATGGCGATGCCGCGGTCGAGCGCCTCGGCCGGGCTGCGCGGCGACCACGGGGCGCCGTCGAAGGTCATGGTCCCGGCGCTCGGTTCGTAGACGCCGAAGATCAGGTTGCAGAGCGTCGACTTGCCGGCGCCGTTCTCGCCCAGGAGACAGAGAACCGAGCCGGCCGCGACCTCGAGGTCGATTCCCTCGAGCGCCTGCAGGGTGCCGAAGCGCTTGCCCAGCCCCTGGAGCGACAGCAGCGGCGATCCCGTCGATCCGTCCATCGCCGCTGCCCCGTTCCGTACCGCTAGGCGTCGAGGACCTTGATCTTGCCCGACAGGAGATCCTTCTTGATCTCCTCGAGCTTGGCCTTCTGCTCGGGCGTGGCCTTGCAGATGATCATGTCGGAGGACTGCGGGCCCATCGCCAGGCCGAACGGCTTGAACTCCGGCTTCCACGTGCCGGCAGCGGCCTGCTCGATGGCGTACTGGACCTGGAAGCCGACGCCGGTGATCGAGTAGGCGACGTACAGCGGGTCGGTGCCGCAGCGATCGGTGTAGCTGCCGATGATGTGCGTGCCCTTCTCGCGCGCCGCCTGCTCCATGCCGCGCAGGCCGAGGTTGAGGATGTGGTAGTGGACGTCGGCGCCCTGGGCGATCGCCGCGAGGGTCGCTTCCTTGGCCTTGGCGACGTCGTCGAAGTCGCCGGTGTAGCTCTCGAAGTACTTGATCTTCGGGTTGATGAACTTGGCGCCGTTGCCGAACTCGATGCCGGTGTTCTTGATCGCCGGGATCTCGAGGCCGCCGACATAGGACACGGCGCCGTTCTTCGACAGCATCGCCGCCGCCGCGCCCGCGACGAAGCCGATCTCGGCCTGGCGGACGTCGTAGCCCGACACGTTGTCCGGCTTCTTCGGGTCGGCGTTGCCGCCGACGATCGCGAACTTCACCTTGGGGAAGCGCGGCGCGACCTTGAACACCGAGGCCTGGGTCTGGCCGCCGACACCGATCACGAGGTCGTTCTTCTGGGCCAGCGCGACCAGGACCTGCTCCATGTCGCCGAACTTCACGTTCTCGATGAACTTGACCGAGACCTTGTCGCCCAGCTTCTTCTCGGCGGCCTTCATGCCGTCGTAGCCGGACTCCATCCAGCCCTTGTCCGACTTGGAGCCGGGGATCAGCACGCCGACGTTGAGCGGCCCCGCCGCCCGCGCGGGAACGCCCAGCCCGCCCAGCATCACAAGCCCTGCAGCACCGGCGGTGCCTGCCAGGAATCCACGACGATCGAACTTGTTCATGGCCTTCTCCCCCGCCTCCCGGCGATTGGTCTGCGGGACAGGAGGCAAGCGGCGTGCCAACTGGCAGAAGAATTGCAACCGGGCGGGGCAACCGATCCACGGGGAGAGAGACATGGCCAGCAAACTTCATCCACTGGGCGCCCGCCGCGCCGACGTCACCTGGGGGGCGAATGCCCGCGAAGTGGACATGGCCCTGCCCACGGCGCGACCGCGCCCGCTGCGGTTCGCGGCGGCGCCGCAGAACGTCACCGTCGACCTGCGGCGCACCGCCATGGTCGTCATCGACATGCAGAACGACTTCTGCGCCAAGGGTGGCCTGTGCGACACGATGGGGGTCGACATCGAGCCCGACCGCCGGCCGATCAAGCCGCTGCAGAAGCTGCTGCCCGCCCTGCGCCGCGCCGGCGTGCCGATCATCTGGGTGAACTGGGGCGTGCGGCCGGACCAGGCCAACATGCCGCCCAACCAGTTCCACCTCTACAAGCCGCTCGGCCAGGGCGTCGGGCTGGGCGACCCGGTGCCCGGCAAGGGCGGAAACGTGCTGGAGAAGGACAGCTGGCAAGCCGCCGTGGTCGACGAGTTGGTGCAGGAGCCCGGGGACATCCTGGTCGACAAGCACCGCATCTCGGGCTTCTGGGACACGCCGCTCGATTCGATCCTGCGCACCATGGGCACCCGCACCGTGCTGTTCTCCGGCGTCAACACCGACCAGTGCGTGCTGCACTCGCTGACCGACGCCAACTTCCTCGGCTACGGCTGCGTGCTGGTCGAGGATTGCTGCGGCACCACCTCGCCCGACTTCTGCACAGAGGCGACGGTGTGGAACGTCAAGAAGTGCTTCGGCTTCGTCACCGATTCGGGGAAGATACTGAGAGCCCTGAAGAAGTAGTTCGCTTGCGCCATCTCGTCCTGCTGCCCGGCTTCATGTGCGACGAGGATCTGTGGACCGACATGATCCCAGACCTCGCCGCGCTGGGCCGCATCCACTTCGGCAACGTCTACGAGGACACCTCGCTGGAAGGCATGGCGCGGCGCGTGCTGGCGCTGGCGCCCGAGCGCTTCGTGCTGGTCGGCTTCTCGATGGGCGGGTTCGTGTCGCGCGTGCTGGCCCTGATGGCGCCCGAGCGCGTCGCCGGGGTCGCTTTCGTCGCCTCGTCGGCACGCGGCTATTCCGACGCGGAGATCGAGCGGCGCAAGGCCGGGTTCCGGCCGGGCGACCGGCCGCCCCGCGCCGGCGACGCGCCCAGCGTGGCGATCGGCCTGCACCCCGACCGCGAGACCGATCCCGTCCTGCTGGCGCGGCTGCGCGGCATGCAGCGCCGGCTCGGCCGCGAGGTCCGCGCCCGCCAGGCCGGCATCGCGCGCCCCGACGGCTACGGCGTGCTGCCGGGCATCACCTGCCCGACCCTGGTCGTCGCCTGCCGCCAGGACCGCCTGCGCACCATGGCCGAGGCCGAACGCATGGCCGACTGCCTGCCGCAGTCGCGCCTCGCGGTGATCGAGGACTGCGGCCACATGGCGCCGCTGGAAAAGCCGCGCGAGCTCGGCCGCCTGCTGGCCGACTGGATCGCCGACGTCGGGCTCTAGCCCGGCGGCGAAGCCCGTCTCTCCGGAACGTGTCGCTGGCGCAGCGCGTCGATGATCGCGACCAGGCGGCGACCCTGCGGCGTGTCGGGATCGAGCAGGTCGTCGCGCGGCGTCGTCTCGGCCAGCCGGCTGAGCTCCATCAGCGCCCGGACATGCTGGCGCCGGGTCAGGCGGTGCTCGCTGGACCGGTGGCGGAACAGCAGGCGCAGGAGCTGGCCTTCGCCCATCAGGTCGCCGATCTCGGTGGCGGTGACGTAGACGAAGAAGCTGGTGAAGATCCAGATCTGCACGGCCACGAAGCGGTGCCAGCTGAAGGTCTCGATCTCCGATTCGAGCGCCCACCGGAAGCCATGCTCGTCGACGGCGAAATGCAGGAAGCGCTCGATGAAGCGCACCACGAACACGACCAGCGTGTAGAAGACCGTCTTGTACAGGAT
>JAIUOX010000108.1 GCA_020160955.1 Pseudomonadota bacterium
GTTCTCGCGGCCCTGGCCGATGCGCTGGCCGTCGTAGGAGTACCAGGAGCCCGACTTCTCGACGACGCCGGCCTTCTCGCCGAGGTCGATCAGCTCGCCGGTCTTGCTCACGCCCTCGCCGTACATGATGTCGAACTCGACCACCTTGAACGGCGGCGCGACCTTGTTCTTCACCACCTTCACGCGGGTCGAGTTGCCGACCACCTCGTCCTTGTCCTTGATCGCGCCGATCCGGCGGATGTCGAGGCGGACCGAGGCGTAGAACTTCAGCGCGTTGCCACCGGTCGTCGTCTCGGGGTTGCCGAACATGACGCCGATCTTCATGCGGATCTGGTTGATGAAGATCACCAGCGTGTTCGACTTGGAGATCGAGGCGGTCAGCTTGCGCAGCGCCTGGCTCATCAGGCGGGCCTGCAGGCCGGGCAGCGAGTCGCCCATCTCGCCCTCGAGCTCGGCCTTCGGCACCAGCGCCGCCACCGAGTCGATGACCAGCACGTAGATCGCGCCGGAGCGGACCAGCGTGTCGGCGATCTCGAGCGCCTGCTCGCCGGCGTCGGGCTGGGAGATCAGCAGGTTGTTGATGTCGACGCCCAGCTTCTTGGCGTAGGCCGGGTCGAGCGCGTGCTCGGCATCGACGAAGGCGCAGGCCCCGCCCTTCTTCTGGGCCTCGGCCACGACGTGCAGCGCCAGCGTCGTCTTGCCCGAGCTCTCCGGGCCGTAGATCTCGACGATGCGGCCCTTGGGCAGGCCACCGATGCCGAGCGCGATGTCGAGGCCCAGCGAGCCGGTCGAGATCGCCTCGATCTCCAGCGCCTCGCGCTGGCCCAGCTTCATGATGGAGCCCTTGCCGAAGGCCCGCTCGATCTGGGCCAGGGCGGCGTCCAGCGCCTTGCTCTTGTTTTCCATGCCGTCCTTCTCGACCACTTTCAGAACTGCGGACATTGGCTGTCTCCTCGGTTCTCCCACGCCCCTGTCAGGAGCGGCAATGCGGATAACTCCGCCGGGGGTCGGGCCAATGTACCCATTTTGTTCCACACGGCAACAAAACAAAGAAGACGCTGATTCAACTATACTTCTTGACACAAGTTCTAGTTATGTTCTGGGCCGCCGCGCACCGACCACTGAACCTGCTCGGACCGCAATATAGGCAGCCTAACTACGCCGAGCCGGGCGATGAGATGCCCTCGGATCGGACCGCCGCCAGCGGAGAGCGGGCGATGGCAGGCACCGACTGTCTGGGGAAACAACTTGGTAGCCTGCCGTCGTTGACGCCGCCGAGACTGCCCCGAGACCATTCGGGCCGCCCATAGACTCGCATTCGCTCAGACCTTTTGTTCGCCGCGACGCACTAGGAGCCTAACTGCAAGTCTCCAACGCTGGTCAGCTCTATAGTGATTTCATGCTCCGACGAATTGCTTGCCTCGGCGCCCATGCCAGCCTTCACAATTAGAAACTCGACCCGCCCGGCTGCCTTTTCCGTTTCCACCACTTGCACGCGCGTCTTGACCGTCGCCTTGCTCAGAACGAACATTGGTTCGCCCTTACCCTGCTCCATGGCAAGTCGAAGTTCGCTCTTCAAGCTCGAAACGAGTTGGGAAAGTGAAACCATGGCTATGCAATCTCCAAGCTGTCCGAAATGAGGCAATTTTTCTCAATCGCTTCCACAATCAGGACAACAGGTAGCGAAGGCTCCGGAGCCTGATGAGGTGTCCCTTTGCCGGGGCTTGGCTCCTGGATAGGCGCAGGTGGCAAATTCCACTCGCGCTTCTGGAGTTGGTTCAACTTGCCCCGGAGGGTGGGCCCATCCTTCAATTCCCGAATAATCGGAAGGGTATTCGGGTACGTGATCTTCCTCGTAATTGCCAGTTGCGGCTGCGCGAGGTCCGACGCGCCCTTAAGGGTCTCCCAAGTATCACATCCGATGATCCAGACAGTTGGCCCATTGGGCACCACTCGTTCTAGAAGGAATTGGGAGCCGTCCACCAAAGGCAGTCGTCCAGCGGGGTATCTGGAAGGTTCGCCACCGGGAGTGGTCTCCCATCTGGGGAATGTCTCGACGTGGCTTACCAGCACCACCAAGTCATCAGGGCCGTGCTGCTTAATGGTCGCATCAAGCACTTCCGCCGCGGCCCGTCCTGGAGACTGTTCGATCCGACGCGCCCCGAGTGCTCGGTAGGATTCCTCGAGCGTTCTCAGGTACGGCAGGTTGGCCGCGAGTCTCCCCTCGCTGATCCCCCGATGGACATTCTTCGCTTCCTCTAGGCTCCTCGGTATACTGTAGTGGACAAACATCCCCTTGATGGACCTGTCCAAGCGCCCGATCACGGGTTCCGGAAATCGGGACAAATCGAACATGGCGATGCTTCCGGGAGGCAACTGCCCTCGGCGAATATCCCGAAGCACGCTCCGGTAGCCAGCGTCGTCTTCCACGAGAACCGATGTAGGCCTGCCCTCAGCAATAGCCTCCGCCCGATGAGACTGGTAACCGTCGCCATGGACGATGATCTGTTTGTCGGCAAGGAAAGCCCCGCCGCTTTCGCGCATTACGCAAAAATCATTGTGCCCCGAAGCCGCCGACTTTCGGGCAATCGCCATCGATAGTGCAGCCGCGAGGCCAAGCAGGTTTCGTCTCTTCATGGTTGCATTCTCGAAGGCAACCCAAGATTGTCAATCGTGTCTTGATCATCAATTGAGTACTTTCGGCCTCCGGCTCAACGCTTCGGCCTGCGCAACTGGTGACGGCTATTCCTTCGGCCCCAGCAGCCCGGCGGACCTGAGGCCCGCGATGGCGGCCGCGTCGTAGCCGATCCCGGCCAGGACCTGCTCGTTGTGCTGGCCGACCTGCGGCGGGTCGAGGACCAGCGGCGGCCGCCAGCCCAGCATCTGGAACGGCAGCAGCGGCAGGCGGGTGCGCACCCCGCCGGCCAGGGTGGTCGGGGCCAGCGAGCCGTTGGCCAGCAGGTGCGGATGGTCGAACAGGTCCTGCGGCCGCGCCACCGGGGCGAACGAGATGTCGGCCTCGAGGCACAACTGCTCCAGCTGGTCCTTGGTGTAGCCCTTGAAGATCGCCGCCACCTTGGGCACCAGCCACGGCCGGGCCTCGATGCGCTGGTTGTTGGTCGCGAGGTTGGGGTCCGCGGCGAGGTCGGCCTGGCCGAAGTGCTCGCAGAAGCGGCGCCACTGGCCGTCGCTGGTGATGCCGATGAAGATCTGCAGCTCGTCCTTGGTGTTGAAGATCTCGTAGATCGCCCACGAGCTGACGCGCTCCGGCATCGGCGGCGGCGGCGCGCCGTTCATCGCCGTCACCGCGAGGTGCTGGCCCATCAGGAACACCACCGACTCGAACAGCGCGCTCTCGACCAGCCCGCCCTTCCCCGTGCTGTCGCGGGTGCGCAGCGCCAGCACGCTGGCGAAGGCGCCGAACATGCCGCCGACGATGTCGACGACCGACGTGCCGGCGCGCAGCGGCCGTCCCGTGGGGCCGGTCATGTAGGCCAGCCCGCCCATCATCTGCACGACCTCGTCGAGCGCCGGGCGCTTCTCGTACGGCCCCTTCAGGAAGCCCTTCAGCGAGCAGTAGATCAGCCGCGGGTTGATCTTCGCGAGGTCGTCCGGCCCCAGCCCGCGCTTGGCCATCGAGCCCGGCGCGAAGTTCTCGACCAGGATGTCGGCCGACTGCAGCAGCTTCACCAGCACGGCGCGACCGTCGGGCGCGTCGACGTCGAGCGCGAGGCTCTTCTTGTTGCGGTTGAAGTAGCCGAAGAAGCCGGCGCCGAAGCCGCGCAGCCGGCGCGTGCGGTCGCCGTCGACCGGCTCGACCTTGATCACCTCGGCGCCGAGATCGCCCAGGATCATGCCGCAGGACGGGCCGAGGATGGTGTGGGTGAGTTCGACGACGCGGATGCCCTTCAGGGGCGGCGTGATGGAGGCGGGAGTGGAGGTCATGGCCTCCACCTCTACCCCCTCAGGACGCGGCGAACCAAGTGTCGATGTCCTTGACCAGCGGCAGGCCCGCCGTTTCGCCCAGCACGCGGTGGCCGATGCCGGCGCCGACCAGGAACGCCTCCTGGTGCGGCACCGCGTTGGCCTTGAGCAGCTGCCGGATCGCCGGCGCCTCGTGGCCCCAGCCGACCGCCTCGACCTTGCCGTCGAAGGCGCGGTTCAGGACCGACAGGAACTCGGCCCGCTCGGCCTCGGTCAGGGCCGGAACGGCGTCGATGTCGCCCAGCACGAACAGCCGGCCGCCGAACCTGCCGACCAGCGCGGCCAGCGAGTTGCGCGCCTCGACCACGATCTCGCCGCCCGGGCCGCGGCGGACCCGCGCGGCCAGCGACAGCGGCAGCACCGCGGCGCCGAGGTGGGCGCCGCTGTCCATGATCGCCGCGGTCAGTTCACGGTAGGTGATTCCGAGCCGCTCGGCGCGGCGGACCCGCATCCGGGCGACCTCGGGCTTGGGCGACTTCCAGGCCTTGGCGACGGCGCGCCGCCACGACCACGCCTCCCACGACATGTCGAAGGTCGGCCCGTTGTTGTGGCCGATCCCGGGCCGGCGCAGCAGGGCCTCGACATTCGCATGTCGGACGCCTAGACGGTCGAAGCGATCACCCATGGTCCTATTCTAGCGTCATTCCGGGTGATTTGCAGGCAAAGGGAGTGCCAACAAGTGGACGATTTCCAGGTCGATGTGCTGGTCGTGGGCGCGGGCAACGCGGCCGCCTGTGCGGCGCTGGCGGCGCGCGAATCCGGCGCCTCGGTGGCCATGCTGGAGGCCGCGCCGGAGGACGAGCGCGGCGGCAACAGCACCTACACGGCCGGCGCCATGCGCGTGGTGTTCCACGGCGTCGACGACCTCGTCCAGCTCTACGACCTGACCGAGGACGAGAAGCGCGACGTCGACTTCGGCAGCTACTCGGCCGACGAGTACCTCGACGACATGGGCCGGGTGACCAACTACCGCTGCGACCCCGAGCTGACCGACATCCTGATCGGCCGCAGCTTCGAGACCATGAAGTGGATGCGCTCCAAGGGCGTGCGCTTCCAGCCGTCCTACGGCCGCCAGGCCTTCAAGGTGAACGGCAAGTACAAGTTCTGGGGCGGCCTCGCCGTCGAGGCGTGGGGCGGCGGGCCGGGCCTCGTCGACCTCGAGCACAAGGCGGCGGCCAAGGCCGGCATCCCGATCCACTACCAGACGGCGGCGGTGTCGCTGATCGAGGAGGACGGCGTGGTGCGCGGCGTGATCGCCCGCCACAAGGGCCGCAAGGTCCGGATCGGCGCCAAGGCGGTCGTGCTGGCCTGCGGCGGCTTCGAGAGCAACGCCGAGATGCGCACCCGCTACCTCGGCCCGACCTGGGACCTCGCCAAGGTGCGCGGCACCCGCTTCAACACCGGCGCCGGCATCAACATGGCGCTGGCGATCGGCGCCAAGCCGCACGGCAACTGGTCGGGCGGCCACGCGGTCGGCTGGGACATGAACGCGCCGGAGTTCGGCGACCTCGAGGTCGGCGACAACTTCCAGAAGCACTCCTACCCGCTCGGCATCATGGTCAATGCCAACGGCGTGCGCTTCGTCGACGAGGGCGCCGACTTCCGCAACTACACCTACGCCAAGTACGGCTCGGTGATCCTCGCCCAGCCGCAGCAGTTCGCGTGGCAGATCTTCGACTCCAAGGTGCTCGACAAGCTGCGCGACGAGTACCGCATCAAGCGCGTCACCAAGGTGCGCGCCGACACGATCGAGGAGCTGGCGACCAAGCTCGAGGGCGTCAACGCCGAGCAGTTCCTGAAGACGATCAAGGAGTGGAACGCAGCGGTGATGACCGACGTGCCGTTCAACCCGGCGATCAAGGACGGCCGCGGCACGCGCGGTCTCGCCGTGCCGAAGAGCAACTGGGCCAACACGATCGACACCGGCCCGTTCGAGGCCTACGCGGTGACCTGCGGCCTGACCTTCACCTTCGGCGGCCTCAAGATCACCACCGAGGGCGAGGTCGAGAACACCGACGGCCAGCCGATCCCCGGCCTGTTCGCGGCCGGCGAGCTGGTCGGCGGCCTGTTCTACCACAATTACCCCGGCGGCACCGGCCTGGTGTCGGGCGCCGTGCTGGGCAAGCTGGCGGGCGACACCGCCGGCCGCTACGTTCAGGGCAAGAACTGAAAAGGGAAACGCACATGACGCACATCACCCGACGCGGCGCCCTTCTCGGCGGCACCGGCGCCCTCCTCCTGCCGTCGGCGCTGCGCGCCCAAGGCGCGTGGCCGCAGGGCCCGGTGACCTTCGTGGTCGGCTACGCGGCCGGCGGCGGCGCCGACATCAACGCCCGCGAGCTGGCCAACATCGCCTCGCCGATGATCGGCCAGCAGATCGTCGTCGACAACAAGGGCGGCGCGGCCGGCAGCGTCGGCGCCCGCATCGTCGCCGGCGCCAAGCCGGACGGCCAGACGCTGTTCTACGCGGTCGGCACCAACGTGATCATCAACCCGTGGGTCCAGAAGGGCATGATCGACACGCTGGCGACGCTGGCGCCGATCTGCCAGACGACGTCGTACCAGTACGTGCTGTGCATCAACCCGAAGGTCCCGGCCAACACCGCCGCCGAGCTGGTGGCGCTGGCCAAGAAGGACCCGGAGAAGCTGACCTACTCGTCGTCCGGCGTCGGCGGCAACAACCACCTCGCCGGCGCGCTGTTCGCCGACGCGGCCGGCATCAAGATCACCCACGTGCCCTACAAGGGCACCGGCCCGGCGCTGGCCGACGTGATCAGCGGCGTCATCACCATGAACTTCTCGTCGCTGCCGCCGGCCGTCGGCCAGGTCAAGGCGGGCAACCTGCGCGCGCTGGCGGTGACCGGCGACAAGCGCCTGAAGTCGCTGCCCGACGTGCCGACGCTGAAGGAGGCCGGCATCGACGTCGTGGTCAACGGCTGGCACGGCCTGTTCGCGCCGGCCAAGACGCCCGACGCGGTGCTCGACAAGATCGACGCCGACATGACCAAGGCGATGAAGGACCCGCGCTGGGAAGAGGCGCTGGCCAAGGACGGCCTCGAACTGGCGCCGCCGCGCACCCGCGCCCAGTTCGCCAAGTTCGTCGCCGACGAGCACGCCTTCTGGGGCAAGAAGCTGAAGGCGCTCAATATCGACATGGAGTAGTCGAAAGGTCCCTCGCTGCGCTCGGGATGACAGGAATTGCGCTCGGGATGACAGGAAGAGGCTGTCAGCCCGAGCGCAGCGAGGGACCTTTCCCTTCTTTCACTTCCGACAGCTCAGCGTCCCGTAGACGCGCGCGCCGGCGATCGTCTGGCTGTCGACCGGCATCCCCTTCGCCACCGCCTCGTTCCACGCCTTGTCGAGCGCGCTGCGCTGCGAGCGGGCATCGATGAACACGCAGGCCGCCGGGTCGGCCAGGATGCGCGCCACCCACGCCGCCTCGTCGGCCTTGAGCCACAGGCTGCCGCGCGGCGAGGTGATGCCGGTGACCGAGCGCAGGCCGCCGAAGAAGTACAGGAGCTCGGGATCGGTCATCGGGTCGTCCGGCGTCGGCAGCACCAGCTCGACCCGCCTGCCCTTCAGCGCCGCGTGCAGCCGCGCCGCGAGGTCCTGCATGTCGGCCATCGCCGGCAGCGCGCGGAACGCCGCCTGGTCGCGCACCACGGGCGTGTAACGCGCCGCCATGTCGGCCGGCGGCCCGGCCGCGAGCAGCGTGCGGTAGACGCCGAGCGCCGCCACCGTGTTGGCGCCGGCGTCCTTCAGCGCGACGGCGCGGCGCGCCACCGGGCCGGCCTGCTCGACCACGGCGTCGACGATCGGCACCAGTGCCACCAGCAGCACCAGGCCGCGCCGCGGGCCGGGCAGCAGCCGGCGCCCGGCATGGCAGGGCAGCATCAGCAGAAACAGCGGCAGCAGGAAGCCCGGCCCGGCGAGGTGGCTCTCGTCCGAGCGCAGCAGGGCGAACAGCTGCAGCACGACCGCGCCGATCGTGACGCCGGCGAACTTCCAGTCGAAGTCGATCTCGTCGCGGCGGCCGAGCGGCCGCGCCGCCAGCGCGACTCCCAGCACCAGCAGCAGCCCGCCAAGGTAGGCGAGCAGCGCCGGGCGCAGCGGCCCGTGGCCGCTCACCGTGCCGTAGGCCCAGCCGTCGATGATCTCGAGCCCCAGCGACAGGCCGACATTCTCCGACCACACCGAGTTCGACAGGCCGGCCATCACCAGCCCCGACTGGGCGCTGGCCTGGCGCAGCACCGCCAGCGTGTGGCCGGCGCCGATGGTGACGGTGGTCAGCAGGAAGAAGGTGGCCGCGCCGGCGACCACGAACAGCCCGGCGAACCGCACCAGGCTCGACAGCCGCGCGCCGCGCGCCGGGCCATGCACCGCCAGCGACAGGACCAGCACCAGCAGGCCGCCCGACAGGTTCTCCTGGCTGAGGAATCCGCCGGCCCCCCACAGCACGCCGGCCAGCAGCGGCGCCAGCGTCGCCGAGGCGCCGGCGCGGCGCGCCAGCAGCAGCCGCGCCAGCAGCACCGCCAGGACCGCGACCCCGATCCAGCGCGTCAGGATCGCCCAGCCGGCCAGCGGCAGGACCTGCGCCGGGCTGGGGAACAGCGTCCAGCCGACCAGCGCCGCCATCGCCCAGCCGAGCCCCAGCATCTGCTGCAGGAAGACGAAGAAGGCGACCAGGCAGACGACGTCGACCAGCAGCACGCCGGCATGGAAGCCGTGCGCGCTGAAGGCGAAGGCGTGGGTCAGGCCGTAGGTCAGCAGCTGGTTGCCCAGCCCGTACTGCGTCCACGCCTCGAGGTAGGGCAGCGCGCCCAGCCGGATCTGCTCCAGCGCGCCGAGATGGACCAGCGTGTGGTAGTCGTAGAAGCGGCCGAGCCTGGCGGGATCGCCCGGCACGATGTCGGCCAGCGCCGCCGCGCCGATCCAGGCATAGGATGCGACCGCGATCGCAACGGCGCCGCCCAGCCGCGCAGCCCAGGTCCGGCGCGGTGCCTCGGCCGGCAGGCCGGGCGCGCGCGGCGCGAGGAACAGGCGCGACGCAGCGAAGTGGAAGACCACCAGCGCCACGAGGCCGAGGTAGCCGAACACGACCATCCGCTTGTCGAGCAGGCCCCACTGCACGATCACGTCGTCGCGCGTGACGGCCAGCCGGGTCATCGCGAGCCAGCCGTAGCCCGCGATCACCAGCACGAAGCCGCCGCCGTAGAGCAGCGCCGCCCAGACGGTCGGCCGCCCCGGCGGCACCAGTCCCAGACCGACGCCTTGGGCGGCAAGCGCCAGCCGCCGCTCCAGCGCCAGGGTCGGCGCGGCCAGCAGCAAGGTGAGCCCGAGCGCCGTCGCGACCAGGGTCGGCAGCAGCACGGCCGCGTACAGCGGCCGGGCCGGCAGGAACACGACCTCGACGATCGCGAGCACCGAGGCCACGAGCACGACCAGCGCGGCGAGGTGGAAATTGGAGGCCGGCCGCTCGAGCAGGTCGAGCCCGTCCCTCAGGCGCTGCCTCATCGCCGTCCTCCCCAGACCAGCCGGTTGGAGACCACGAAGCGCCAGATCACGTCGATCACCAGCCCGGCCGTCGAGGCGAGGAAGGCGTGGCCGTTGAGCTGCACGTAGGCCAGCTGGGCAGTCGAGACGTTGGCGACGATGCCCAGCGAGGCGATCAGGCTGTAGAGCAGCAGGCCCTTCCAGAAGAGGGTGCCGCGCAGGCGCTGGTCGGAGTAGGTCAGCACGTTGTTGATCGAGAAGTTGAACACCAGCGCCACGATGGTCGCCACCGCCTGCGCCACCCAGAAGGCCGCGCCGGCCGCCAGCGCGGCGTATAGCACCGAGAAATGGAAGATCGAGCCGATCAGCCCGACGCCGACGAAGCTGACCAGCCGCGGCGGTAGCAGGCCGCGCGACAGCTTGGCGACGATGTCGCAGGCGAGCAGCCACAGCACGTAGGAGCCGAGCTTGGATTCGCCGCTCTGGCGCTTGCGGAAGTCGAACGGCAACTCGCGGATGGTGGCGCCGCGGTTGTGCCAGGCGAGGTCGAAGAAGACCTTGAAGCCGTCGGCCTGCAGGCGCGGGATCGAGGCCACGAACAGGCGACGCGAGGTCGCGAAGAAGCCGGTCAGCGGGTCGCTGAGCGTGCGGCCGAGGAACAGGTTCACGAGCTGGTTGCCGCGCTCCGACAGCGCCAGCCGTCGCGGCGATTCCAGCCCCTCGACCGGCCCGCCCGAGAGGAAGCGCGAGCCGCTCACGATGTCGGCCCCGCCCTCGCCGCCGGGCTTCTGCAGCGCCTCGACCATCGCCGGGATCAGCGCCGGCGCGTGCTGGCCATCGCCGTCCATCACCACGACGATCTCGCCGTGCGCGGCCTGCACGCCCCAGTGTACCGCCGAGGCCAGCCCCCGCTCCTGCACGCGCTGCAGGCAGCGCACGTTGCCGTGGAGCGCGGCCACCCGGCGCACCGCGTCGGCCGTGCCGTCGGGCGAATCGTCGTCGACCACCACCAGTTCCCAGGCGAGCGCCGGCAGCGCAGCCGCGAGGTCGTCGTACAGGCGGGCGACGTTGCCGGCCTCGTTGTAGGTCGGCACGACGATCGACACCGTGGGCGTCATGGCCGCGCCTCGGCCAGCAGCAGGTGGCCGATCCCGAGATGGCCGAGCCGCCGCTCGACCGCGTCGAGGCCGCGCATCGCGCCGCGCCCCAGCACTGCCGCGAACGGCGCGAAGCCGACCGTGGTGGTGACGTCGATCGTGGCGAACCCGGCGGCGGCGAGGTCGGCTTCCAGCCGGCCGCGCCGGTAGCGGTTCACGTGCTGGGCCTCGTAGCGCACCGACGAGGCGCGGTTGAGGCCCCACTCGATGATTGGCCAAAGCGAGCCGTAGTTGGGCGTCGTCAGCACCAGCCGGCCGCCGGGCGCCAGCAGGCCGCGCGCCTCGGCCAGCAGACGCCGCGCCGCGCCGGCCTCGATATGCTCGACCAGCTCGATCATCGTGACGGCGTCGAACCGCTCGCCGGCCGCGGTGAGGTCGGCCACCGTCCGGGTCGCGAAGCGGTGGCGGTCGCTGCCATAGGTCCGCCGCGCGTAGGCGACCTGCGGCGCGCTGGCGTCGATCCCCAGCGCCTCGGTCGACGGCGCGTAGTTGCCGATGAAGGTGCCCGGGCCGCAGCCGACGTCGAGCAGGCGCTGCACGCCGGCCAGCCGCGCCGCGACGGCGCGGAACTTCAGGTCGTGCCACGCATAGCGAACCCCTGCCCCACGCCGATGGATCTCGTCGTAAAACCCTGCCGGGATCCCTTTGTCGTAGTCGTAGCCGGGGCTGGTCGTCATTCGCCTCTGTCCGAGGCGGCCACCTTACACGAAAGCTGCGCTCAGTCCGAAGCCGAACGCGGCCTGGCCGGCACCATGCAGAAGCCCTGGGCCTCGATGGCGAGCGGCGGGTTGAACTTGCTGCGGAAGTTTTCCATGGCGATGGCCGCGGTCAGCTCGACGACCTGGGCCTCGGTGAAATGGGCGCGCAGCTGGTCGAAGAAGGCCTGGTCGACCGCCTGGTCGGTGTAGGTGATGCGCTCGGCGTACTCCAGCGCCAGCCGCTCGGCCGGGCTGAACAGCGTGCTGGTGCGCCAGTCGAGGACCTCGGCCAGCTTCTCCGATCCGCCTTCATGTTCCGTCGCACGGACGGAATTGATGTCGATTCAAAAAGGACAGCCGTTGATCGTGGCGACCCGGACGTAGACCAACGGCAGCAGCGCCTTGGGCAGCTGGCCCGACTGCTCGATCGACACGCCCAGCGCCTGCGCGGCGCGCAGGATCGGCGGGCAGTGCGCCATCACCTTGGTTGGGTTGAGCAGGCCGCCGAACATCTCGCGCTGGCGGTCGAAGATCGCCTTCAGGGTCGGATCGCCGCCGTCTTCCTCGATCTCGCTGACTCGGGGCATCGGTTTTCCTCCTGTTGCGGGGATGGCAAGCTACTCCCGCGCCGCCGCCCGGGACGACCGAGCTTTTCTCATGCGGCCGCGAAGGAGTCCGAGGGATGACCGAACCCGTGAACGAGGCCGAGGTCCGCGCCATCGTGAAGGCGTGGGGCGAACTGCACGACCTACAGGCCGGCCTGTCGGCCTTCCTGCCGTTCATCGCCGCCGAGGGCTTCTACATGGAGTTCGCCGGCAAACGCTGGGAGGGCTATGCCGGCTTCGAGCGCCACCAGGTCGAGAAGCGCCGCTTCTTCGACGAGCTGCACGAGACGGTGGAACTGAAGGTGACCCCCGGGACCCCGGTGACCCGCGCCTGGACCCGCTCCCACTGGAACGCCCGCTATCGCCCCGAGGCCAGCCCGGTCAGCCGCCAGATCAAGACCCTGATCGAGCACGACTGGGAGTTCCGTCGCGACGCCGCCGGCCGCGCCTTCATGCAGGGCCACACGGTGACCCGGTTCGAGTACCTGCCGGGCTTCGCGCCCGACGAAACGCCCGAGTACGACCCGCATCTCGAGCCAAGGCGGTAGGCGGAAAGAGAAAGGTCCCTCGCTGCGCTCGGGATGACAAGAATGCCTGTCATCCCGAGCGCAGCGAGGGACCTTTCACGTCTTCGATCAGAAGCCCAGCAGCTTCGCCGTCACCACGCTCTCGAGCTTGGCGATCTTGTCCATCAGCTCGGGCGAGATCGGCTGGTCGACCTGGACCAGGGCGATGGCCGAGCCGCCGGGAGTGTCGCGGCCAAGGTGGAAGGTCGCGATGTTGACCTTGTTCTCGCCCAGCAGCGAGCCCAGCCGGCCGATGAAGCCCGGCTTGTCGTCGTTGGTGATGTAGAGCATGTGCGGCGCGAACTCGGCCTCGATCTCCATGCCCTTGATGTTGACGATGCGCGGCCGCGTCCCGCCGAACAGCGTGCCGGTCACCGAGCGGGTGAACTTCTCGCTGGTCACGGTCAGCCGGATCATCGAGGCATAGTCGCTCGACCGCTCGTGCTTGACCTCGGCCATCTCGATGCCGCGCTCGCGGGCGATCACCGGCGCGTTGACCATGTTCACCGAGGTCAGCTGCGGACGCAGCACGCCCATCAGCGCGACCTGGCTCAGCGGCTTGACGTTCAGCGCCGCGACGTCGCCCTCGTACTCGACCGACACGGCCTTGATGTCGCTGTCGGTCAGCTGGCCCGCGAACGAGCCCAGCTTCTCGGCGAGGTCGAGGAACGGCGCCAGCCGCGGCGCCTCTTCCGCCGTGACGTTCGGCATGTTGAGCGAGTTCACGATCGCGCCGGTCAGCAGGTAGTCCGACATCTGCTCGGCGACCTGCAGCGCCACGTTCTCCTGCGCCTCCAGCGTCGAGGCGCCGAGGTGCGGCGTGCAGACCAGGTTCGGCGCGCCGAACAGCACGTTCTCCTTGGCCGGCTCCTCGACGAACACGTCGAAGCCCGCGCCCGCGATGTGGCCCGAGACCAGCAGGTCGCGCACCGCCAGCTCGTCGACCAGCCCGCCGCGGGCGCAGTTGATGATGCGCACGCCCTTCTTGGTCTTCATCAGGTTGGCGCGGGAGAGGATGTTCTTGGTCTGCTCGGTGAGCGGCGTGTGAACCGTGATGAAGTCGGCGCGGGCCAGCACCTGCTCCAGGGTCGCCTTCTCGACGCCGAGCTCGGTGGCACGCTGGTCGCTCAGGAACGGGTCGTAGGCGACGACGCGCATCTTGAGGCCAATCGCGCGTTCCGCGACGATCGATCCGATGTTGCCGCAGCCGATCAGGCCCAGCGTCTTGAAGCTGAGCTCGGTACCCATGAACTTGTTCTTTTCCCACTTGCCGGCCTGCGTGCTGGCATTGGCCTCAGGCACCTGGCGGGCCACGGCAAACATCAGGGCGATGGCATGCTCGGCCGTCGTAATGGCATTGCCGAAAGGCGTGTTCATCACCACGACGCCGTTCGCGGTCGCGGACTTGATGTCGACATTGTCGACGCCGATGCCGGCGCGGCCCACGACCTTGAGCTTCTTGGCCACGGCCATGACCTCGGCCGTCACCTTGGTGGCCGAGCGGATCGCCAGGCCTTCGTAGTTGCCGATGATCTCGCGCAGCTCGGCGGGCTTCAGGCCCGGCTTGAAATCGACGTCGCAACCACGCTCCGAGAAAATCTCGACGGCGCGCGGGCTGAGTTCGTCGGAAATGAGAACCTTTGGCTTTGCCATTGCTAAACACTCCTCAAGTCAGGGGAGCGCGCCACTCCAGTGGCGCAATCATGATTCTTGAGCGCCACTGGAGTGGCGCGCTCCAATGAAGGATCAGGCCTTGGTGAACTCGCGCTCGATCTCGGCGTAGGCCCAGTCGAGCCAGGGCAGCAGCGCTTCGAGATCGCTCTTCTCGACCGTGGCGCCGCACCAGATGCGCAGGCCCGGCGGGGCGTCACGGTAGGAGCCGACGTCGTAGCCTGCCTTCTCCGTCTCGAGCAGGTCGCCCATCTTCTTGGCGGCCGCGGCTTGCTTGTCGGCCGGCAGCGCCGTGAACCAGGGCGCCTTGATCACCAGGCACACCGAGGTGTTGGAGCGGATCGCCTTCTCGGCCGCCAGGAAGGCCGCCCACGGGCGGGTCTCGACGAACTGCTCGAGCACGCCGAGATTGGCCTCGGAGCGCGCCATCAGGCCCTTGAGCCGACGCCCTCACCCCACTTCAGGCCGTCGATCGCGTCCTCGATGCAGAGGAGCGACGGCGTGTTGATCGTGTCGCCCTTGAAGATGGCCTCCGAGAACTTGCCACCCGAGGTCAGGCGGAAGATCTTCGGCATCGGCCAAGCGGGCGTGTAGCTCTCGAGCCGCTGGATGGCGCGCGGCGACAGGACGAGCATGCCGTGCGCACCCTCCCCGCCCATGACCTTCTGCCAGGACCATGTCACGACATCGAGCTTGGCCCACGGCAGGTCCATGGCGAACACGGCCGAGGTGGCGTCGCAGATCGCGAGGCCTTCACGGTCGTCGGCGATCCAGTCGCCATTGGGGACCTTCACGCCGGAGGTCGTGCCGTTCCAGGTGAAGACGACGTCATGTGCCCAGTCGACCGCCTTGAGATCGGCGATCTGGCCGTAAGGCGCCTTGAGCGTACGGGTGTCCTTGAGCTTGAGCTGCTTCACCACGTCGGTGACCCAGCCTTCGCCGAAGCTTTCCCAGGTCAGCATGTCGACCGGGCGGGCGCCGAGCAGCGACCACAGCGCCATCTCGACGGCGCCGGTGTCAGACGCGGGAACGATGGCGATGCGATGGTCGGCGGGAATGCCCAGGATCGCGCGCGTGCGGTCGACCGCTTCGACGATCTTCTTCTTGCCGAGCTTCGACCTGTGGGACCGCCCGACGGCGGCATCTTTGAGAACTTCCGGTGTCCAACCCGGACGCTTGGCGCAGGGGCCCGAGGAAAAATCGGGACGCGCAGGACGCAGAGACGGCTTCGTCATTGTCATTCTCCCTTACAGAAGAAATGCACTCCGGTGGGGGAGCGTGGCCCGCGGCCGATATACGGGCCGACGGATGCGGCGTCAATGTGGAGAGATTGTCGCGCTTCGGTTCAGCGACGCTGCAGCTCGTAATAGGTCCCGGCGACCGGATCGCTGAACGCTTCGGTCGCGCGGAAATCGTCGTGCAGCATCCGGTAGATCGCATCGGTGCGCCCCGATGCAGCGACCGTTCCGAGGTAGGCCGCCAGCACGTCGGGCGGCCACGACCACATGTCGGAGACGACCACGCGATAGCCGCGATCGAGCGCGAGATCGATGTCGCGCTTGATCGCCGCTGCGTGTTCGGCCGCCGTCCAGCCGGGATGACGGATGGCGCCGGCATTCACCGCGATCCACTTGAACTTCGGATCGGCGGAGGGTGCCGGCGGAATCGCGACGCGATTGTCCCAATCCCAGGTCCGGCTCCACAGCGCGTACTTCCAGGTCGTGATCGGCTCGTAGCCGAAATAGAGGAACACGCTCGAGTCCGGCGGAAAGCGCTTCTCCAGCGCCGCCGTCGCCGCCAGCCAGCGTGTGTCATCGCCGCGCCATTTGGCCAGCGCCGCAACGTTCCAGGCGAACGGCGCAAAAGACAGAACCGCCAATCCGATCGCCAGGCCACGTCGTGCCGGCAGCAGAGCCGCAAGCAGCAGCGCCCAGGCCACGGCGAGCCATGGCATGACGTTTATCTGCATCTGCGGGTCCTGCGGCTGGGAATAAAAATTCAGGACCTGTCCGGCTCCCAGCGTACCGAGGAAGACGACGGCAACCGCCCGCAGCCGCGGCTCATCACGGCGCGGCCAGAGCAACACGACGCTCGCAATGAAGATCGCCGACTGGAGAAACACCGAGATCGCCAGCGGCCCTGCCGCCGCCTTTGCCGACTTCGGATCGACGAAGCCACCGAGGAGCAGCAGGTAGTTGCCGACACCCGACAGCATCATCCAGGCCTTGTCCCAGGTGATGCCGGCCCAGCCCGTGGCTACGCCCTTCCCGGTCCACAGGATGTCGTGCAGTCCGATCGCACCGTTATGGCCTTCCCAGAGAAGCTGGACGATGCCCGACACGGCCAGGATCGAGACCAGCAGCACGAGCACGTGACCGATGCGCTTCCTAAACGGCTCCGGCGCGATCAGCAGGGCCAGGACGAAGGCCGGCAAGGTCGGGAACAGCAGGCGCCATTCGATCAGCCAGCCCAGGGTGAAGACCGCGCCGACAATCGCGATAC
The DNA here is from genome assembly GCA_020160955.1 of Pseudomonadota bacterium. Lineage (GTDB taxonomy): Bacteria > Pseudomonadota > Alphaproteobacteria > Reyranellales > Reyranellaceae > Reyranella. The sequence goes on from JAIUOX010000108.1 coordinate 16,677, forward strand.
GCCGCCATGTCGGCCGGTCGAACCAGAGTCCGGCCAGCGCCATCGAGCCCAGGACGAACACGTAGCCCGGCATGATGTCCTCGCTGATCACCGACAGCAGCAGGACGAAGCCGCACCCGAGATGGAAGACCGAGGTGAGCGCGGCGACGCGCGCGCTGTCGGTCAGGCGATGGACGAAGGCATAGACGATGACCGTGCCGACGCTCGCCCAGAAGGCGTTGAGATAGGCGAACTGCTTCCACGCCACGCCGCGCAGGATGCCGAGCGCATCGAGCAGACGCGCGCTCACCCCGTAGAGCGGGAAGAAAAGATAGTTCGATTGATCGAGGCGCGCGGTCGACGGCGAGGCGATCCAGGGCTCGGCCTGGATGCTCTTGTACATGCCGTTGGCACTGATGATGTGGACGTTCTGCAGCCACCCGATCAGGCCGCAAAGCACCACCAGGGACAGCGCGAAGGCGAGCAGGAGCTGCCAGGCGGGCGCCGCCTTCGTCACTAGTGCTTGCGGCCGACCAGGGTCACGGCGCCTTCGGGACCGAACGTCTCGGTATGCAGGCAGCCACGGGCCATGGTGAAGACCTCGCCGGGACGGAAGGTCCGGGTCTTGCCTTCCCATGCCAGCGTGATCGCGCCGTCGATCACCATCGCCTTAACGTCGTAGGGATGGCTGTGCTCGCCGTTGTGCTTGGGCCCCTCCGTGTTGCCGGTGAGGATCTCGTCGTAGCCTTCACGCTTCAGCTCGGTCTCGAAAACCTGGCGATCCATTCAACCCTCCTCAGGCCGCCTTCCGGGCCGCGACGGCATATTGCGCGCCCATCGGCAGCCATGTCAGCAGGCGATCGACGCCCCGCAGGAAGGCGATGCCCGGCGGCATGAACATGAGGTAGTCGCTGTCAAGCTCGTAGCGGGCCGCGTCGAGCAAGCCGTGCCGGACCTCGTTGGCGTCGAGCAGAATGGCGTTGCGGTCGATCGGCGTGCGGGCGATCACGTGCCGCACCAGCGGATTGCGCGGATTGTGCTCGAAGACGTAGAGCCGCCCGCCCGGCTTCAGGACGCGGCCGAGCTCGCGGTAGACCGCCGGCCGCTCGGCCACGGGCACGTGGTGCAGCACGGCGCTGATGGTCACGACGTCGAAGCTGGCATCCGCGAACGGCGTCCGCGCACCATCCTGCGGCGCGGTGCGCGGCGGCTCGCCCAGCGTCGCCGGCCAGCGCCGCGCGACCTCGGCCAGCATGCCGGTCGAGACGTCGCAGCCGGTGAAGTCGGCGCGGCCGCCCGACAGCGCCAGCACGCGCATCAGGTCGCCGGCGCCGCAGCCGTAGTCGAGGACGGCGAGACCGCCCTCTTTCAGCTTCGGCTCCTGCCGCATCAGCCAGCGCGTCTTGACCGCGATGAACTGGTCGGCCTGGTCCCCCATCATCCGCTTGACCGGGTTGTCGAGCCCGCCGTCGTAGGAGGCCGCGTGCTTGTCGAACTCGGCGCTCACCGGTCGCGCTCCGGGGCGGGCCCGCCGACGATGTCGCGGATCATGAACAGCGGCCGGCCCTTGCTCTGGTCGTAGAGGCGGCCGAGGTAGGCGCCGATG
>JAIUOX010000109.1 GCA_020160955.1 Pseudomonadota bacterium
GCCAGGGAGGCCAGCAGGCCGGGCATCGGCGACAGCAGGAACTTCGAGGTGTCGGGCGCCGCCTTGACCGGCATCAGGGCGTAGAGCTCGGCCTGGCGCGGCGTCAGCACCAGCGCCTCGGCCTGGCCGCCCTCGTTGATCAGGCGCCAGCCCGAGGCCAGCGCATCGACCTGCACGACCACGTCCTGGCCGTCGATCCGGGCGTGCATCAGCGGCGCGCCGGGCGTCCACGGCGTCTCGACCGCGATCGAGCGCTCGCCGGTGTCGACGGTGTACTTGCCATGGCCGCCGGTCACCGTGACCGGCATCGGCTGGCGGTTCAGCATGACGACGCGATGTGCCTGCACCGGGCCAAGGCGGGCCGCCTTGACGCGGTCGGCGACGGCCGCGACGGCGGCCAGCATCGCCGGGTCTCTGGGCGGCAGGTGCTCGGCCGTGAAGCCGCCCTTGAACTCCTCGGCGATGAAGTTGGTGGTCAGCCTGCCCTCGCGGAAGCGCGGGTGGGCCATCAGCGCGGCGAGAAACGGCACGTTGTGCGACACGCCGCGGACGTAGAACTCGTCCAGCGCGCGGCGCATGCGCTCGATCGCCTCGAGGCGGTTGGCGCCGTAGGTGCACAGCTTGGCGATCATCGGGTCGTAGAACATCGAGATCTCGCCGCCCTCGTAGACGCCGGTGTCGACGCGCACGTCGGGGCCGGCGGCCGGCTCCTGGTACTTCACGAGGCGCCCGGTCGAGGGCAGGAAGTTGCGGAACGGGTCCTCGGCGTAGAGCCGCGCCTCGACCGCCCAGCCCTTCATCTTGACGTCCTTCTGCTCGAGCGGCAGGCGCTCGCCGGCGGCGACGCGGATCATCAGCTCGACGAGGTCGAGGCCGGTGATCAGCTCGGTGACCGGGTGCTCGACCTGCAGGCGGGTGTTCATCTCGAGGAAGTAGAACTTGCGGTTCTTGTCGACGATGAACTCGACCGTGCCGGCGCTCTTGTACTTGACCGCCTTGGCCAGCGCGACGGCCTGCTCGCCCATCGCCTTGCGCGTCTTGGCGTCGAGGAACGGGCTGGGCGCCTCCTCGATCACCTTCTGGTGGCGGCGCTGGATCGAGCACTCGCGCTCCCACAGGTACAGGCAGTTGCCCTTGCCGTCGGCGATCAGCTGGATCTCGATGTGGCGCGGTTCCTCGACATACTTCTCGATGAACACGCGGTCGTCGGCGAACGACGACTTGGCCTCGTTGGTCGCCGAGGTGAAGCCCTCGCGCGCCTCGGCGTCGTTCCACGCGATGCGCATGCCCTTGCCGCCGCCGCCGGCCGACGCCTTGATCATCACCGGGTAGCCGACCTGGTTGGCGATCTTGACCGCCTCGTCGGCGTTCTTCAGCGCGTGCAGCCAGCCCGGCACGGTGCTGACGCCGGCCTTCTGGGCGAGCTTCTTGGACTCGATCTTGTCGCCCATCGCGTGGATGGCGCGCGCGTCGGGGCCGATGAAGACGATGCCGGCCTCGGCCAGCGCCTTCTGGAACTCCTGCTTCTCCGACAGGAAGCCGTAGCCGGGATGCACGGCCTGGGCGCCGGTCTTGCGGCAGGCCTCGATGATCTTGTCGACCAGCAGGTAGGACTGGGTCGACGGCGGCGGCCCGATCAGCACCTTCTCGTCGGCCTCGCGCACGTGCAGCGCGTCGGCGTCGGCCTCGGAATAGACCGCGACGGTCTTGATGCCGAGCCGGCGGCAGGTCCGGATGACGCGGCAGGCGATCTCGCCGCGGTTGGCGATCAGGATCTTGTCGAACAGCGGGTGGCTCTTCGCCGGCGCGGCGGCCTTGGCGGCCGGCCGGGTCACGGGCTTGCGGGAAGCGGTCTTCTTCGCGGCCTTCTTCTTGGCGGCCATGCTCAGCTTTCCTTTCTGTCGAACAGGCCCCTGGCCCAGGCGGTGTGCGCTGCGAACAGCGGCACCCAGGCCGTCAGGACCCACAGCCACCACGGGTAGCGGCTGCTGGTAATCGCGTTGGCGGCGATCAGCACGAGGAGCGTCATCAGCGCGGCGATCAGGTGCAATCGCACGTACCGGCCGCGCCGCAGGCGCTCCTCGGGAGCCAGGTGCGCCGCCATCGGCTCAGAGCGGCAGGTTGCCGTGCTTGCGCCACGGGTTCTCGAGCTTCTTGTTCTCGAGCGTGGCCAGCGCGTTGCAGATCCGCCGGCGCGTGCCGTGCGGCATGATCACGTCGTCGATGAAGCCGCGGTTGGCCGCCACGAACGGGTTGGCGAACTTCTGGCGGTACTCCTCGGTGCGCCGGGCGATCTTGTCGGCGTCGCCGATGTCGGAGCGGAAGATGATCTCGACCGCGCCCTTGGCGCCCATCACCGCGATCTCGGCCATCGGCCAGGCGTAGTTGACGTCGCCGCGCAGGTGCTTGGACGACATGACGTCGTAGGCGCCGCCGTAGGCCTTGCGGGTGATCACCGTGACCTTCGGCACCGTCGCCTCGGCGTAGGCGTAGAGCAGCTTGGCGCCGTGCTTGATGATGCCGCCGTACTCCTGCGTCGTGCCCGGCAGGAAGCCCGGGACGTCGACGAAGGTGACGATCGGGATGTTGAAGGCGTCGCAGAAGCGCACGAAGCGCGCCGCCTTGCGCGAGCTGTCGATGTCGAGGCAGCCGGCCAGCACCATCGGCTGGTTGGCGACGAAGCCGACCGAGCGGCCGTTCATGCGGCCGAAGCCGATGACGATGTTGCCCGCCCACTCCGGCGACAGCTCGAAGAAGTCGCCCTCGTCGACGACCTTCAGGATCAGCTCCTTGATGTCGTACGGCTTGTTCGGGTTGTCCGGCACCAGCGTGTCGAGCGAGTAGTCGTCGCGGTCGACCGGGTCCGAGGTCGGGCGCAGCGGCGCCTTCTCGCGGTTGTTGGACGGCAGGAAGTCGACGAAGCGGCGCAGCTGCAGCAGTGCCTCGACGTCGTTCTCGAAGGCGAGGTCGGCGACACCCGACTTCTGGGTATGGGTCAGCGCGCCGCCCAGCTCTTCCTGGGTGACCGTCTCGTGGGTCACCGTCTTCACCACGTCGGGACCGGTGACGAACATGTACGAGCTGTCCTTCACCATGAAGATGAAGTCGGTCATGGCCGGCGAGTAGACCGCGCCGCCGGCGCACGGGCCCATCACCATCGAGATCTGCGGGATCACGCCCGAGGACATCACGTTGCGCTGGAACACGTCGGCGTAGCCGGCCAGCGAGTCGACGCCTTCCTGGATGCGGGCACCGCCCGAGTCGTTGAGGCCGAGCACCGGGGCGCCGACCTTCGCCGCCATGTCCATGACCTTGCAGATCTTGGCCGCGTGCATGCCCGACAGGGCGCCGCCGAACACCGTGAAGTCCTGGCTGAAGACGTAGACCAGCCGGCCGTTGATCGTGCCGTGGCCGGTCACCACGCCGTCGCCCGGGATCTTCTGGTTCTCCATGCCGAAGTCGATCGAGCGATGCTCGACGAACATGTCGTATTCCTCGAACGAGCCCGGATCGAGCAGCACGTCGATGCGCTCGCGCGCCGTCAGCTTGCCCTTGCCATGCTGCGCCTCGATGCGGCGGGTGCCGCCGCCGAGGCGGGCGGCCGCGCGGCGGCGCTCCAGTTCGTCCAACATTTCCTGCATGCGTACTCTCCGGCCTTCTGTTCCGTTTTCGGCCATTCGGCGGCCGTCGTAAAGGGGCTCCGCCTCAGCGCAGGAAGCGCTTCTCGTCGTCCTTGACCCGGCCCATGCCCTGCAGCTCGAACACGTCGTCGACCGAGGCGATGTCGGCCTCGACGCCGTGGATGCCGCCGTCCGCGCGGATGCGGGCGAAGGTCCGGCGCATCGCCCCGACCGCGGCCCGGACCGCGTGGTTTCCCCAGATCAACAGGCCGACCTTGGCCAATTCGCGGACCCGCGCCACCGTCATCTGCGGGTAGGCGGTCGGCACCAGCGCCAGCGGCACCTTGCCATCCCACGCCCGCGCGAAGGCCTCGATCTCGTCGGGCGTCTTCTGCTTGGAGTGGACGAGGACGAGGTCGGCGCCGGCCGCCTCGTAGGCCCGCGCCCGCTTCAGCGCCTCGTCCTGGCCGAGCCCGGCGATCAGCGCCTCGGTGCGCGCCACCAGCACGAGGTCCTTGTCGCGGCGCGCCGCGCGGGCGGCCTCGATCTTGCCCTGGAACTCCTCGATGCGGACCATGTCCTGGCGGCCGCCGGCGATCAGGCTGGTGACCTTGGGGAAGCTCTTGTCCTCCATCACGATGGCGCCGACGCCGGCCCGCTCGTACTGCTCGATGGCGTAGAGCACGTTGATGGCGTTGCCGAAGCCGGTGTCGATGTCGGCCACCACCGGCAGGCCGGCGCGGTCGACCATGGCGCGCGTCATGTCGAGGTGCTGGGTCATCGACACGATGCTGACGTCGGGCACGCCGTACAGCGCCGACAGCTCGAAGCCCGACGCCCAGATCGCGTCGAAGCCGGCCTCGGCGGCCAGCATCGCCGACAGCGGGCTGTGCGCCGCCATCGCCTCGACCAGCCCCTTGCGCGCGAGGGTTTCGCGGAACCGGGCGCCGGCGCTCTTGGTCGGGCTCATGGTCATCCTTTCAGGCGGTGCGGGCCGAGCAGCGCGAGGAAGCGCGTGCCGGCGGCGATGTCGGCGCGGATGCCCTCGTGGCGCCGCGTCGCGATGGGATCGGCGCCCCAGCGCTCGACCTGGTAGAGCTCGTCGAGCTGGGCGGCGGCGAAGGCGTCCTCGGCCGACAGCTGGCCTTCCGAGACGGCCAGCGCCAGCACCAGCGAGCCCGCGATGTGCGTGAGGTTGTAGAGCGCCGACAGGCCGAAGTCGGAATGCGCCGCCACGGCGTCGCGCAGCGCCGCCAGCGCGGCGGCCGGCTGCTCGGCGAACGACAGGCCCTCGACCACCGCCAGCGGCGCGCCGTAGCGCGTGGCCGCCCAGGCGAGCAGCGGCTGCCACAGGCGGGCCTGGCGCTCGACCAGCGTCTCCGGCTCGGACGCGCGGTAGCACAGCATGTCGGAGGCGGCGTACTTGGCGGTGTCCTCGATCACCCGGTCGCGCTGGTTGCCGACGCGGTCCAGCCCGGTCGCGGCCAGCCGGGTGAGCGGCAGGTGGGCGACGTTGATCTCGGCCGCCTCGGGCACCGCCGCCCACTCGGCGGCGATCGCCTCGGCCAGCGCCACGTTGGGCAGCAGCAGCACCGCCTTGGCCGGGGTCCGCATCGGCCGCCCGTCGAGCAGCACGCGATGCCCGCCCCCGTCCGGGGCGGCCTCGACCGAGGTCTCCTTGTAGAACCGCTTCATCGGGCCGAGGGCTTATCGCCCTGCCGGGCTTGGCACAAGGGCGGGCCGGAGGCCCGCGCTCCGGGATAACGCCTTTCCGGAGCGCGGGCCTCCGGCCCGCTCAACTCCCGTCGTCTAGCGCTGCTGGCTGCGCTGCGGCCCCGCCGCCTGGGCGGGGCGGTTGCCGCGGCCGCGCAGGTCGGCCGCCGCCGGCACCGGCAGGTTGGCGCGCAGGCCGGGGCGCAGGGCCTCGACGCGCGGCGCCAGCAGGGCGCAGGCGTTGGCGCCGGCCTGCCGGTTGGCCTGCGCCACCTGCGCCGTCAGGCTGGGGATCGGGCCGCCGCCGACCAGCAGCTTGGCGAGGTTGGGCTCGAGCGCGCCCTGGGTCTCGCGGCCGCTGCCGCCCTTGAGGCGCAGCGGCACCGCGAGGCCGGCGTTCTGGGCGTCGCGCGCCTCGGGGGCGACGATGAACTCGAAGCCCTCGGTGCGCAGGTGGACGTAGCCGCCGCCGACCATGGTGGTGCGCGGCGTGTCGATCACCAGGCGGCGCAGGTAGGCGACGCCGCCGGAGACGTCGAAACGGCCGGCGATGCAGTTGAACGGCACGCCGCTGCCCCCGTCGGCGCCGAGCAGGCGCTGGGTGTCGGCCGGCCAGCGGCCCAGCGGCTCGCGCGGCCACACGCCCTTGGTCACCGCGACCTCGATCGCGCCGTTCGCCGCGTTCAGCGCGTCGCGCGTGTTGCGGCCGGCGCCGCGCAGGCGCACGTCGACGTCGCCGACCGCGTCCTTGAGGCCGATGTCGAAGCCGAGCAGCGCCGTGAGGTCGCCCAGCGAGGCCTTGCTGGCGGTCGCGGTCAGCGTCGCCTGGCCGAGCCGCCCGGCCGGGTCGTAGACGAGGTCGAAGCCGGCCGAGCCGCCGCCCACCGTCGCGGCGGCGCGGAAGGCGAAGCGGGTCTCGCTCGAGGTCAGGGTCACCGAGGCGTTCGACACCTTGCTCGAGAGGCCGACGATCTCGCCCAGCCGCACCGTGGCCGACAGCGCCGAGCGGCCGAGCCAGCTCGCCTGGAACGGCATGGTCGGCACCAGCCGGGCGGGCGGCGGCGGGGCGTTGGGCGACGGCGTGGCGGGCGCCGGCGCGGCGACGGCCGGCGGCGCCTTGAGGTTGGCGATGTCGAGCTTGGCGACGTCGGCGTTGACCGTGATGGTCGGCACGCCCTTGCGGTCGACGCGGAACACCGCCTCGCCCGCCATCTCGCTGGCCCCGACCTTGAGGCTGGTGACCTCGACCTTGAAGCTCGAGCGCTGGGTGCCGGCCTTGGCGTTCAGTGCGTAGGGTCCGCCCGACGGCACCGGCAGGCGGATGTAGGGACCGAACACCGAGACGTCGGGGCCGTTGGCGGTGATCGCGAGGTTGCTGCCCTTGGTGACGATGCTGCCCTTGATGGCGATGCGGCCGCCGCCGAAGTCGCCCTGCACGTCGAGATTGCCGGGCACGCCGCGCAGCCAGCCGTCGAACGTGCCGGCGGTGCCGCTGAGCTGCATCGGCACGGCCTGCGGCGCGCCGAGCCGCGCCTCCATCTGCAACGGCTGCGTCGGGCCGGGCGCCTTGAAGGTGGCGGCTTCGATGTCGAGCACCACGGCGGGCCGGCCCGGCCCCTCGTTGATCGTCAGCACCGAATCGCGGACCTCGACGTTGCCGATCCACGGGAAGGTCGGCGTGGCGCGCAGGCGCAGCGAGCGGGCCTCGCCGGGGTGCGGTCCCGAGCCGTCGGGCGGCGGCAGCATCTCGAGGTTGGTGTCGCCGATCTCGGTGCGCTCGACCAGGATGTCGGCGCCCTCGATCACGGCGCGGCCGATCTTGATCTCGCCGAGGAACAGCGAGGCCGGGTCGAGGAACAGCGTGAGCTTGCGCACCTTGGCCAGCTCGGGGCGCGAGCCCCACGCGGCGTTGGTCAGAGTCACGCCCTCGGCCACCATCGCCGGCTGGGTGCCGATCTTGAAGCTGAGCGGGACGCGCGCCGTGACCTCGCGGCCGGTCGCCTTGCGCACCTGGTCGGCGAGCCGGGCCTGGAAGCGCGACAGGTCGCGGGTGCCGACCCAAATGACGCCGGCCACGGCGGCGACAGGCACCACCGCCCCGAGAATCCAGGCGACTCGCTTCCAGGGAACGCGCATTACCCGCCGATTCTCGCTCAAACGCCGTCGATCGAGAAGCCGAATGCTTCAACGGTACGGCGGAAGTGAGGCGGGGGCTGTGCATCGATTGCCAGCGTGCCCTTGCCGGAGGGATGCGGCAGCACGAGCCGCCGCGCGTGCAGGTGGAGGCGCCGCGAGTCGGCGACCGCCGAGAGCAGCGCTTCCTCGCCGCCGTACTTGCCGTCGCCGAGGATCGGGCAGCCCATCTCGGCGCAATGCACGCGCAGCTGGTGGGTGCGGCCGGTGCGCGGCCACAGCGCCAGCAGGCTGGCCCGCTTGCCGGCATGGTCGAGCACCCGGAAATGGGTCAGCGCCTTCTGGCCGTTCTCGTGATCGACCTGCATCAGCTCGCGGTCGCGCGCGCCCGGCCGCTTGGCCAGCGGCAGGTCGATCGCGCCCTCGGGCCGGGGCGGCATGCCGACCACGACCGCCCAGTACATCTTCTCGGTCTCGCGGTCGCGGAAGGCGTCGCCCAGCCGGCGCGCCGCCAGCCCGGTGCGGGCGATCAGCAGCAGGCCCGAGGTGTCCTTGTCGAGCCGGTGGACCAGCCGCGGCCGCTCGTCGTAGCCGAAGCGCAGCGCGTCGAGCATGCCGTCGATATGCCGGCTGGTGCCGCTGCCGCCCTGCACCGCGAGGCCGGGCGGCTTGTTCAGCACGATGACGTGGTCGTCCTTGTGGATGACCAGCGAGCGGATTTCCTCTGCGTCCTTGTCCGGCACGGTCGGGATGGCGCGCGGCTTGGGCGGCGGCGCGCCGGTGACGCCGGGCGGCAGGCGGATCGACTGGCCGGGCTCGACGCGGTCCTTGGCCTCGGCGCGCTTGCCGTCGATCCGGACCTGGCCGGTGCGCAGCAGCTTCTGCAGCGCGCCGTGGCCGAGCTCGGGATAGTGGCGCTGGAACCAGCGGTCGAGGCGCAGCCCGGCCTCGTCCTTGGCGACGGCGCGGAGCTGGACCTTGGAGGGGCTGGCGGAGGGGACGGTCATGGCGGCCAACCTAAAGGACGGGGTATTCAGGGTCCATGGAGCAGCTTCGGTTCGACACGCTGACCTTCGACCACCCGGCGGCCTGCCGGCCGGCCCGCGTGACGGCCAGCCTGCACTTGCCGGAGCAGGCGCAGGGACCGGTGCCCTGCATGGTCCTGCTGACCAGCAGCGCCGGCGTGCAGCGCCACCGCGAGCACTACTACGCCGCGGCGCTGAACGAGGCCGGCATCGCGGCGGCGATCGTCGACAGCTTCGGGCCGCGCGGCGTGCGGCGCACGGTGGCCGACCAGACGCTGGTCTCGGCGGCCCAGATGGAGGGCGACGCCTTCGCCCTGCTGGCGCTGCTGCGCGGCGACCCGCGGATCGATCCGCAGCGGATCGGCGTGATGGGCGTGTCGAAGGGCGGCGGCGCGGCGCTGGCGACGGCGATCGCGGTGCGCCAGCGCTGGCGCGGCGGCTTCCCCCACCTGTTCGACCTGCACGTCGCGATCTGCCCCGGCGCCACCGCGCAGCACCGCGACGCCGCGACCCAAGGCAGGCCGATCTTCTTCATGCTGGCGGCGCACGACGACTACACGCCGGCGCCGATGGCGGTCGAGTACGCCGAGCGCATGCGGGCGGCCGGCAACGGCCGCATCAAGGTCAAGGTCTACGGCAGCGCCCACCACGGCTGGGAATCGATCGGCCCGGTGCACGACATCCGCGACGCCGAGAACTGGTCGTGCTGCCGCAACTGGATCGAGGACGACGGCCGCCACTTCGTGATCGCCGCCGGGCGCGCCATGAGCGAGCCCGAGTACCAGGCCTGGGCGCGCCGCCACTGCGTCACGCGCGGCGCCCGCGCGGGCGGCGGCACGGCCGCCCTGAAGGCCCGCGCGACCGCGGATCTGCTGGCTTTTCTCGCCGTTCACGATTTCGCGCCCGCGTGGACGAATCGGGCCGTTCCTGCTACTTTACTGGAGTGATTCACGTCCGATCCCTCGCCGCGTTGCTGGCGTTCCTCGTTCCGCTTTCGAGCGCCCTCCCCTCCCTCGCCAACGAGACCCTGTGGGCTGGCGCCGCCGGCCGCGCCCGCGCCTCGGCCCTGGTCGCCGCGATCCGCGACGCCGAGGCGCACGGCCTCGACCCGCGCTGGTACGGCCTGCCCGAACTGGAGAAGTCGCTCGCGCCCGACGCCAACCCGGCCGCCTCCGAGGCGCTGCTGACCAACGCCTTCGTCGCCTGGGCGAGCGACGTCTCCACGGGGCGCGTGCGCGCCAACCGCGTCGACAAGGAAATCGACATCGTCCAGCGCAAGGTCGAGCGCGCCGACCTCGTGAAGGCGGCCGCCGAGGCGCCCGACTTCGCCGCCTACCTCGCCGCCCTGCCGCCCAAGGGCGACTACCCGGCGCTGCAGAAGGCGCTGGCGACGTGGCGCGCCAAGCGCGGCAAGGTCGCCTACACCCCGGTGCCCGACAGCGCCCACGCGCTGAAGCCCGGCATGACCGACAAGCGGGTGCCGGCGCTGCGCGCGCGGCTGGCCGAGCTCGACCTCGTCGTTCCGGAGGTCGCCGCCGGCGCCTCGCCGGAGCTCTACGACGAGCCGCTGGTCGCGGTCGTGAAGGCCTACCAGGAGATGAAGGGCCTGACCGTCGACGGCGTGATCGGCGCCAAGACCACGCAGTCGCTCAACACCACGCTCGACGAGCGCATCGACCAGATCGTCGCCAACCTCGAGCGCCGCCGCTGGCTGCCGGCCGACCTCGGCAACCGCTACGTGTTCGTCAATGCCGGCGACTACTCGATGGTGTTCGTCGACGAGGGCAAGCCGGTGTTCCAGAGCCTGGTCATCGTCGGCACGCCCAAGGACCCGACGCCGGAGATCCAGTCGACGATGCGCGGCTTCCAGACCAACCCGTACTGGACGGTGCCGCAGTCGATCTCGGGCGAAGAGTACCTGCCGATGCTGCGGCGCGACCCCAACGCGCTGCAGGCCGCCGGCTTCAAGATCTTCGAGAACTGGAACGACGACACCGAGCTCGACCCGGCCTCGGTCGACTGGAGTTCCGTCCATCCCAAGGCGTTCCCGTACCGCATCCGGCAGAACCCGGGCGCCGGCAACGCGCTGGGCTACATCTTCTTCCCGTTCCCCAACAAGTACGGGATCTACATGCACGACACGGCCAGCCGCTGGCTGTTCACCGAGGGCAGCCGCAACTTCAGCCACGGCTGCATCCGGCTGCAGAACCCGCTCGACTTCGCCGAGAAGGCGTTCGGCGGCCGCGGCGGCTTCAGCAAGGAGCGCGTGCGCCAGGTGATCGATGCCGGCCAGCAGGCGCACTACAGCTTCCCCGAGCCGATCACGCTGTACGTGACCTACCGCACCGTGTCGGCCAGCGCCGACGGCGCGCCGACCTTCCGCGACGACGTCTACGGCCGCGACCGCCGCGTCGTGCGCGCGATGGCGAAGCCCTAGGGCGGCAAGAGAAAGGTCCCTCGCTGCGCTCGGGATGACAGCCTTTCTTTGTCATCCCGAGCGCAGCGAGGGACCCTTCACTTCTTCGCCGCGCGCAGCTTCTTCCAGTATTCCAGCCGCTTCACGATCTCGCGTTCGAAGCCGCGCTCGACCGGGCGGTAGAAGGTCTCGCGGCGCATGCCGTCGGGGAAGTAGTTCTGCCCCGAGAAGCCGTCCTCGGTGTCGTGGTCGTAGGCGTAGCCGCTGCCGTAGCCCAGTTCCTTCATCATCTTGGTCGGCGCGTTCAGGATGTGCATCGGCGGGGTCAGCGAGCCGTGCTCCTTGGCGGCCCGCCTGGCGCCGCTGAACGCCTTGTAGCCGGCGTTCGATTTCGGCGCGGTGCCGAGGTAGATCACCGCCTGCGCGATCGCCAGCTCGCCCTCGGGCGAGCCCAGCCGGTCGTAGGTGTCCCACGCCGCCAGCGTCTGCTGCAGCGCCTGCGGGTCGGCCATGCCGATGTCCTCGACGGCGAAGCGCACGAGGCGGCGGGCGATGTACTTGGGGTCCTCGCCGCCGTCGAGCATGCGCGCGAACCAGTACAGCGCGGCGTCGACGTCGGAGCCGCGCAGCGACTTGTGCAACGCGCTGATCAGGTTGTAGTGCGCTTCCTGCGCCTTGTCGTAGAGCGGCGCCCGCTTCTGTAGCAGCGTCGCCAGCCGCGACGGCGGCACCGGCCCCTTGTCCTTGAGCTGCGCCAGTTGCTCGGCGATTCCGATCAGGTAGCGGCCGTCGCCGTCGGCCATGGCGAACAATGCCTGACGGCCGGCTTCATCGACCGGCAGAGGACGCCCCAGGGCTTCCTCGACACGCGTCAGCAGCGTACCCAGCGCCGTATCGTCGAGGCGGCGCAACACCAGGACCTGGCAGCGCGACAGGAGTGCCGCATTCAGTTCGAAGGACGGGTTCTCCGTCGTGGCGCCGATCAACGTGACGGTGCCGTCCTCGACGTAGGGCAGGAACCCGTCCTGCTGCGCCCGGTTGAAGCGATGGATCTCGTCGACGAACAGCAGCGTGCCCTTGCCATCCTTGCGGCGCTGGCGGGCGGCCTCGAAGACGCGCCGCAAGTCGGCGACGCCGGAGAAGACGGCCGACAAGGGCTCGAAGTGCAGGTCGGTCGCTTCGGCGAGCAGGCGGGCGATCGTGGTCTTGCCGCAGCCCGGCGGCCCCCACAGGATCAGCGAGCCGAGCTTGCGTGCCGCCAGCATGCGGCCGAGCGGTCCCTCAGGCCCCAGCAGATGGTCCTGCCCCAGGATCTCGCCCAGCGCCTTGGGCCGCAGCCGTTCGGCCAGCGGTGTCGGGGCGAGCGAGGCGAAGAGTTCAGCCGGCACGCTGGAAGGCTACCATGGGTGCGCCCCGCCCTGGCTCAGCAGAACCGGGCTCAGCGGAACTGGACGGTCGAGACCATCCCGTCGCGGCCGATGCTGACGCTGCTGACCTGACCGCCCAGGCGCTTCTTGAGGTCGTCGACGTTCTTCACGTCGTGACCGTTGATGCCCAGGATCATGTCGCCCTGGCGCACGAAGCGGCCGGCATAGGCGCCGGGCTTCACCTCGAGGACGACGACGCCGGCGCGCCATTCGGCCAGGCCCATCTCCTCCGCCACCGCCGGCGACATGTTGACGACCGTGGCGCCGGACAGCGGCTGGCGGCCGTCGAGCTGCGCCTTGTCGCGCGGCGGATTCTCCGGCGGGGCGGCGAGCTTGACGTTCACGACCACTTCCTTGCCGCTGCGCATGACCCTCACCGGCACCGTCACGTCGGTGTTCAGCGTGGACAGGCGGAAGCGCAGGCCGGCCTCGTCGTCGATCACCTGCTCGCGGATGCCGATGATGACGTCGTTGCGCTTCAGGCCCGCGGCCGCGCCCGGCCCGCCGGGAAACACCTCCTTGACAATCAGCCCCGCTGGTCGCGCCAGGCCGAACCCCGCCGCAAGGTCGGGCGTCACGCGCTGCATGCTGACGCCGAGCCAGGGCCGCACGATGCGGCCGCCCTGCGTGCCGGTGGAGACCATGCGCTCGACGATGTTCGACGGCGTGGCGAAGCCGATGCCGACCGACCCGCCGGACTGCGAATAGATCGCGGTGTTGATGCCGATCAGGCGGCCATCGAGGCTGACCAGCGCGCCGCCCGAGTTGCCCGGATTGATGGCGGCGTCAGTCTGCAGGAAGAAGTTGGAGTCGTTCACGCCGCCGGCGCTGCGCGCCACCGCCGAGATGATGCCGCTGGTCACGGTCTGGTTCAGGCCGAAGGGATTGCCGATCGCCAGCACGACATCGCCCACCTCAATCGAATCGGAGTCGCGGAGATCGAGATAGGGGAACTTCTCGTCGCTGCCCTCGATGCGCAGCAGGGCGAGATCGAAGCGTTCGTCCTGGGTGACGAGCTTGGCCTCGAACTCCCGCCGGTCGGCCAGCACGACGCGGATTTCGTCGGCGCCGCGCACGACATGGGCGTTGGTCACGATCAGCCCGTCCGGCTTCACCAGCACCCCCGACCCCAGCGAGTTCTGCAGGCGCTCGCCGGCCTGCGGCGGGAACGGCATGCCCGGAAAAGGGAACGGCAGGCGGCGCTGCACCCGTGCGTTGGTGGTCGTGTAGATGTTGACCACGGCCGGTGACACGCGCTTGACCAGCGGCGCATAGGAATAAGCGAGATCTGCCCGCGAGCTGGGCAATGGCTGCGCCAGGACGGTCGGCGAATAGGCAGTTGCGGCACCACCTCCGATAACAACCGCTGCCAGAATTGCCTGCCGCATCGCTCTCCGCATCATCCACTCGCCTCCTGGGTTGGGCCGGATTTGTGTTCATCCTTATGGCAAATCAAGGGCTGAAGCACACGCACCGACCGCCTCGGCTGCCGCCCTGGGCCCGTCGCTCGTCGCATCCTCCGTGAAGGCAAGTCACGGCTGGCCGCCCAACGGCCGATCAAGCGGATCGCCACCTTTGCGGGTTCGTCGGCGACTTCACCATGCTCTGGGCCGGCGTCAGCAAGTCGGCCGGCATCGAACTCGAACTGGGCTGACCGGGCTTACCCGCAGCGGGAGTAGCCGCAGTTCAGGCAAACGTCGCAGCCTTCCTGATGCGTCAGGGCGGCTGCGCCGCAGTTGGGACACTGCCCCATCGCCGTCGATGGCACCGCACTTGCCCCCTCGCCGCCGGAGGATTCGCGGGCGCCGGCCGTCAGGCGCATGCGCGGTTCGGACGTGTCCGTGAGGCGCGGCGTTTCGGCCGACGTCAGGAAACCGATCTCCACGAGATGGCGCTCGATCACGCTGCCGATCGCGGCCAGCAGCGACGGCACATAGCGGCCTTCCATCCATTGCCCGCCGCGCGGGTCGAACACGGCCTTCAGCTCCTCGACCACGAACGACACGTCGCCGCCGCGCCGGAACACCGCCGAGATCATGCGCGTCAGCGCCACCGTCCAGGCATAGTGCTCCATGTTCTTGGAGTTGATGAAGATCTCGAAGGGCCGGCGGCGGCCGTCCTGCATCACGTCGTTGATCGTGATGTAGATCGCGTGATCGCTGCCCGGCCATTTGATCTTGTAGGTGCGGCCCGGCAGCTCCTCCGGCCGGTCGAGCGGCTGGGCGATATAGACGACGCCGGCATCTCGCGACGGCGCAGGCGCCGGCACGAGAGCGGGGGGCATGAGCGCAGGCGGCGCGGCCTCGACAGCAGGTTTCACTTCGAGCACGGCCCCGGTCACCTCGTTCGGCCGGTAGGTCGTGCAGCCCTTGCAGCCCTGCGCATAGGCTTCCTCGTAGACGCTCTTGAACGCCTCGAAGGAAATGTCGCGCGGCAGGTTGATCGTCTTGGAGATCGAGCTGTCGACATAGTCCTGCGCCGCTGCCTGCATCGCCAGATGGTCCGCAGGCGAAAGCGTCTGGGCATCGACGAAGACATCCGAGGGTGGCGCTTCGTTGCCGCGCAACTCCCGCCAGGTGCGGAAGGCATGGTCGTCCACGCTTTCCTCACGCTTGGAGCCGTCGGGCTGCAGCACATGGCGCACGTGGCTGAAGGCAAAGACCGGCTCGATCCCGGAGGAGACATTGTCGGCCAGCAGCGAGATCGTGCCGGTGGGCGCGATCGAATTCAGCAGCGCATTGCGGATACCGTAGCGGCCAATCGCGGTGCGCACCTCTTCCGGCAGGCCACGGATCGTTTCGCCCGAGAGATAGCGCGTACGCTCGTAGAGCGGGAAGAAGCCCTTCTCCGCCGCGATGTCGGCTGAAGCGAGGTAGGAGAAGCGCTGAACCGCGCCCAGCCACTCGCGTGTGAGCCGCACCGCTTCCGGCGAGCCATAACGCACGCCGCAGAAGATCAGCGCATCGGCAAGGCCGGTGACGCCGAGCCCGATACGGCGCTTGGCCTTGGCCTCCTTCTCCTGCTGCGGCAGCGGGAAGCGCGACACGTCGATGACATTGTCGAGCATGCGCACGGCCGTCGGGACCAGCCCCTCCAGCGCGTCGAGATCGAGATGCGCTCCTGCGGTGAACGGGTCCTTCACCAGGGCCGCGAGATTGATCGAACCCAGCAGGCAGGCGCCATAAGGCGGCAACGGCTGCTCGCCGCAAGGATTCGTGGCCTGGATGGTCTCGCAATAATGCAGGTTGTTCCGCCGGTTCACGCGATCGATGAAGATCACGCCGGGCTCGGCGACCTCGTAGGTCGCACGCATGATGCGCTCCCACAATGCCTTCGCCTTCACCGTCTTGAAGGTCTTGCCGCCGAACACGAGGTCCCAGTCGGCATCGTCCTTCACCGCCTTCATGAAGGCGTCGGTGACCAGCACCGAGACGTTGAACATGCGCAGCCGCTTGGGATCGCGTTTGGCGTCGACGAAAGCCTCGATGTCGGGATGATCGCACCGCAGGGTCGCCATCATGGCGCCACGACGCGAGCCGGCGCTCATGATGGTGCGGCACATGGCATCCCACACATCCATGAAAGAGAGCGGCCCGGAGGCATCGGCGCCGACGCCCTTCACCGGCGCCCCCTGCGGCCTCAGCGTCGAGAAATCGTGCCCGATGCCGCCGCCCTGCTGCATGGTGAGGGCGGCCTCGCGCAGGTTCTCGAAGATGCCCGACATGTCGTCGGGGATCGCCCCCATGACGAAGCAGTTGAAAAGCGTGACGGTCCGGCCGGTGCCCGCTCCGGCAATCACACGGCCGGCCGGCAGGAACTTGAAGCCCGACAGCGCCTCGTGAAAGCGTTCCGCCCAGCGACCGGGATCCCGCTCCGGCACTGCCAGAGCACGCGCAACCCGCCACCAGGTCGCGTCCAGATCGGCATCCGCCTGCCCCGCGGCGTCGCGAAAGCGATACTTCATGTCCCAGATACGCTGGGAAACCTGAGCCCATTCCATCGCCGGAAAGTAGGCCCCAGTCTGGGCGATATCAATAAGATTGTTCTTTTTTTGTTCCTATCGCTGAGCTGCCTTTACGAGCCGATCCGTGGCCGTCTCGATACGCTCGCGCAGCGTTGCCATGAAGGTCTGGCGATCGAGCCCCGGCGGAATGGCCGGCAGGACTTCGACGTCGATGACGCCCGGCCATTTGATGAACTTACGGCGGCCCCAGAAGACGCCGGAATTCAGGGCCACCGGCACGACAGGCACGCCGAGCTGACGATAGAGCGCCGCCGTACCCACCTGATAGGGCTTCTCGGCGCCAACCGCCACGCGCGTGCCTTCGGGGAAGATCAGGATGGACCGCCCTTCGGCCATCGTCTGCTTTGCCTGCCGGACCAGACTGCGCAACGCCTTGGCGCCCTCGCCACGCTCGACGGCGATGTTGCCGACGCGGGCCATCGCCCAGCCGACAACCGGGATGAACAGCAGTTCGCGTTTCAGCACGGTAGCGCTCCGGGGAAAGACCCTGGAGAAAGCGAGCGTCTCCCACGAGGATTGATGCTTGCAGGCAAGGATGACCGGGCCTGCCGGCAAGTTCTCAAGTCCCCGGACGCGATGCGTCAACCTGCAGGTAAGACGCAGCCAGCCCAGACAGAAGTCGATCCAGAACAACGACCACGCGACGACGAAGCGGCGCGGCAGCAAAAGGATCGGCGCACCGACGATTGCGATGATCGTTGTGCCGGCATACCAGCCGACATTGAACAGGAAGGAGCGCAGTCCGAGGCTAAACATCGACGGAATGTATGTCGGCAAGTGGTGTTGCTTGTAACCCAAGTTTTAGTGGCCTAATGTCCGCCCGCAAGCACATCTAGTGGGGAATTCCCCGCTCATCATGCACGTTTCCTGTTCAAGCTGCGGCGCGCGCTACGCTGTCGATCCGAAGGCGATCGGTCCCACGGGCCGTACCGTCCAGTGCGCTCGCTGCAATCATCGCTGGTTTCAAACGATCGAGCCGCCGGGGCGTCCGCCGGAAAGCCCGGGCACGCCGCCCGAACCGACGCCTCCTCCGGTGCCGGACATCGTGATCCGGCCGTCGGTGCCCGGCGCAGGCCTGCCGGCACTGGCGCCGCAGCCTCCGAAGAGCCCCTGGCGGACCTGGCTTGCCGTCGGCTTTTGCCTGGTCGTGCTTCTGGCCGGCATTGCCTATCTCTATCGCGGCGAGATCGGCGGCCGGCTGCCACCGGCATGGCAGACGATCCTCAAGGCCGATACGCGGTCAGTGCCCAAAGCGGCGCGCCTGCACATCGATCTCGATGCCAGCCGGATCGATTTCGTCGACGGGCGCTACGTCGTGACCGGCGAAATCGCCAACAGCGGCACCAAGCCGGGAACCACCCAGACGCTGAAGCTCACCTTCCGCGCCGGCGAACAGGTGGTGGGACAACGGTCCGTGCCGCTGGTCGAAGGACCAATCCCGCCCGGCGGTCGGGCCCGCTTCAGCTTGCCGCTTGACGATCCCCCCGCCGGCACGACCAACATCGTCCCGACCATCGACTAGCGAGCCGCCCATGCCCGACCGTCCTACCGTTTCCATCCGCTTCTCCGCCGCCGAGATCGCCAACCGCGTCGACGAGATGGCCAATGAACTCGCGGGCAAGCTGGCCCCCGATACGCTGGTCGTCTCCGTCCTGAAGGGCAGCTTCGTCTTCGCCGCCGACCTGATCCGGGCGCTCAGCCGCACCGGCGCCGACTGGT
>JAIUOX010000110.1 GCA_020160955.1 Pseudomonadota bacterium
GAGTGGATCAGGCCGCGTTGGATCAGCACTTTGGGTTCGAAAACCGGGAGCCCCAATGAGGCATGCAGTCTGAGCAGGTGTCGGTCCTTGCTGATCAACGCGTCTGCTCCCGAAGCCATCAGCAGGTCCAAGAGATACCAGTCCTTGGGATCAGGACATGAGGGCCACTCGCTGGCGGCTACCGAACCGTGATACTCCCCGATCTGAAAGAGCTGAGTGGCAAATCCAAAACTCACGGACGGGGTGAGGGTGCCGCCGCCCAGCGCCAGCACCTGTGGATACGTCAGCACCCGCATCAGTTCGGCAAAATGCTGCTCCCCTAGGACCAGCACCACTTCAAAGCGGCGTGCCGCCTGCCACAGATCATGGGCCGGGCCGACACGTTGCGTCACGCCACTCAGCAGCACCTGAATGTCGGGCACGATCCGGAGAGGTTCGCTTCCTGTTTTGTCATTCACCGGCCAGCCCAGGATGAAGCAGCCGGGACGTGGCGAACCGGCGCGCGATCTCCGCCTGGTCCGGTTCAGGTGAGCGCTTGACAGCTGTAGGGGCAGGCGACTCGCGCTGGGCCCACTCGATGGCCTGGGCGATCAGCGTCTCCTGCTGCTCGTCGCTCAGTTGCGCGAAGACGGCCTGCAACCGTTCGGAGGCTGGTGGCGCTGTCTTTGTGATCTGGGCGTCCAGGGTTGGCGTCTGGAGCAACCGGTTCACCACGTCCTGCGCGATGCGGTAACGGGCCCGGCCCTGAGGGGTGGTGCCCAGGCGGATGGCCGGGAGATCCCCCTCCTTGATCTGACGGCGCACGGTGTCATCGCTCAGGTGCAGCAATCGGGCTACTTCGGCGATGGTCAACAGGGCGCGGGGTTCATGGCGGGCGGAAGTCATAGTTCAGAATACCGCAAAAGCCGCAGGAGCTGCAAATTCATTCAAAACGGCGAGAAGGGCCTGAATGAACGAAAGCCCAGTTCTCTCTATCCCGGAGGGAAAGAGAGCAGCTCGGAGCATACCCACAGCAGCACGCAGGCTGAGGTGTCGATGATCCTGACGTTCTGCTCTGGCAGCGCTCCGCTGATCAGCGTCCGCTCTCAACCGCCACCGCTTCACTTCCCAACCCCGCCAGCATCGGAAGCTGGGATTGTCCTCATGGCAGATTGGGCGGCGGCGTCAATCCTGGCAGCGGCGTGACTGGCGCAAGTTGAAGGTCTGTCGTTCCGGTGGTCCCCGTTCCCCCAGGCACCGCCACCGGCACGGCGCTCGGCCTGCTGGTTTGCGCCAACATGCCGTCCATCGGGCGGCTCCTGTCGGCCATCACCGGGGCGACCGGCGGCGGCGGCGCCGAGGTCGACTTCATCACCTCGATGCCGGTAAGGGTGGACCCCGTGGAAATCGCCATGATCGTCGGCGTGTCGATCGCCCTGTCGCTGGCCGCCGCCGCCTACCCGGCGTGGCGCAGCACCCGCGTCGAGCCGGTGGAGGGCCTCCGTCATGAGTAGCCGCCCATGAGTAAGCGCCATGAGTAACCCCGTGGCCCTGTCGCTGCAGGGCATCCGCCGCACCTTCGTGCAGGGCGACCGCCGGCTCGACGTGCTGCGCGGGGTGACGTTCGACCTGCACCCGGGCGAGATCGTCGCGCTGGTCGGCCAGTCGGGCAGCGGCAAGTCGACGTTGCTGCACATCGCCGGGCTGCTCGAGCGGCCGGACGAGGGCGAGGTGGTGGTCGACGGCCGCGCGGCGGCCCACGCCGCCGACCGCGAGCGCACCCTGATGCGCCGCCAGTCCCTCGGCTTCGTCTACCAGTACCACCACCTGCTGCCCGAGTTCTCGGCGGTCGAGAACGTGATCCTGCCGCAGATGCTGAATGGCCGGTCGCGCGGCGAGGCGCGGGCGCGGGCGCTGGAACTGCTCGACATGGTCAAGCTGGCCGACCGCGCCGACCACCGGCCGGGCAGGCTGTCGGGCGGCGAGCAGCAGCGGGTGGCGATCGCGCGTGCCGTCGCCAACGCGCCGCGCGTCCTGCTGGCCGACGAGCCGACCGGCAACCTCGACGCCAGCACCTCCGAGATCGTGTTCCAGCAGTTGCTCGGGCTGGTGCGGGGCACCGGCATGTCGGCCCTGGTGGCGACCCACAATCCCGAGCTGGCGGCCCGCATGGACCGCACGGTGAGCTTGCGCGACGGGGTGCTGCAGGGCTGAACCGGCCGGGCAGGGCGCAATTCGCCTCGCTTTCCACAAGATCGCGGCGCGATAGTGGACCGTGTCCATTGCCGATTTCGTCCACCTGAAAGTCCGTTCCGCCTATTCGCTCACGGAAGGTGCGAACAAGGTCGACAAGGTCGTGGCCCTCGCCAAGGCCAACGACATGCCGGCGGTCGCGGTCACCGACCGCAACAACCTGTTCGGTGCGCTGGAATTCTCGCAGTACGCCTCGAAGGCCGGCATCCAGCCGATCGTCGGCTGCGAGCTCGGCATTCGCCGCGAGGACGGTACCCCCAACGCGCCGGCCACCAAGGTCGTACCGGCCGACTGGCTGACCCTTCTGGTCCAGAACGAGAAGGGCTACCTCAACCTGATGCGGCTGGTCAGCCGCGCCCATCTCGAGTTCAAGACGGGCTCGTTGTCGGCCCTGCCGCTGGCCGAACTCGAGGGCCACACCGAGGGCCTGCTGGCCCTGGTCGGCTACGCCGCGAGCGGCGTCGGCCGGCTGTTGTTGGCGGGGCAGGCCCCGGCGGCGACGCACCAGCTCGAGCGGCTGCAGAAGCTGTTCGACGGCCGGCTCTACCTCGAACTGCAGCGCCACGCGGAGGACGCCGAGCGGCGGATCGAGCCGGCGCTGCTCGACCTCGCCTACGACCGCGGCCTGCCGCTGGTCGCGACCAACGACGTGCACTTCCCCAAGGGCGAGATGTACGAGGCGCACGACGTGCTGCTGTGCATCGAGCAGGGCGCCCACATCGAGGATCCCAACCGTCGCCGCCTGACCCCGGAGCACTACTTCAAGTCGGCGGCGCAGATGCGCGAGACCTTCGCCGACCTGCCGGAAGCCTGCGACAACACCCTGGCGATCGCCCGTCGCTGCGCCTACATGCCGGCGCCGCGCAAGCCGATCCTGCCGAGCTACACCAAGCTCGCCGGCCGCGCCGAGAAGGAGGCGCTGAACGACATGGCGGCGGCCGGCCTCGCCGAGCTGCGTGACCAGGGGCGCCTGGCCGCCGACATCCCGTTCGAGAAGTACCAGGAACGGCTCGCCTACGAGCTCGACATGATCGCCCGCATGGGCTTCCCGGGCTACTTCCTGATCGTCGCCGACTTCATCCAGTGGGCCAAGGACCACGGCGTGCCGGTCGGACCGGGCCGCGGCTCGGGCGCCGGTTCGCTGGTCGCATGGGCGCTCAAGATCACCGACCTCGACCCGCTGCGCTGGGGGCTGCTGTTCGAGCGGTTCCTCAATCCCGAACGCGTGTCGATGCCGGACTTCGATATCGACTTCTGCCAGGACAAGCGCGACCAGGTGATCCGCTACGTGCGCGACGAGTACGGCCACGACCGCGTCGCCGCGATCATCACCTTCGGCAAGCTGCAGGCCCGCGCCGTGCTGCGCGACGTCGGGCGCGTGCTCGGCATGCCGTACGGCCAGGTCGACCGGATCTGCAAGCTGGTGCCGAACAACCCGGCCAAGCCGGTGACGCTCGCCCAGGCGCTGGAGACCGAGCAGCTGCTCAAGGAGCAGTATGCCGCCGACGACGAAATCAAGCGCCTGATCGACTACGCGCTGCAGCTCGAGGGGCTGTTCCGCAACGCCTCGACCCATGCCGCCGGCGTGGTGATCGGCGACCGGCCGCTCGACGAGCTGGTGCCGCTGTTCCGCGATACCGACAACAAGGATTCGCTGCCGGCCACCCAGTTCAACATGAAGTGGGTCGAGCCGGCCGGCCTCGTGAAGTTCGACTTCCTCGGCCTCAAGACCCTGACCGTGATTGAGAAGGCCTGCGACCTGATCGGGCGGGATCGCATCGACGTCGCCAAGCTGCCGCTCGACGACCGCAAGACCTTCGAGCTGCTGGCGCGCGGCGACAGCCTCGGCGTGTTCCAGATCGAGGGCAGCGGCATGCGCGACGTGCTGCGCAAGATGCGGCCCGACCGCTTCGAGGACATCATCGCCGTGGTGGCGCTCTACCGGCCCGGCCCGATGGAGAACATCCCGAGCTACATCAAGCGCAAGCACGGCGAGGAGAAGCCCGACTACCTGCACCCGATGCTGGAAGGGATCCTGAAGGAGACCCACGGCATCATGATCTACCAGGAGCAGGTCATGCAGATCGCGCAGGTCCTGTCCGGCTACACGCTGGGCGGCGCCGACCTGCTGCGCCGCGCCATGGGCAAGAAGATCCAGGCCGAGATGGATGCCCAGCGCGCCCTGTTCGTCGAGGGCGCCAAGAAGAACGGCGTGCCGGAGGCGCAGGCGTCGTCGATCTTCGACCAGGTCGACAAGTTCGCGGGCTACGGCTTCAACAAGAGCCACGCCGCGGCCTACGCCCTGGTCTGCTACCAGACGGCCTATCTCAAGGCCAACCACCCGGTCGAGTTCTTCGCCGCGTCGATGACGCTGGACATGGGCAACGCCGACAAGATCGGCAACTTCCGTCGCGAGCTGGAGCGCCTGCAGATCCCGCTGCTGCCGCCCGACATCAACCGGTCGATGGCCGAGTTCGCGGTCGAGAAGACGGCCGACGGCAAGCTCGGCGTCCGCTACGCGCTGTCGGCGATCAAGGGCGTCGGGCGCGACGCGATGAACCGGCTGGCCGAGGAGCGGGAGGCCAACGGGCCGTTCAAGGACATGTTCGACCTCGCCGAGCGCCTCGACAGTCGCGTCATCAACAAGCGGCTGCTCGAGAGCCTGGTGAAGGCCGGCGCCTTCGACTCGCTGAACAAGAACCGGGCGCAGGCGTTCGGCGCCGTCGAGGCGCTGACGCGGCACTCGCAGGCGACCCACGAATCGCGCGGCAGCAGCCAGGACAGCCTGTTCGGTGACGACACCGCGCAGCGCCGGCCGGCGCTGCCCAAGGTGCCGGACTGGGCGCCGATGGAACGGCTGCAGAACGAGTTCCAGGCGATCGGCTTCTACCTGTCGTCGCACCCGCTGGCGTCGTACGAGCGCAGCCTGCAGCGCCTCAAGGTGACGCGCGCCGCCGACCTGCCGGCGCTGCTGCAGCGTGGCGTGCCCGGCCGGATCAAGCTGGCGGGCACCGTGATCGACCGCCAGGAGCGGACCTCGGCCAAGGGCAACCGCTTCGCCTTCGTGTCGTGCTCCGACCAGTCGGGCGCCTACGAGTTCATGTGCTTCAGCGAACTGCTGTCGAGCAAGCGCAACATCCTCGAGCCGGGGCAGGCGATCCTGCTGTCGGCCGACGGCAGGCTGGACGGCGACCAGGTCAAGCTGACCGGCCAGACCGTCGAGAAGCTGGAGGACGCGGTCGCCAATGCCGCGATGGGGCTGCGCATCGTGATCTCGGACCCGGCGGCGCTCGACGCGCTTGCCCGGCACCTCGAGGGCAAGAAGGGCCGGGGGCGTGTCACGCTGGTCGTGCCGCTGCCCGACGAGACCGAGGCGGAGGTTACGCTGCCCGGCAGCTACGCAATCGCCACCGGCCTGCGCGACGCCATCGGCGGCCTCGCGGGCGTGGCGCAGGTGGAGGAGATTTGAGCGGTCAGCCCGGGCTGTTCGAACAGCCCGCCGCGCCGTCGAAACGCCGGGCCGCGGCGGGCCAGGTCGAGACCTCGACGACCTCGCCGCTACTGCAGGCACCGGCCCTGCCGGTCGATATCCGGCTCGGCACCTCGTCGTGGTTCTTCCCGGGCTGGCGCGGGCTCGTCTACGAGGGCGTGCATGCGCAGCCGGCGCTCAGCAAGCAGGGCCTGGCGGCCTACGCCCGCATCCCGCTGCTGCGCACCGTCAGCCTCGACCGCACCTTCTACGCCCCGATCACCACGGTGCAGTACCAGGCCTACGCGCGACAGGTCCCCGAGCCGTTCAGCTTCGTCGTCAAGGCGCCGGCGTTGGTCTGCGACGCGGTCATGCGCGATGAGGAGGGGCGGGGCCGGGTGCCCAACCCGCACTTCCTCGACGCCGCGATCGCCGCCCGCGAGTTCGTGGTGCCGTGCCTCGAGGGGCTGGGCGACAAGGCTGGCCCGCTGGTCTTCCAGGTTTCGCCGTTGCCGCGGACCCTGGTGGAGGACCCGGCGACCCTGGTCGAGCGACTGGGCGCCTTCTTCGCGGCCCTGCCGCGGGAGCTGGGCCGGCACCGGCCGCTCTACGCGCTGGAACTGCGGAATGCAGACCTGCTGACTCCGCGTCTGGTGAAGATGCTGGCCGGGGCGGGGGTGCGGTACTGCGTCGGGCTGCACGACCGCATGCCCGAGGTCGAGCGCCAGGAGGCCGCCCTGAAGGCGCTGGACGGCGACACGCCGGGGCCGCTGGTGGTCCGCTGGAACCTGCACCGGGGCTTCCTCTACCAGGCCGCCAAGCAGCGCTACGAACCGTTCGACCGGCTGGTCGACCAGGACCCCCAGACCCGCCAGGTGCTGGCCCGGATGGCCGCCCGGGCCTTCAAGGCGGGCCAGAAAGTCTGGATCACGGCCAACAACAAGGCCGAGGGCTGCGCCCCGCTGTCGGTCCTCGAACTGGCCCGGGAAATCGCGCGAAACCTCGCCTAAGCCGTTGATTTTATTGGCGCTTGCAATCGGCTTCCCAAGTCTTTAGAAGCACACCCACTTCGCACGCGGGTTTTGCGGTCGACGGGGAGACATCCCGCCGCTCGCTCCGGTGTTCCCGGCAACGGGGACCACGCCCGCGGAGGCCCAACCGGAAAAGGAGAAACGGCATGACCATGCCGACGTTCACGATGCGTCAGTTGCTGGAAGCGGGTGTCCACTTCGGTCACCACACCCGGCGTTGGAACCCCAAGATGAAGCCGTACCTGTTCGGGGTGCGCAACGGGGTTCACATCATCGATCTCACCAAGACGGTGCCGCTGCTCGAGCAGGCCCTGCTGCAGGTCCGCCAGGTTGTCGCCAGCGGCGGCCGCGTGCTGTTCGTCGGCACCAAGGCGGCCGCTGCCGAGCGCATCGCCGACGCGGCCAAGCGCTGCGGCCAGTACTACGTCAACCACCGCTGGCTGGGCGGCATGATCACCAACTGGCAGACCATCTCTGCCTCGATCAAGCGCCTGCGCGAGCTCGACGAGCGCCTCAAGGGCGACGTCATCGGCCTGACCAAGAAGGAGCAGCTCGACCTGACGCGCGAGCGCGACAAGCTCGAGCGGTCGCTGGGCGGCATCAAGGAGATGGGCGGCACGCCGGACATGCTGTTCATCATCGACACCAACAAGGAAGCGATCGCCGTGCAGGAAGCCCGCAAGCGCGGCATTCCGATCGTGGCGGTTGTCGACAGCAACTCGGATCCCGACGGCATCGACTTCCCGATCCCGGGCAACGATGACGCGATCCGCGCCGTGTCGCTGTACTGCGAGCTGCTCTCGGGCGCCGTCCTCGACGGCATCCGCGCCGAGATCGCCGCCTCGGGCGGCGACGTCGGCGAGCTGAGCGAGCAGGCGGCGGAAGAGCTGCCGGCCGAGGCCGCTGCCGAGGCGGCGCCCGCCGAGTAAGGACCCTGCCTCCCCGGCGCGCGGCGCGCGCCGGGGATGGCTTCCCTGGACGGCGACGCTCCCCTTCCGGCCTCCGCGAAGGGGAGAGGTTTTTTGGCATGGCGCACGGGTTGCGCCGCGATGCATGAACGGAGCACGACATGGCTGAGATCACGGCCTCCCTGGTCAAGGAACTGCGCGAGAAGACCGGCGCGGGCATGATGGATTGCAAGAAGGCGCTGGGCGAGACCGCGGGCGACCTCGAGAAGGCGGTCGACTGGCTGCGCACCAAGGGCCTGTCGGCGGCCGCCAAGAAGGCCGGCCGCGTCGCGGCCGAGGGCCTGGTCGGCGTGGTCGCCAGCGGCACCCGCGGCGCGCTGATCGAGGTCAACGCCGAGACCGACTTCGTCGGCCGCAACGAGATGTTCCAGAAGTTCGTCGCGGCGTCGGCGCAGATCGCGCTCGACAACGGCGGCGACCTCGCGAAGGTGGCCGCGGCCGCCTTCCCGGGCACCGGTCGCGACGTGCAGGGCGAACTGACCAACCTGATCGCCACGATCGGCGAGAACATGTCGCTGCGCCGTGCCGCCATGGTGTCGGTGTCGGACGGCGTGGTCGCGACCTACATGCACAACAAGGTGGCCCCCGATCTCGGCAAGATCGGCGTCGTGGTGGCGCTCGAGTCGACCGGCGACAAGGCCAAGCTCGAGGCGCTGGCCAAGCAGCTGGCGATGCACGTCGCGTCGGCCAACCCGCGGTCGCTGACCGTGGCGGAACTGGACCCGGCGGCGGTCGAGCGCGAGCGCGCGGTGCTGACCGAGAAGGCCGGCCAGAGCGGCAAGACCGCCGAGATCATCGCCAAGATGGTCGAGGGCGGTATCCGCAAGTTCCACCAGGAGGTCGTGCTGCTGGAGCAGGCCTTCATCATGGACGGCAAGACCAAGGTGTCGAAGATCGTCGAGGACGCGGCCAAGCAGGTCGGCGCCCCGGTGAGCCTGGCCGGCTACCTGCGCTTCGAGCTGGGCGAGGGCATCGAGAAGAAGTCCGAGGATTTCGCGGCAGAGGTGGCCGCCCAGCTCAAGAAGTAGTAGAAATCTTCAGCCGGCGCGCGGGCCTTCGGGCCCGCGTTGCCCAAGAAAACCGTCTTCCGAGGCAGCTTATGCCGTCCAGCCCTCGCTATCGCCGTGTATTGCTCAAGCTCTCTGGCGAGGGGCTCATGGGGAATCGCGAATACGGCCTCGATCCCGAGATGGTCACCATGGTGGCCCAGGAGATCAAGGCGGTGCACGCGATGGGCGTGCAGGTCTGCCTCGTGATCGGCGGCGGCAACATCTTCCGCGGCGTCTCGGCCGCGGCCTCCGGCATGGACCGCGCCAGCGGCGACTACATGGGCATGCTGGCCACCGTCATCAATTCGCTGGCCATGCAGAGCGCGCTCGAGCGCCACGGGCTGCAGACGCGCGTGCAGTCGGCCATCCCGATGACCACGGTGTGCGAGCCCTACATCCGCCGGCGCGCCGCGCGGCACATGGAGAAGGGCCGCGTCGTGATCTTCGCCGCGGGGACCGGCAACCCGTTCTTCACGACCGATACAGCGGCGGCGCTGCGCGCGGCGGAGATGAGCGTCGACGCCCTGCTGAAGGGCACCCAGGTCGACGGCGTCTACTCGTCGGATCCCAAGAAGGACAAGAACGCCAAGCGCTACGACACGCTGACCTACATGGACGTGCTGTCGCGCGACCTCAAGGTGATGGATGCCTCGGCGATCGCGCTGTCGCGCGAGAACCACATCCCGATCATCGTCTTCGACATCCACAAGCCCGGGGCCTTCGCCGCGACGATGCGCGGGGAGGGGACCTTCACGATCATCAAGGACGAGGCATGAGATGAGCGCCGATCCGAAGGAACTCGAGAAGCGCATGCACGGCGCGATGGACGCGCTGAAGAAGGAATTCGCCGGCCTGCGGACCGGCCGCGCCTCGGTCAACCTGCTCGACCCGGTGATGGTCGAGGGCTACGGACAGCGCATGCCGCTGCAGCAGGTCGGCACGGTGAGCGCGCCCGAGCCGCGGCTGCTGACGGTCAACGTCTGGGACAAGGGCCTCGTCGTGGCGGTCGCCAAGGCGATCCGCGATGCCGGGCTCGGCCTCAACCCGGCGCCGGACGGACAGATCATCCGCGTGCCGATCCCCGAACTGACGACCGAGCGGCGTAACGAGCTGGCCAAGCTGGCGCACAAGTACGCCGAGGGCGCCCGCGTCGCCGTCCGCAACGTGCGCCGCGACGGCATGGAAGCGCTCAAGAAGGCGGAGAAGGACCACCAGATCTCCCAGGACGAGCACCGCCAGAAGGCGGACGAGGTGCAGAAGCTGACCGACCGCTACGTCAAGCAGGTCGACGAGGCGCTCGCGCACAAGGAAAAGGAGATCAAGACGGTCTGATGTCGACGGCGCCGCGCCCTGCCCAGCCGGACCCCGCGCCGGGGCCCCAGCACGTTGCGATCATCATGGATGGCAACGGGCGGTGGGCCAAGGCACGCGGCTTGCCGCGCGTGGCCGGACATCGCCGTGGCGCCGACGCGGTGCGCCGCGTCGTCCGCGGGGCGGGCGAGCTCGGCGTGCCGGTGCTTACCCTGTTCGCCTTCTCGACCGAGAACTGGGGCCGGCCGGCCGACGAGGTCAGCGACCTCATGGGCCTGTTGCGGCACTACCTGCGGAACGAGCTGGAAGAACTGCACCGCAACGGCGCGCGCCTGCGCGTCATCGGCAACCGCGATGGTCTCGCGGGCGACATCGTGCGCGACATCTCGGATGCCGAGCGGCTGACCGGCAGCAACGCTCGGATCGACGTCAACATCTGCATCAACTACGGCGCTCGCGACGAGATCCTGCGGGCGTCCCGTAACCTCGCGCGCCGGGTGGCGGCCGGCGAGATCAAGCCGGACGACATCGACGAGGCCCGCTTCGAGCGCGAGTTGCTGACCGCCGGGCTGCCGGATCCCGACCTGCTGATCCGGACCAGCGGCGAACAGCGGATCAGCAACTTCCTGCTGTGGCAGTGTGCCTACGCCGAGCTGGTCTTCGTCGACACGCTGTGGCCGGACTTCGGCAAGGAACACCTCGAACAGGCGATCGCCGAGTTTCGCCGGCGTGAACGGCGTTATGGCGGCGTCCGCGGCTGACCCGGCGCCGGCCGGGGCCGGCCGTCATCGCAACCTGCTCCTGCGCATCGCGTCGGCGGTGGTTCTCGGGCCGCCGGTGCTGGCCGCGATCTGGATCGGCTTCCCGTGGATCGACGTCGTGGCGGCGATCGCCGCGCCCGTCATGGTGTTCGAATGGATCGGGCTGACCCGGGGCCGGCCGCTGCGCCGGCTGCTCGGGATCGCCTACAGCCTCGCGGCGGTGCTCGCCCTGCTGTGGCTGCGCCACCAGCCCGCCGACGGGCGGGAGACCCTGGTCTGGATCATCGCCGTGATCTGGGCGACCGACATCGGCGGCTACGTGGTCGGCCGGGCGGCCGGCGGCGCCAGGCTGGCGCCGCGCATCAGCCCCGGCAAGACGTGGTCCGGGCTGGTCGGCGGCATGGCCTGGGCGGCGTTGGCGAGCGCCGGCTGCGCCTGGGCGTTCGGGCTCGGCCACACCGTCTCGCTGGCCGCGATCGGCGCCGCCCTGGCGGTGGTCGGCCAGATGGGCGACCTGCTGGAATCGGCCGCCAAGCGGCAGGCCGGGGTCAAGGACAGCGGCTCGCTGATCCCGGGCCATGGCGGCCTGCTCGATCGCGTCGACGGCCTGATGGCGGTGCTGGTCGTGGTGGCGCTGGTGCGCCTGCTGGTCGGCGGGGCGTGGCCGTGGACCTGACCCGCTGGCAGGCGCCCAGCCCGGAGCGGCCGCGCCGCGTCACCATCCTCGGCTCGACCGGTTCGGTCGGCCAGAGCACGGTCGACCTGATCGGCCGACACCCCGACCGATTCCGGGTCGAGGCCCTGGTGGCCGGCCGCTCCGTCGAGCACCTGGCCGACCAGGCCCGGCGCCTCAAGGCGCGGCTCGCCGTGGTCGCCGACCCGGCCCGCTACCAGGACCTCAAGGAGGCGCTGGCCGGGGCAGGGATCGAGGCCGCGGCCGGTCCGGAGGCCGTGCTCGAGGCCGCCGGCCGTCCGGCCGAATGGGTCATGGCGGCGATCGTCGGCTATGCCGGCCTCGCGCCAACGCTGGTCGCGGCGCGGCGGGGCGCCATGGTGGCCTTGGCCAACAAGGAGGCGCTGGTCTGCGCCGGCCAGCTGCTGCTCGAGGCCATCGAGGGATCGGGCGGGGTGCTGCTGCCGGTCGATTCCGAGCACAACGCGATCTTCCAGGTCTTCGAGCCCGGCCAGCGGGCCGCGGTCGACCGGCTGATCCTGACCGCCTCGGGCGGGCCGTTCCGCAACTGGTCGCTGGCCGACATGGCGACCGCGACGCCCGAGCAGGCGCTGGCCCATCCGAACTGGGACATGGGCGCCAAGATCTCGATCGATTCGGCGACCATGATGAACAAGGGGCTGGAACTGATCGAGGCGCAGCTCCTGTTCGGCCTGCCGGGCGAGCAGGTCGATATCGTCGTCCACCCGCAGTCGGTCATTCATTCGATGGTCGCCTACCAGGACGGTTCGGTGCTGGCGCAACTCGGCACCCCGGACATGCGGGTGCCGATCTCGCACGCGCTGGGCTGGCCGGCCCGCATGGAAAGCCCGGCCGCCCGGCTCGATTTCCATGCGCTGGCGGCGCTGACGTTCGAGCGGCCCGATTCCGGCCGCTTTCCCGCGCTACGGCTGGCCCGCGAAGCGTTGGTCACGGGTGGCGCCGCGCCGATCATCCTGAACGCCGCCAACGAGGCGGCGGTCGCGGCCTTCCTGGCGCGGCGCATCGGTTTCCTCGACATCGCCCGGATCGTCGAGGACGTGATCGACGGCTGGGACGGGGCGGGGCGGCCGGTTGCAGGCCTGCAGGATGTTCACGCGGTGGACGTGGAGGCCCGGGTCCGGGCCGAGGCGGCATGTGAGAATCGAAGGCTAAGCGTTTGAAGTAGAACGAGTTTTATGGTGTAGTAAACCATGGCGCTGTTCACGACCTACCTGCCGTACTTCGTTCTGGTCCTGACCCTGCTGGTTTTCGTGCATGAGTACGGACACTACTGGGTGGGTCGTCGCTTCGGCATCCATGCAGAAGTCTTCTCGATCGGCTTCGGGCCGGAGCTGATCGGCTGGACCGATCGCAACGGCACCCGGTGGAAGGTTTCGCTGGTGCCGCTCGGCGGCTACGTGAAGTTCCTGGGCGACAGTGACGCGACCAGCGCGACCCCGTCGAACGATCCGCTGTCGGCGTCGGACCGGCGCCGCGCCTTCTTCAGCCAGCCGATCTATGCCCGCGCCGCCGTCGTGCTGGGCGGGCCGCTCGCCAACCTGATCTTCGCCTTCCTGCTGCTCACGGCGGTCTTCTACGTCGCCGGCGAGCCCTATTCGCCGACCACGGTGGCGGTGCAGGTCGACGGCCCGGCGGCCAAGGCCGGCCTGCGCACCGGCGACGAGGTCCTGCGGCTGGGCGATAACCGGATCAACCGTTACGAGGACATCACCGAGGCCCAGTACCTCCACCTCGGGCGCCCGATGGAAGTGCAGTACCGCCGGGGCGGCCAGCTGCTCGAAAGCACCATCGTGCCGCGCTACTGCGAACGGACCGACCGCTACGCCAACACGACCCGCATGGGTGACTATGGCCTCGACCAGCTGGTGCGGCCGGTGGTCGGCGGGTTCACGCCCGACAGCCCGGCCGAGGCGGCGGGGCTGAAGCCCGGCGACCTGCTGCTCGAGATCGACGGCAAGCCGGTCGAGTACTTCTCCCGCATTCCGGAACTGATCGGCGATCGCGCCGGGCAGCCAGTGACCATCCTCTACGACCGCGAGGGCAAGCGGGGCGAGGTCCAGGTCACCCCGATCGCCGACAAGGCGGTCGACTGCAACGGCAAGGAATACACGGTCGGGCGGCTGCGGGTTCGCCCCGCCAACGTCACCGAGCTGCGGACCCATGGCCTGTTCGGCGCGATGGGAGCGGGCGTCCGCGCGGTGTGGGGCATGACGACGATGTTCTACACCTCGATGGGCCAGATCCTGACCGCGGCGCGGCCTGTGGATGAATTGGGCGGCCCGATCCGGATCGCCAAGGCGGCGGGCGAGGCGTCCTATGCCGGCTGGACCGGCATCCTGAACCTCGTGATCGCGCTGTCGGTGGTGCTGGGCATCTTCAACCTGCTGCCGGTGCCGATGCTCGATGGCGGCCACCTCGCGATGTACCTCTACGAGGCGATCCGCGGCCAACCGCTCAGCGTGCGGGCCCAGGAGCTCGGCCTGAAGGTCGGTTTCTCGCTGGTGATCGGCATGGCGCTGGTCGCGACCTTCAACGACATCAAGCAAATCCTCCGGATGTTCACCTAAGCCCTTGGCCCTGCGAAAACAGGGCCGATTTCTCCGCAGCCGCTGGGGACAAAGGGGTAGCGAAGTCCGTATGGCCGGTTTATGAAAACGCGGTCCTGCAAGACGGCCGGCAGGCCGCGTGATGGTGCCGGGGGTGCGTTTGATTCTTCGTTGGGCGGTTCTCGTCGTTGCGGCAATCCTGGCGTTCGGCGCAACGGCGCATGCCCAGCGTGGGCCCGGAGTCGCGGCCAGCGGCGGAACGATCACGGGCGTGCAAATTCAGGGTAACGTCCGTGCCGAGCCCGAGACCATCCGGTCCTACCTCCAGCTGAAGGAGGGCGAGCCCTACGACGCCGCGGCGGCCGACCGCTCGCTGAAGGCCCTGTTCGGCACCGGCCTGTTCTCGGACGTGACCATCGACATGCAGGGATCGACCCTGGTCGTGAAGGTCACCGAGAACCCGATCATCAACCGCGTCGCCTTCGAGGGTAACCGCAAGATCGAGGACGACAAGCTGCGCGACGAGGTCCAGTCGCGGCCCCGCCAGGTCTTCACCCGGGCGCGCGTCCAGTCGGACGTCGAGCGCATCCTCACGATCTACCGCCGCAGCGGCCGCTACAACGCCTCGGTCGAACCCAAGGTCATCAAGCTCGAGCAGGGCCGCGTCGACCTGGTTTTCGAGATCAACGAAGGCGACGTCACCGGCGTGAAGCGTATCAGCTTCGTCGGCAACGAGGCCTTCGGCGACGGCACGCTGCGCGGCAAGATCCGGACCTCCGAGAGCGCCTGGTGGCGTTTCCTGTCGTCGGACGACCGCTTCGACCCGGACCGGCTGAACCTCGATCGCGAGCTCCTGCGTAAATTCTATCTGTCGGAGGGGTATGCCGACTTCCGCGTGGTATCTGCGGTCGCCGAGCTGGCACCCAACCGCGAGGGCTTCTTCATCACCTTCACGATCAGTGAAGGGCCGCGCTACAAGTTCGGCAAGGTCGACGTCACCAGCCGCTTCCAGGGGCTCGATACCGACGTCCTGCAGACCTTCCTCACCATCGCCCCGGGCGACTGGTACGATGCCGATGCGGTCGAGAAGTCGGTCTCCAACATCCAGGAGGCCGTGGGCTCGCTGGGCTACGCCTTCGTCGAAGTGCGCCCCAACATCCGGCGCAACAAGGACAATGATACCGTCGACGTGACCTTCGACGTCCAGGAAGGACCGCGGGTCTACGTCGAGCGCATCAACATCTCGGGCAACACCCGAACTCTCGACAAGGTCATCCGCCGTGAGTTTCGGCTGGCCGAAGGCGATGCCTTCAGCACGGCCAAGGTCCGCCGCAGCCAGCAGCGCCTGCGGAACCTGGGTTTCTTCGAGAAGGTAGACGTTTCGGCCGCGCCGGGATCGTCACCGGACAAGACCAACCTCGAAGTCCAGGTTGTCGAGCAGAGCACCGGCGAAATCTCGTTCGGCGCCGGCTACTCGACGACCGCCGGCATCGTCGGCGACATCGCGGTCAAGGAACGCAACCTGTTGGGCAAGGGACAGGAGGCACGCCTCGGCCTGTCGCTCGGTACCCTCAGCACCTCTATCGATCTGGGCTTCACCGAGCCGTACTTCATGGATCGGCAGGTTTCCGCCGGTTTCGACCTCTTCCGGACGTCGAACGATCGCCAGTCGGTGGCGAGCTACAGCGACCGCAGCCTGGGCTTTGCCTTGCGCGGCGGC
Source organism: Pseudomonadota bacterium (assembly GCA_020160955.1). GTDB lineage: Bacteria > Pseudomonadota > Alphaproteobacteria > Reyranellales > Reyranellaceae > Reyranella. The sequence continues at coordinate 15,803 of JAIUOX010000110.1, forward strand.
TGGGCCTACTCCGAGGATATCCGCCAGATCGTGCGCTACACACTGCGCCAGACGGACATCTACAACGTCCAGCCCTGGGCCTCGCCGCTCATCCAGCAGAGTTCGGGGACGCAGGTCGTTTCCGAACTGTCGGAGACGATCCTCTGGGATACACGCGACGTCCGTCTCAACACGACCAAGGGCTTCATGGTGCGCAACACGATCGCCGCGGCCGGCGCGATCGGAACGGAGCAGTACGTGCGCACCACGGCCGATGCGGTCTACTACAAGTCCCTGTTCGAGGATCTCGTCTGGTCCATCGGCGCCTCGGCCGGCCTGGTGATACCCTACGGCGGCTCCTACATCCGCCTGAACAACCTGTTCTTCATCGGCGGCGACACGATGCGAGGCTTCACGGTTGGCGGTATCGGTCCCCGAGACGCGAATACGACCGACTCACTCGGCGGCCAGTATTACTACACCGGCACGACCGAACTCTCCTATCCGCTGCCGCTGGTCCCCAAAGAGGTCGGTCTTCTGGGCAAGGCGTTCGTGGACGTGGGCTCGCTGTGGGGCGTCCAGGCTCAGAGCTACGGCTTTACGTCGGTCCTGACCAGCCAGCTGATGCGAGTCTCGACCGGCGTCGGCGTCCAGTGGGTGTCGCCGTTCGGTCCCATCCGCATCGACTACGCCGTTCCGATCCAGTACGAGTCGTGGGACAAGCAGCAGGCGATACGCTTCAGCTTCGGTACACGCTTCTAGGCGGCAAGAGGCCACGGTCATGAATGCGCACACCGAGAATGCCAGCACCGTGACGGCAACATCCGTCGACATAAAGCGGATCCTGCAGATGATCCCGCATCGCTATCCGATGCTGATGGTCGACAGGGTGGTCGACATGAAGCTCGACCAGAGCGCCGTGGGCATCAAGAACGTTAGCATCAACGAGCCGTTCTTTCAGGGGCATTTCCCGTCCGAGCCGGTCATGCCGGGCGTGCTGGTCGTCGAGGCGATGGCCCAGACGGCCTGCGTCCTCGTGGTCTCGACTTTCGGTTCCGACTCCGAGGGCAAGCTGGTCTACTTCATGTCGATCGACGGGGTGCGCTTCCGCCGCCCGGTCGTGCCGGGCGACCGGCTCGAGCTGCACGTCCAGAAGATGCAGAGCCGCGCCAATGTCTGGAAGTTTTCCGGTAAGGCGATGGTCGAGGGCAAGGTTGCCGCCGAAGCGACCTTCGCCGCGATGATCCGCGACCGCTAGATCGTAGACGAACAGGGAGGGGGAAGATGCCCGATACCCAGGCCGCCAACTACCGCATGCTGCACACGATGATCCGCGTTCGGGATCTCGACAAATCGCTGGCCTTCTACACCGGCCCGATGGGCATGAAGCTGCTGCGCAAGCGCGACGTGCCGGACGGCAAGTACAGTCTGGCATTCGTGGGCTACGGCGACGAACCCGAGCATTGCGTCGTCGAGCTCACCTACAATTGGGATCAGAAAAAGCCCTACGAGTTGGGTACCGGCTTCGGCCATCTCGCGATCGGCGTGCCCGACGCCTACAAGCTCTGCGAGGAGGTCACCAAGGCCGGCGGCAAGGTCACGCGCCCGGCGGGGCCGGTGAAGTTCGGCACGACCGTGATCGCCTTCGTGGAAGACCCCGACGGCTACAAGATCGAACTGATCGAGCGGAAGGGCTGATGGGCTGAGCTTCGCTCAGCCCAGGGAGCGGCAGGACATTGCCTTCGGCAATGTCCGGGAGCGTCGAAGGAAGACTGACTACCCGAAGCTCAAATCTTCCCAACAAAAAAGGCCCGCAATTGCGGGCCTTAATTCGTTCAGGTCATCCACGCCTAGAAAAACCGCCAGTTCGAGACGATCAACGCCAGCACCGCACCGGCAACACCGGCGGCGGCTACGAACAGCCACGTCCGGGCGCCGGCGGGGCGGACGTTGTCGTTCGCCGGGTGACCAAGCCGCACGATACGCTGCTTGGTCCTCGGCTTCTGGACGGCCGCCCAGGATGTTTCCCCCCGGTGCGGCCCAAACGATGATTTCAACATGTCGCTTCCCTCCCGGAGAGCGAACTAACCCCGCATGTGAAGCGGCTTGTAGGGGCGCTCGGTCTGTCCGTTGTAGAGCTGCCGGGGACGGCCGATCTTCTGGTCCGGATCCTCGAT
>JAIUOX010000111.1 GCA_020160955.1 Pseudomonadota bacterium
CATCGCGGTGGCGACGCTCTCGACCGGCAGGCTCACCGAGTTCTCGCCGCAGGGCGCGATCGTGCGCGAGGTCGCCGTGCCCGACATCTACCCGACCAACCTCTGCTTCGGCGGGGCCGACATGCGCACCGCCTACATCACCCTGTCCGATACCGGCCGGCTGGGCATGGCCCGGTGGCCGACGCCGGGGCTCCGCCTCAACTATGGCTAGGCAAGGGAGATCGACAGCCCTGCGTGGCCTTGTGTAAGCCAAGTCTTCTACCGGGGGTTCCTGGATCATGGTTCGAGCTGCCGATGCAAACCTTCGCGTGGACACAGTCACCCATCGCGTGCTGATCGACGATGTGCTGAGCGGGCGGCTGGCAAAGGAAAGGGACTACCGCTGCGTCGAATGCGGTGAACCCGTTCGCGCCCACAAGGCTGGTCCCGGAGATGTTCCGCCGGCACACTTCGAGCACCGTGAGCGGAACCCGGGCTGCTCCCGATCCCACCCTCGCTGAGGGACCGTGCAGGGGCGCGATGCCTTGGGCTAAATGCTGCCTAGCCGGTAGCGCAGCCACACCGTGCCACCGTCGAGGATCGTGTGGCTGGCCAGCGTCATCCGCTCGATCGGGGCGGGACCGAGATCGCTGTCGCCCGAGTTGAACACGATGGGGCCGCCGGTGCTGCCATCGACCACGGGCGAGATCACCAGGCTGATCTCGTCGACCAGCCCGGCGCGCAGCAGGGCGCCGTTGGCGCCGCCGCCGCCCTCGAGCAGCAGCCGGGTGAGGCCGAGCTCGCGGTTCAAGGTTTCCAGCGCGGCGGCGAGATCGACCGAGTCGCGGCCGGCGAAGATGTAGGAAATGCCCTCGCGGCGCAGGCCGGCGAGGTGGCTGTCGGGGACCTGCTCGGTGAGGATCACCAGGATCGGGTCGCCGCCGATGTCGCTGCGCTCCCACACCGCCTTGCCGTGGGCGTCGAGGAAGATGCCCCACGCCTTGACGGCGCGCCGCGCCGTCTCGTCGAGCGCGTACCAGTTCTGCCGGGGAAGGGTTTCCGACGTCGGCGGGTAGACCTTGCCCTTGCCGCGCGCGAACTCCTGCGCGGTGACGCGGCCGCACAGCCACGAGCCGCCGGCGCCGCCTTCCTCGACCAGCCGGTCGTGCAGCGTCTCGAACAGGTTGGGCACGACATTGGCCTTCGGCCGCCAGCGGCTGCCCCAGATGCGGCCGTCGATGCTGGTGACCATGTGGCAGAGGACGTAGGGCTTCATGGCGAAAGCCTAGCATGGGCGCCGGACCGCGCCTGCCCGGTCCCGGCGCTCGCGGTTCGCATCTCGGCCAGGAAATCGCGGGCGGCCGGCGAAAGCGGGCGTCCCGTGGCGTGCACGATGGCGTGCCGTGCCGTCAGCCACGGCCGGTCGACCGCCAGGACCGTCAGCTCGCCGCTCGCGACGTAGCGCTGGACCGGGGCAACGGTGGTGAGGGCAATGCTGTCGCTGATGCTTGCGAGGCCGAGCCACGCCGAGGTCGATTCCACCGTCACCGCCGGGAACGGGATGTCGGCCCTCGGACGCGCCGACGCTTCGCCGCGCGCCTCCGCCAGCGCGCGGTGCAGGGTCGGCAGCAGCTGCGCGGTCGTGACCAGCGGGTAGGACAGGATGCGAGCCAGCGACGGGCGCGCGAGCCGCGACAGCGGGTGGTCGCGCCGGTGGGCGAAGACCAGCGGAAGTGGCTGCAGCGGTTCGACGACCAGGTCCTTGGCCCCGAGCACCGCACCGGCGGTCAGGATCGCGAGGTCGAACCGTTGCGCCCGCAACTGGGCCAGTGCCTCCGGCCACGGCAGCGTCTCGAGCCGCACGCGCACGCGCGGATGGGCGCGGCGTAGGGCGGCGACGGCCGGCAGCACCAGGCTCTCCAGCGGGAAGGGGCCGCTCGCCACCGCCAGTTCCTCGCCGGAGCCGCCGCGAACGTGGACCACGCGACGATGCAGATCCTGCATCCGTGCGATGATCTCCGGTGCCTCGGCCAGGATCATGCGGCAGAGCGCCGTGGGCTCGGCGCGTGGCCGTCGACGCAGGAACAGGGGGCCGCCCACCGTTCGTTCGGCCGCGGCGATGCTGCGGGTCAGCGCGGGTTGCGTCATGCCGAGCGCCCGCGCCGCGCGGGTGAAGCCGCCGTGATCGGCGACGGCGGTGATCCGCACGAGATCGTTGATGTCGAGAGGTCCCATGGTCGGCGACGATAGCAGGTCCATGCCGATTCGGCATGGACAACCGCCGGACGCGGCATTGGCGCCGACCGGCCGCGACGCGGCATCGTCGCGGCAGGAGATTCGAGATGACCGTCGTCCTGCCTCGTGTCCGTTGCCTGTCCCGCCGCACCGTTCTCGGCGCCGCCGCCGGCTTCGCCCTTCCCGCTTCGGGCGCGCGGGCGCAGGGCGGCTATCCCACGCGCCCGATCCGCATCGTCGTCCCCTGGGCGTCGGGCGGCGGTCCGGACGTGATCGGCAGGCTGCTCGCCGAGCCGATGCAGAAGGACCTCGGGCAGCCGATCATGATCGACAACCGGCCGGGCGGCGGCAGCATGATGGGGTCCGAGATGGTCGCCCGCGCCGCGCCCGACGGCTACACGCTGCTGCTTACGGCCGGCGCGCTGGCGGTGGCCCCCTCGGTACGCCGCGACCTGACGTGGGACCCGGTGCGCGACCTGGTGGGCGTGGCGCTCGTCGCGGTGGTGCCGCTGTTCGTCATCGTCCGCCCGGAGAGCCCGTTCAAGAGCATGGCCGACCTGATGGCGGCGGCGCGCCAGCGTGGCGGCGCGGTGACCTACGCGACGTCCGGCATCGCCTCGCCGCCGCACCTGATCGGCGAGCGCCTGAGCGTCGAGGCCGGCCAACGCATGACGCACGTGCCGTACCGCGGCGTCGCGCAGACCATGCCGGACCTGTTGGCCGGAACCCTCGACTTCGCCGTGCTCGACGCGGTCTCGGCCTCGCCCTACATCGCGACCAACCGGCTGCGCGCGCTGGCGATCAACGGCACGCAGCGCTCGCCGACCTTTCCCGACGTGCCGACCCTGCGCGAGGCCGGCGTGCCGTTCGACGCCGTCGGCTGGCATGCCGCCTTCGCGCCGGCCGCCACGCCGGAAGCGATCGTTGCGAGGCTCAACGCCGCCTTCGTCGCGGCGCTGGCCCTGCCGCAGGTGCAGGAGAGCATCCGCGCGGCCGGGTCGCTGCCGGTGACCCCGCCGCTCGATTTCAAGGCCTGGACGGCGCGCTTCCGCCGCGAGGTCGGAGCGTGGGGCGAGGTTGCCCGCGCCGCCAATGTCCAAGTGGAGTAGCCCGATGAGCGACGACGACATCCGCATCCTGCGCGACATTGCCTATGGAACCGCCCGGGTCGGCTACAATGGCAGCGCCGGGCCGATGACCGAGCGGGTGCTGGCGATGGACGCCTACCTGCCGCAGCCGCGTCCGGCGCAGGCCGTGCCGGCCCTCGTGCTGGCCTTCGGCGGCGCCTTCCACCGTGGCAGCAAGGAGAACGACTGCTTCCCCGATGCCGGCGCCTACGGGCCGAACACGGCGGTGGCCGAGTACTGCCGCCGCTTTGCGCGCGCCGGCTTCGCCTGCTTCTCGGTGGCCTACCGCCTCGCGCCCGACGATCCGGATCCCGGCACCACGCCGGTGCTGACCCAGAAGGCGGTGCCGCTCGACCGCGTCGCGCAGGTGCGCGAGATCATGCGCCTGCCGCCGATCACGCCGCAGGCGATGGCCGGGATCGTCGAGGCGGCGATCGACGACGTCACCGCCGCCGCCCGGGCCGTCGTGGCCCGCGCCGGCGAGTTCGGGGTCGATCCGACGCGGGTCGTGCTGGGCGGCTGGTCGGCCGGCGCGCGCTGCGCGCTGTTCGCCGCCTACGCCGAACGCGTGCCCTGCGCCGGCGTGATCGCGCTCTCCGGCGCGATGGCGGAGGCCGACATCGCGACCTACCTGCCCGCGGGAATGGCGCATCCGCCGCTGCTGCTGTTCAGCGCCGAGCACGACATCGGCTACATCCGCGATGGCGCCGCCTCGATGGTCGCCGCTATGCGCGCCCGCGGCTGCGACGTGCGGCACGTGTCGATCCCGGGGCGCGACCACTGGTACGCCGCCGAGGCCGCGACCGCCGACGGGCCGGCGGTGGAGGCCGTGCTGCGCGACGCCTTGCGCCGATGGACGGGCGCCTGATGTCGCGCTCGCTGCTCGACGCCTTCTGCGCCGCCTACAATCGTCACGACCTCGAGGCGCTACTCGGCATGGTGACCGACGACTGCGTGTTCGAAATGTCGGCCGGTCCGGAATCGTGGGGCGCCCGGCATGCCGGCAAGGCAGCGCTGCGCCTCGCGCTGCCGTGGGCCTGGCAGGCTTGGCCGGACGCGCGCTGGGAGGAGGCGACGCACGTCGTGGCGGGTGATCGCGGCTTCAGCGAGTGGACGTTCCGCGGCACGTCGGCGGACGGCGTGCGTACCGAGGTTCGCGGCGTCGACCTGTTCACCTTCCGCGACGGGCTGATCGCCCGCAAGGACACGTTCCGGAAGGCGCGCGCCTGACGGCTGTCACGCGGCGCGGGTGAAGTAGGGCTTGGCCGAGGTCGACTGCGTCTCGTAGATCGAGCCGCCCTTGAGCGGCGGCGGGTAGGGCAGGCGGACCGGCAGGTCCTTCATGCGCGGCTGCAGCACCGGCTCGCCGGCCAGCATCTCGCGTTCGAAGTCGGCCCAGTCGGTGCGCAGGCCGAGCAGCGGCCAGGCGTCGGCGGCGGACACCTCGTAGAGCAGGAAGCTGCGCGGCCGGTCGGAGGTGTTGAGCGCCGAGCCATGCAGGGCGCGCACGTGGTGGAAGGAGATGCTGCCGGCGCGGCCGAGGCAGGGCACCGCGCGGGCGATCTCGGGCCGGATCGTGTCGGGATCGACCATGCCGGCGAACCGGCCCTCGCGATCGTGGTGGTCGAACACCGGGCCGGTGTGCGAGCCCGGCGTCACCAGCATCGGGCCGTTCGACAGGTCCATGTCGTCCAGCATGACGCCGACCGCCAGCACGTCGTCGTTGGTGTGCGGGTAGAAGGCCCAGTCCTGGTGCCATTCGACCGGCGAGCCGTAGCGCGCCGACTTGAGATTGAGCTTGGAGTTGTGCAGCCGGATACCGGGGCCGAGCAGGGCCTGCAGGATGGCGATCACCCGCGGGCTGCGCACCACCTCGTCGAACACGGAATGGACCTTGTGCGGCGCCTTGATGCGGCGCACCCGCGGATCGGCGGCCGAGTGGCCGGGCTCAAGATCGTAGACGGCGGTGTGCTCCTGCACGCCGGCCGATTCGGCGACCAGCTGGGCCAGCACCTGGCGCATGCGGGCCAGCACGTCGGGCCCGAGCACGTCCGGAACAACGATGACGCCGTCACGCCTGTAGGCGCGAACTTCCTGCTCGCCGATCATCTCGCGATCCTCCCGCCTGCGCCTTCCGGGGGCGCATGGTCGCCGGGATGATAGCCTCAACGGCCGACGGCTGCACGACGGGCGACGCCGCGAGCGCCGACAGGAAGCCCTTCAGCACCCGGGAGGGCGGGACGCCGCCCTTGTACACCACGGCGACGCTCGACTCGTAGGCGGCGCGCCGGTGCAGCCGCCGCAGCTTGCCTTGGCACTCCAGCGGCGCGGCGTAGTGGACCGGGAGGTAGCCGAGGAAGTGCCCGCTCATGACCAGCAGCGCGACCGCCTCGACCTGCCACGCCGTGGCGCCGGTCTTGGCGGGGGCGGAGAAGCCCTCGAGTTCCTGGCTGTCGACGTAGCCGTGCTCGACGAAGGCATGGTTTGCCAGTTCGCTCTCCGTCGGTTCGCCGACCCGGTCGAACAGCGGGTGGGTGACGCCGCAGTAGAGGTGGAGCCGCTCGGCGTAGAGCGTGCGGTACTCGAGGCCCGGCCACTTCTTGTAGAGCGGCACGATCCCGACATCGAGGCGGCCGTCCGACACGCGCTGCTGGACCGTGTCGGGATCGAGCACCGACAACCGGACGTGCAGGTCGCTCCCCTTCAGCCCCTGCAGGGCGCCGACCAGCGGGCACTTGGGGTCGGAGATCGTGTTGTCCATGATCCCGATGCGCAGTTCGCCGCGCTGTCCGCCGCGCACCTGGTCGGCCTCGCGCTGGAACTGCTCGACCCCGGCGAACAGCTGGACCGCGGCCTCGTAGATGAGCTTGCCCTGGGGCGTCAGTTCGAACTGGCGCGGGCCGCGCTGGCACAGCCGGACGCCGAAGCGGGCCTCGAGGTCGGCCAGCTGCTTGCTGATCGTCGGCAGGCCGACGTTCAGCGCCGCCTGCGCCGACTTAAGCCCGCCTTCCTCGACGATCGTCTTGAAGACGCGCAGCAGGCGCAGGTCGAAATCCGTGAGAGGGGTCGTTCCGACGGGCTGTGCCAAGTTGATCCCCCGCGAAAGTTCGGTTTCCACAATGTGACTCGCCAAGGGCGCGGCCCGGCGCGAACATCGTGACAGGTATTGTGCAATCAGTGTGCCACGACCCGGTCGTCGCGGGCGAGCCGGCACGCCAGCCGTCAGGAGCGACCGTGGTGGATTCGGCAAGCGAACTGGAGCGACTGCGCCGGAAGTACGGCGATGCGCAGGGCGCGGACGTCCACGACCCGGCCTTCAAGAAGGTGGTCGAGGGCCAGTTTCACGGCGATCACCGCAGCAAGCCCTATTCCGGCGTCGCGACCTTCATGGGCCTGCCGCACCTCGCGGATGGTGTCGCTGCCCCCGGCTTCGCCGATCTCGACGTAGCCGTCCTGGGCGTGCCGATGGACCTCGGCGTGACCAACCGGCCGGGCTGCCGGTTCGGCCCGCGCGGCGTGCGCCAGATCGAGCGGATCGGCCCCTACGAGCACGTGCTCGGCGTCGCGCCGACCAACATCGTGAAGGCGGCCGACATCGGCGACGTGCCGTTCCGCAGCCGGTTCGACCTCGAGAAGAGCCACGCCGACATCGAGGAATACTTCGACAAGATCGTCGCCGCGGGAGTCCTGCCGCTGTCGGTCGGCGGCGATCATTCGATCACCCAGTCGATCCTGCGGGCGCTGGGCCGCGAGCGGCCGGTCGGGCTGGTCCACATCGACGCGCATTGCGACACCAGCGGGCCCTACGAGGGCTCGCGCTTCCACCACGGCGGGCCGTTCCGGCAGGCCGTGCTCGACGGCGTGCTCGATCCGCGGCGCACGGTGCAGATCGGCATCCGCGGCGGCGCCGAGTACCTCTGGGAGTTCTCGCTCGATTCGGGGATGACCGTGATCCATGCCGAGGACGTGGCGCGGCGCGGCGTCGACGCGGTGATCGCCGAGGCGCGTCGCGTGGTGGGCGAGGGGCCGACCTACATCAGCTTCGACATCGACGGCATCGATCCCGCCTTCGCGCCGGGCACCGGCACGCCCGAGGTCGGCGGCCTGAGTTCGCTGGAAGGCCTGTCGATCCTGCGCGGCCTGCGCGGCCTTCACCTGGTCGGCGGCGACGTCGTCGAGATCGCGCCGCAGTACGACACGACGACCAACACGGTGCAGCTGGGCGGGCAGGTCCTGTTCACGATCTTCAGCCTGCTGGCCCTGTCCGTGGCGGCGCGCCGGCCGGCATGACCGCCTCCATCGTCCTCGATCGCGTCACCAAGACCTATGGCGGAGCACCCGCCGTCGACGACGTGTCGCTGGAGATCGGGGCAGGGCGGTTCGTGACGCTGCTGGGGCCGTCGGGTTCGGGCAAGACGACGCTGCTGATGATGATCGCGGGCTTCGTCCGGCCGACCGCGGGACGCATCCTGGCCGACGGCCGCGACATCACCGCGGAGCCGCCGGAACGCCGCGCCTTCGGCATGGTGTTCCAGGGTTACGCGCTGTTTCCCAACATGACCGTGGCGGAGAACCTCGCCTTCCCGCTGACGCTGCGCGGCCGGTCGAAGGCGGCGATCGCCCAGGACGTCGCGCGCATGCTCGACATCGTGCACCTGTCCGGGCTGGGCGGCCGCTATCCAAGGGAACTGTCGGGCGGCCAGCAGCAGCGGGTCGCGCTGGCGCGGGCGCTGATCTTCAACCCGCGCGTCCTCCTGCTCGACGAGTCGCTGAGCGCGCTCGACAAGAACCTGCGCGCCGGCCTGCAGGAGGAACTGCGCGACCTGCACGCGCGTCTGGGTACGACCTTCGTGTTCGTGACGCACGACCAGGAAGAAGCGCTGTCGATGTCCGACGAGATCTTCATCGTCAACAAGGGACGTATCGTGCAGAGCGGCTCGCCCAAGGCGCTGTACGACCGGCCGCGGACGCGCTTCGTCGCGGGCTTCCTCGGGCGCACCAACTTCGTCGACGGCACCGTGACGGCGCGCGACGGCGAGACGCTGGTCTACAGCGCCGGCGGCCTGTCGTTCCGCCAGCGCGCGCGCGACGACGCGCCTGCCGTCGCGGTCGGCCAGCCGGTGCTGATCGGCCTGCGGCCGGAGACGCTGCGGCTGGGCGAGGCGGCCGGCGGCGCGGCCAACAGCGTCCCGGGGACGATCGACCTCGTGACCTACGAGGGCGCCGACTACCACGTGCGGGCGACGACCCCGCTCGGGCCGCTGCAGGCCATCGTCGCGTCGGGCAACGGCACGCCGGTGCCGGCACGCGGCGACAGGCTGACCCTGGCGTGGGGCGAGGACGCCGCCGTGGTGCTGGCCGATGATCGCTGATCTCGATCCGCGGACCCGCGCCGTCTACCTGGTGCTGCTGGTGGCGCCGCTGGTGCTGCTGGCGGGCCTCTACCTCTACCCGCTGTCGCGCGTGCTCTGGCTGTCGGTGACGGTGCCGACGCCCGGCTTCGGCAACTTCGAGCGCCTGTTCACCAGCGACGCGGTGCAGCGCATCCTGTGGACCACCGGCAAGCTCTGCGTGCTGACCACCGCGCTGGCGCTGCTGATCGGCTACGCGATCGCCTATGCCGCCGTGCACCTGCCGGGCTGGCGCGGCGAGCTGTTCCTGTTCTTCGTGCTGCTGTCGTTCTGGCTGTCGGTGCTGGTCCGCGCCTTCGCCTGGCTGACCCTGCTGCAGAGCCGCGGCCTCGTGAACACCGCGCTGATGCAACTGGGCGCGATCGACGCGCCGCTGCCCCTGATCCGCAACGAGTTCGGCGTGGTGCTCGGCATGGTGCACTACATGATCCCCTACGCCGCGCTGCCGCTCTACGCGAACATGCGGGGCATCGACCCCCGGCTGGTGCCGGCGGCGCGCGGGCTGGGCGCCGGCCCGGTGCGCGCCTTCCTTCGGGTCTACCTGCCGATGAGCCTGCCCGGCCTGATCAGCGCCGGCATCCTGACCTTCATCTTCTCGCTCGGCTTCTACGTCACGCCGGCCCTGCTGGGCGGCGGCAAGACCATCATGATCGCCGAGTACATCGCGGTGCAGATCAACGACACGCTGAACTGGGGCCTCGGCTCGATGCTGGCGACGACGCTCCTGCTGGCGATCTTCGTCCTGCTGGCGCTGATGGCGTTCTTCGTCGACCTGCGCAAGGTCTTCGGGGTCAAGTGATGGACCTCGCGCCCTCCCGTTCCTTCCGCGTCACGACGTTCGGCGCGTGGCTCGCGATCCTGTTCCTGACGCTGCCCTTCGTGGTGGTGTTCCCGGTCTCGCTGACACCCAACCGCTACCTGTCGCTGCCGGGGCCGGACTGGTCGCTGCGCCACTACCGCACCCTGGTCGAGGACCCGACCTGGCTGCGCAGCATCGGCGACAGCCTCGTCGTGGCAACCGGCTCGACCCTGCTGGCGATCGTCCTCGGGACGATGACCGCACTCGCCTGCTGGCGGATCTCCAGCCGGCTGTCCGAGGCGGTGCGCATGCTGATGCTGGCGCCGATGATCGTGCCGACCATCGTCCACGCGCTCGGCTTCTACCAGGTGTGGGCCCAGTTCGGCCTGCTCGACAGCTACCTCGGCCTGGTCCTGGCGCACGGCATGAAGGGCACGCCGTTCGTGGTGATCAGCGTCTCGGCCGCGCTGGCCAACGTCGAGCTCAAGCTCGAACAGGCGGCGCGCAGCCTCGGCGCCACCTCGATCCAGGCGCTGTGGCGGGTGATCGTGCCGGCGGCCCGGCCCGGCATCCTCGCCGGCTCGGTCTTCGCCTTCGCGCTGTCGTGGGACGAGCTGGTCGTGACGCTCTTCATCACCAGCCGCAACGTCTACACGCTGCCGCGCAAGATCTGGGACGGCATCCAGGACAACATCAACCCGGCGATCGCCGCCGTGGCCTCGATCCTGATCGTGCTCACCGTCGCGGCCATGGTCGCGCGCCTGCTGTTCATTCGTCGGACCAACCTTTCAACACGGGGATAGGCAACATGACCAAGTCATCGATCCAGACGTTCCAGGAAGACTGCATCGACCTGCTGCGCGAGCGCACCGAGGGCCGCCCGGTGCACCGGCGTTCGTTCCTCTCGGCGCTGGCCGTGCTCGGCGTGTCGCCGGCGCTGTTCCGCCTGACGCCGGCCCACGCCCAGGCCAAGGAGATCGTGGTCGTCAATTTCGGCGGCGACGCGGTGCCGGCCATGACCAAGGCGTGGGCCGACCCGTTCAACAAGACCTCGGCGATCAAGGCGGTGATCGACGGCGCGGTGCCGACGTCGGCCAAGATGAAGGCGATGGTCGAGAGCGGCAAGGTCACCTGGTCGGTGGTCGACCGCAACCTGATCGCCGCGCTCGAGCTCGGCCGCCAGAACCTCTTGGAGAAGATCGACTACAGCATCGTCGACAAGAGCAAGGTCCGGCCGGAGCATGCCGGCGAGTGGGGCATCGGCAGCTACATCTACTCCAACGTCCTGGCCTACCAGGTCGACGCGTTCGGCGGCCGGGTGCCGAAGACCTGGGCCGACTTCTACAACCTCAAGGACTTCCCGGGTAAGCGCACCATGCGCAAGCACATCGACGGCCAGCTCGAAACGGCGCTGCTGGCCGACGGCGTGGCGCCCGACAAGCTCTACCCGCTCGACGTCAAGCGCGCGCTCGACAAGATCAAGTCGATCAAGAAGGACGTGATCTTCTGGGCGACCGGCGCGGAAAGCCAGCAGGTGTTCCGCGACAAGGAAGTGGTGATGGGCAGCGTGTTCAACACCCGCGCGATGGTCACGCGACGCGAGACCAACGGCAAGGTCGACTTCCACTTCAACCAGGCCAGCGCCTGGGTCGGTGCGTGGCTGGCGCCCAAGGGCAACCCGGGCGGTGCGGACTCCTTCAGGTTCATGGCCTCGACGCAGGAGCCGAACGGCCAGGTCGAGCTGTTCAAGCTGCTGGGCAACGGTCCGGTCAACCCGGCCGCCGCCGCGATGGTGCCGGCCGACATGAAGGCGCTCGATCCGGGCAGCCCCGAGAACTACAAGCTGCAGATCCCGGCCGACCCGGAGTGGTACGCGACCAACAGCGCCACGGTGCTGAACCAGTACCTCGAAGCGATTTCCTGAGCCCGGGCGACAGACCATGACCCTCAAGCTGGAAACCGATCCCCGGCGCGTGCCCCTGTTCGAGGAGCGCACGTCGCCGGACATCGCCGCCGCCGTCGCGGCCAACGCGCCGGTCATCGTGCCGCTCGGTGCCACCGAGCAGCACGGCGCGCACCTGCCGCTCGGCACCGACACCTACCAGGGCCTCGACATGAGCCGACGCGCCGCGGCATTGCTGGCCAAGGAGGGGATCCCGCTGGTCGTCGGGCCGGCCATCCCGTTCGGCCCGCCGCCGTTCCTCAGCGAATCGCCCAGGGCGATGGCCGGGACGATCAACGTGTCGAACGACACGCTGCGCGCCCTGCTCCACGACGTCTGCGAGTCGCTGGTGGTGCACGGCTTTCGCCGGATCTACCTGCTGCTCGCCAACGTCGAGAGCGAGTACGCCATGCACATCGTGGCCAAGGAGCTGACCGAGAAGACCAAGGCCAACATCGTCACGCTCAACTGGCTGGTCGGCGCGCGGCCCGGCTACAAGGCGCTGCTGAAGTCCGACAAGCCGCAGGGCCATGGCGGCGAGGGCGAGACGGCGCGCATGCTCGCCACCGCGCCGCACCTCGTCCGCATGGAGGAGGCGCGGCCCTACCATCCGAAGCTGCCGGTCGATCCGCCCGTCCACGGCGACGCCCTGCCGTATCTCGGCGGGGCGATCGGCCGCTACCGCTACGACCGCGACGAGTTCGATGGCATGGTCGACGGCATCACCGGCGATCCCCAGCTGGCGACGGCGGAGACCGGCGAGAAGAGCTACGGGCTGATCGCCACCTGGATCGCCAGCGTCATCCGGTACGACCTGCGACCCTGAGACGGCGGATGAGCAACGGCAGGCAGCTCAGCCTCGGGGCCATGATCAGCGACGTCGGGGTTCACCCCGCGGCCTGGCTGGACCCCGAGACCCCGCTGGGCGGCGAGATCAGCTTCCCGTTCTACCTCGAGCTGGCGCGGCTCGCCGAGGCGGGCAAGCTCGACTTCTTCTTCATGGCCGACAGCCTCGCCTCGCGCACCGGCAACATGGCCGGGATCATGCGCCAGTGCACCTACATGGCGCATTTCGAGCCGATCACCCTGATGGCGGCGCTGGCGTCGGGCACGACGCGCATCGGGCTGGCCGCGACCATCTCGACGACCTACTCGGAGCCGTTCAACGTCGCGCGGATGTTCGCCTCGCTCGACCACATCAGCGGCGGCCGGGCGGCCTACAATCTGGTGACGACGGCCAATGCCGACGCCGCCGGGAACTTCGGCCGCGACATCCACGAGGACCACGCCGTGCGCTACCGGCGCGGCAACGAGTTCGCTGACGTCCTGAATGGCCTGTGGGACAGCTGGGAGGACGACGCCTTCGTGCGCGACCGCGCCTCGGGCATCCACTTCGACCCGGCCAAGATGCACCTGCTGAACCACCGCGGCGAGTTCCTCGCGGTGCGCGGCCCGCTCAACGTGCCGCGCTCGCCGCAGGGCCGTCCCGTCGCGATCAGCGCCGGCGGCTCCGACCCCGGGCGCGAGCTGGCGGCGCGGGTGTCGGAAGTCGTGTTCGCCGTCGATCGCGACCTCGCGCGGGCGCAGGCCTACTACAAGGACCTCAAGGCCCGCATGGCGCGCCACGGCCGCGCGCCGGACGACCTCAAGGTCATGGCCGCGCTGAACCCGTTCATCGGCGAGACCGACCAGGAGGCGCACGACCTGCTGGGCGCCCTGCAGGCGCGCATCCATCCCGATGTCGGCCGCGCCATCCTGTCGGTCGACCTCGATGTCGACCTGCGCGGGTTGCCGGTCGACGAGCCGATCCCGGCCAGCGTCCTGCCGCCGGGGACCAACGCGACCAAGTCGTACTTCGACAAGATGGTCGAGGCGATGGGCGAGCGTCCGATGACGCTGCGCGAGCTCTACGAGGCCAACGCCGCCTCGCGCGGCGGCATGAACGCCGTGGTCGGCTCGCCGAAGACGATCGCCGACCGGATGGAGGAGTGGTTCACGAACGGCGCGGCCGACGGCTTCATGGTGCGCCTGCCGACCGTGCCGGGCAGCCTCGAGCGGTTCGTGCGGCTGGTCGTACCGGAACTGCAGCGGCGCGGCCTGTTCCGGACGGAGTACGGCGGCACAACGCTGCGCGACCACCTCGGCCTGGCGCGCCCGCCCGGTCGCCGCGGCTAGCGCGGGCGCGGCCGCGGACGGCCTAGGACGGCCTGTAGAAGCGGTTGCGCATCGCCTGGCATTCCTCCGGCAGGATGCCGGTCACGATCTCGACGTCGGCCGCCATGAAGTCGACGAAGGTCTCGGCCGAGTACTGGCCGAGATCGGTGCGTCCGACCGCCTTGAGGCGACCGCCCATCACCCAGGTCCGGATGTTGGCGTTGAGCATGGCGCCGGCGCACATCGCGCAGGGTTCCATGGTGGTGTAGAGCGTGCTGCCAGTCAGCGTATCGGTGTCGAGCGAGCGGCAGGCGTCGGCGATGGCGTCGGTCTCGGCATGGACCAGCGGGCTCTTCGCGGTCCGCATCTTGTTGCTGCCGCGCCCGATGACCTGGCCGTCGCGCACGATCACCGAGCCGATGCCGAGGTTGCCCTGCAGGCCGGCTTGCTCGGCGATCTCCAGCGCCATCCGCATGTAGAGCACGTGGTCGGCGGGGTCGGTCATGCTGCGGGTCTCCGGGTTGGATGGGCGGCCAGTCTGGTCGGCGCCGCGCCTTCTGTCACCGGGCGGGCGGCATCCCGTCGCCGAACGGGTCGTCGGGATGGCGCAACAGCGTCGCCTCGCCGGTCACGAAGGCGCGGCCGGTGATGCTCGGGATGACGGCGCCGTCGGCCGCGAGCCGGTAGCGCGCCGTGAACGTGCTGCCGACGATGCTCTCCTGCACCCACGGCTGGCCGGGCGCGAGCTTCCCCGCCGCGGCGAGGCAGGCGACCTTGGCGCTGGTGCCGGTGCCGCACGGCGAGCGGTCGTAGGCGCCGCCGGGGCAGAGCACGAAGTTGCGGCTGTCGATTCCCGGCCGGCTGGGCGGTCCGTAGAACTCGATGTGATCGATCGGGGCGCCGTCGCGGCCGGTGATGCCCTGCGCCCGCAGCGCCGCCATCACGGCCTCGGCCTGCCGCGTCAGTTCGGGCACGTTCGCCATCGCCAGCGCGACCGGCGTCTCGTGAACGCAGAAGAACCAGTTGCCGCCCCAGGCGACGTCGCCGACCACGCGTCCCAGCCCCGGGACCTCGACGCTCACCGCCGCGCGGTGGCGAAAGCTCGCCACGTTCTCGATCGTCACCTCGTTGCCGGCGGCGAGCTCGACCTGCACGACACCGACCGGCGTTTCCAGCCGGTGCGTGCCCGGCCCGATCCGGCCGAGGTGGGCCAGCGTCACCGCGACCCCGATCGCGCCATGGCCGCACATGCCGAGGTAGCCGACGTTGTTGAAGAAGATGACGCCGGCCGCGCAGGCCGGGTCCTGCGGCGGCACCAGCAGCGCGCCGACCAGCGCGTCGGTGCCGCGCGGCTCGTTGACCGCGAAGCTTCGATAGCGGTCGAAGGCCTCGGCGAAGCGCGCCCGGCGGTCGGCCAGCGGGCCATCGCCCAGCGGCGGCCCGCCCTCGACGATCACCCGCGTCGGTTCACCCTCGGTATGGCTGTCGATCACGCGCATGGCGGTCTCGTTCTCCCGGCTCCCATCGACCCGCGAGAGTCGCACGCCGAACGCTTGGGCGCACGCGGCGTTGTCTGCTAGGACACCGGGCGCGGCCGCCCCGTTGACCCAGTCTGCCCTGCGGAAGGACCCCATGAGCGCGCTTCTCACCGATGCCGAGCTGGTCGATCGCATCTTCGCGCACATCGACGGCCAGTCGACCGACAAGGGAACGACGGTGTGGCGCGAGCCGGCCGAGAACTATGCCTCGCCGGAGCGCTTCGCCGCCGAGCTGGAGGTGATGCGGCGGGTGCCGATGGCCTTCTGCCCCTCGGCGGCGCTGGCCGAGCCCGGCTCGTACATCGCGCGCACCACGGTCGGCACGCCGCTGCTGGTGGTCCGCGGCAACGATGGCGTGGTGCGCGGCTTCCGCAACGCCTGCCGGCACCGCGGCATGAAGATCGAGGAGGGCGAGGGCTGCAAGCGCGCCTTCTCGTGCCCCTACCATGCCTGGACCTACGGTCTCGACGGCAGCTTGCGCCACGTGCCGGGCGAGGAGGGTTTCCCCGGACTCGACAAGGCGGCGCACGGGCTGGTGCCGGTGGCGGCGGTGCACGAGAAGGGCGGCATCGTGTTCGTGACGCAGGACGCGCCGCTGTCGGACGGGCCGCTGCCCGACGTGCCGGACCTGCTGCCCGACGACTACGTCCTGTTCAACAAGCTGGAGTTCGACGACAGGGCCAACTGGAAGCTGATCGGCGAGACCTCGATGGAGGGCTACCACATCAAGGCGCTGCACAATCAGTCCTTCTATCCCTACGGCTACGACAACCTGAACGTCGTCGAGCTGCACGGCCGTAACTCGCGCATCGTCTTCCCGTTCCGGCGGCTCGAGAAGCTGCGCGCCTTGCCGCGCGAGCAGTGGAACGTGCAGGGCCGGCTGACCGACGTGCACCAGCTGTTTCCCAACAGCCATGTCAGCTTCCTGTCGAGCCACGCCATGCTGGTGATCCTCGAGCCGGTGACGCCGGCCGACACGCACTGGGTGGTCTACCAGCTGGCGCCGCGGATCAAGAACGGCCAGCCCCTCGATCTCGAGCAGGCGCGGCGCGACGCCAACTTCGTGCAGGATGCCGGCCTCACCGAGGACCGCCAGGCCGCGCGCGCCATCCAGGAAGGGCTCGCGGCACGGGCCAACACGCACTTCACCTTCGGCCAGTACGAGCAGGCGATCGGGCATTTCCACCGGCACCTGACCGAGCACGTCGAGAAGCTGGCGAAGCGATAGGGAGCGGCTCCCGTTCTTCGGAGCCCGTTGTTCGGAGCGAGGCGTTACTCGAGCGCCGACAGGCGCTGCAGCGCGTCGGCCATCGCCGCCGGCGGACCGCGCCGCACCACGCGGCCCTGCTCGAGCAACAGGATCTCGTCCATCTTTTCCAGCCGCGTGGCGCGGTGGGTCAGCAGCAGCAGCGCGCGCTCGCCCTGTCGCTCGAACAGGGCATCGAGCAGCCGCGCTTCGGTCGGCCCGTCGAGCCCTTCGGTCGGCTCGTCGAGCACCACGATGGGACGGTCGAGCAACAGGGTACGGGCCAGCAGCAGGCGTCGCGCCTCGCCGCCGGACAGCTGGCGGCCGAGCGCGCCGACCTGCGTGCCGAAGCCGTCGGGCTGGGTCTCGATGAAGTCCAGGATCTGCGCCGCGCGGCAGGCCTCGCGCAGGTCGTCCTCCGAGGCCCCGGGGCGGGCCAGCAGCAGGTTGTCGCGGATGGTGGTGCTGAACAGGTGGTCGTGCTGGGTCAGCAGCGCCACCCGCCGGCGCACGTCGTCGCCGGACAGGGCGGCGTAGGAGACGCCCGCCAGCGCGGTCTCGCCGCGACCGGGCGCGCGCAGCTTGGCGGCCAGCTCCGCGAGGGTCGACTTGCCCGAGCCGCTGGCACCGATGATCGCGACCCGGCGGCCCGGCGCCAGGTCGAGCGACACGTCCTCCAGTGTCGGCGCCTCGGCGTCGGGATAGCGAAAGCCGAGCTGGTGCATCGAGAGCCCACCAGTCGCGGGCAGCGGGCGCGACACCGGCGGATCGATCACCGGGGCCGGTCGGTCGGCGAGGCCGAAGACGCGCCGCGCCGAGGCCAGCACCGCCGTCAGCGCGGGAAAGACCAGCGGCAGGGGCGCGATCGCCTCGAAGGCGCCGAGCGCCAGCAGCGCCAGCATGGGGACGTCGGGTGCGGCGAGCGCGCCCGCCGCCACCAGCGGCAGGCCCAGCGCGGCGATGGCCAGCACGCTGGCGTTGGCGGCCAGCTGCACCGCCGCGGTGGTCGAGGCGGCATCCGCGGCCAGCCGGCGCTCGTCGTCGACCAGCGCATCGCTGGCCGCGACGACGGCCGCGCGGTGACGACGCCCGGGATCGTAGATCGCCAGCTCGGCGAGGCCCTCGACCTCCTCGACCAGCGCGGCATTGAGGCCGGCGGTGCGGTCGACCAGCCGTCGCGCCGTGGCGCCGTTGCGGCGATGCAGGGCGGCCGGCAGCGCCGCGCCGGCCAGCACGGCGAACAGGCCGGTCACCAGCGCCATGCGGCCGTCGTGGTGCCACAGGAACAGCAGCACCGGCACGACGACCA
>JAIUOX010000112.1 GCA_020160955.1 Pseudomonadota bacterium
ACCGAGACCCGCGGTCTGCACGATGCGGGCCAGCGATTCGGCGCGGGGAAGGCTCGGTTTTGCGGGCTTTTGCGGGCTTGCCGCGGACGCCACGCGCGCCCGGGGTGGCATTTCGCAATGCCACGTTCGCGAATTGCGAGGTCGACACGACGAGCGCGAGCTGGATGTAGAACGGCCAGGTGAAGCCCTGGGTGAGGAAGGTGCCGGAAATGCAGAATCCGACGATGCCGGCCGGCAGCGCCTGGGCGACCTGGCGCACCGCGCCGGGAAGCTGCAGGTCGTCGGCCAGCGCGCGCGTGCGGAAGGCGGTGATCGCCGTCAGCACGATCATCGTCACGAAGGCGATGATGCCGGGGAAGCCGGTCTCGCCCAGCACGCCGAACCACGTCGAGTGGACGGCGTGGTTCATGCCGTCCCAGTGGTCGCTGAAGAAGAAGTAGTTGCCGGTGAAGTTGTCGAGGCCGACGCCGGTCAGCGGCCGGGTCAGCGCCATCTTCCACGCCGCGCCCCAGGCGTAGATGCGGCCCATCGAGGATTCGTCGATGCCCGACTCGGCGGCGCCGCCCGAGGCACGGCCGGAGATGCCGGCGGCGGCGAACAGCACGGTCATGGCCAGGCCGCCGACCGACAGCAGCACGACCTTCGACTTGACCATGCGGGCGCCGAAGATGCCGGCGACCGCGACCGAGCCGAGCAGGCCGCCGCGGCTCTGGGTGGCGATGATGGCGGCGACGATCATGATCGAGCCGACGAGGCCCAGCAGCGTCGAGGCCCAGCCGGTGCGCGTCGCCATCAGGGCGGCGGCGAAGCTCAGCGGGAACAGCAGGACCAGCGACAGGTCGTTGGGGTCGCCCAGCACCGAGCCGATGTCGCGGCCGATGGTGACGCGCGTGCCCTCGACCAGGCCGATCTCGTTGGCCTTGTTGTACAGCGCGACCGCCGCCACCAGCATGCCCGCGACGACCAGCGCCCGCGACACCAGCGCGAACTCCCGCTCGTGGCGCGACAGCCAGGCGATGACCAGCACCATGGCGAAGATCTTGACGTAGGTGGACGTCCAGTAACCCGTGGCCGCGGCCTTGTTGACGGCGAAGAACATGCCGACCGTGACCAGGCCGAAGAACACCGACAGCGCCGTGAGCTCGCGGCTCCAGAACGGCTTCACCGTGCGCGTGCCGAGCACGCGCCACGCCAGGATCGCCATGGTCGGCGCCGCCATCAGCTGCGGGATGCGCAGCGGGCCGAGCACCGGGAACGCCTCGTGGATGCGGAAGAACGAGAAGATCACGAACACGAGGCAGAGCAGGAAGGGCTGGCGGAACGCGACCAGCGCCGCGATCGGCAGCAGGCCGAGCCCGACCGCCAGCGCCAGGCCGATCGTCGGTTCGACCGGCAGGAACGCCGGGGCGACCAGCGCCAGCAGCGCCAGCGCCGCCAGGATCCAGGCGTAGACCGGGATCGGCGGCGCGTCGTGCACGGCGTCGGCGGAGCCGGCCAGCGCGGTCACGGCGCGACCTCGCGCGCCAGCATCGGCCGCACCAGGCCGAGGCCGAGCGCGAGGCCGACGAACAGGGCCGGCACGATCACGGCCAGCGCGGCCTGCCCGAGCGGCGGCTCGATGACCTGCGCCAGCAGCACGACCGACAGGCCGCCCAGCGCCGCGGCGGCCATCGACAGGACGCGGTAGGGCACCGGCGCGTCGCGGCGGCCGGCCCACAGGAAGCCGACGATGCGGACGCCCTGCGCCAGCAGCGTGGCGGTGATCGCGCCCTCGACCCCGGCGCGCGGGATCAGCACCGCGTAGGCGGCCAGCGCGGCGACGGCGCCGGCGCCGTTGACCATCGCGACGCGCCACGCCGTCTTGCGGGCATAGACGCCGACGTTCAGCAGGCTGGCCGACTCGTTCATCACCGAGGCCAGCACCAGCCACGGCACGAAGGCGGCGGCGCCGGCATAGGACGCCGGCAGGGCGAGGCGGATGAAGGCCGGCCCGCCGATCGCCACCGTGGCGGCGGCACCGGCCAGCACCGCGAAGCCCAGCGCGACCGAGTCGGCGCTGCGCCGCAGCCCGTCGGGCTCGGCCAGCACGCGCAGGCGGCGGGCGTACCACCACAGGCCGAACGGCTGCATCAGCAGGGCCGAGGCGAGCGCCAGCTTGCCGGCGATGGCGTAGCGGCCGATGTCGGCCACCGCGACGTGGCCGGCGAGGAACCAGCGGTCGCAGCTGCCCAGCGCGAAGGCCGCCAGCCCGCTGACCAGCAGCGGCAGGCTGTAGGCGCGCAGCCAGCCCCAGCTCTCGCGCGAGAAGGCGAAGCCCGAGGTCCGCAGCTGCAGGAGCGACAGCGACGCCGCCAGCACCAGCTCGGCGATCGACGAGCCGGCCAGCACCGCCTCGGCATCGGCGAACAGCCCGACGAGGGACGCCACCAGCACCAGCTGCAAGGTGGCGCGCAACGCCATGAAGGCGAGGAAGTGCCGCGGCCGGTCGCACAGCCGCAGCCAGGCGAGCGGCAGCTCGATCAGGCCGCCCGCCGCGACGGCCAGCAGGCAGAGCCGGAACACGCCGTCGCCGATCGGGATCGGCAGGACGAAGCGGATCAGCGGCGCCGCGAGCTGCAGGAGCGTCGCGCAACCGGCGGCCAGCAGCAGCGCCGCGCCGGCGATCAACGCCGCGCGCCGCTTCTGCTCGTCCGGTCCCGAGGACACGCCGGCGAAGCGGAACAGCGTGTCGGCCAGCCCGAACGACAGCACGAGGCCGACGAACTCCAGCGTCGTCGACACCAGCTCGAGGCGGCCGTACTCGCCCGGCGGGAGGTGCGCGGCGACCCACGGCATGAGCAGCAGCGACACGCCCTTGGCGAGCGCGAGGCTCAGCCCGTAGAGCAGGGCTCCGGTGGCGGCCGCCGGCAGGCGCATGGCGTCACGCCGCCTCGACCAGCGCCGAGAGGTCGCGCGACTGGATCTCGAGCGTGAAGTGCTCGGCGATGTGCTGGCGGCCGGCGAGGCCCATCGCCCGGCGGCGGGCCGGTTCCATGTTCGCCACGGCGTCGATCGCGTTGGCGAGGCCATCGACGTCGCTCGGCTCGACCCACAGGCCGGTCACGCCGTCGACCACCATCTCCTTGGCGCCCATGAAGCGCGTGGCGATCACCGGCAGGCCCATCGCGGCGGCTTCCTTGATGACCACCGGGCTGGTGTCGCGCTCGCCCTTCGAGTCCATGCGGAACGGCGCCAAGAGCGCGAGGTAGCGCGGCCCGTTCTCGGCGATCCAGGTGTTGGGACGGGGTCCCAGCCAGGTGATGCGATCGCCGAGCCCCAGCGATGACGCCATCGCCTTCAGCTCGGCCTCGAGCGGGCCGGTGCCGATCACGTCGATCCGCGCGTGGCTGCGGCAGCGGGCCAGCGCCTCGAGCAGGACCTCGTAGCCCTTCTGGCCGACCAGCCGACCGACCGCGAGGAAGGTGTCCGCCGGCTCGTTGCCGTTGGCGGGGCGGAAGCGCTCGAGGTCGGTGCCGCAGGCGATGCGCGCGGTCTGCACGGTCGGCACGAGACTGCGGAAGTCGTCGACCATGTCGTCGCACGTGCCGACCACGAAGTCGGCCGCCGACAGCTTGGCCACCAGGTCCTCGGGCTCGGAGTAGATGTCGTGGCCGTGGCCGATGAACGACACGGTCGCGCCGATCCAGCGCGCCGCGACGATGGCGTGCGCGGTGGCGCCGCCGGCGAAGTGGGCATGGACGTGGGTGCAGCCGTGCCGCCGCGCGATGGTGGCGATCTTCAGCGCGTTCCACAGCAGCGAGCGCTTCGACAGCGCGCGCTGCTTCATCGTCCACGCCAGCGCCTCGCGCCAGCGGCGCGACGGGCGGAGCAGCGTCGCCAGGACCGGGAGAGAGGGAATCGATCCCGGCGACGCCGTCTCCGCCGCCAGCACCTTGTCCTCCGGTTGGGCAGGACCGTCGAGGAGGTGCATGGCGATCGGAACGATCTCGTGACCCTGCCGCCGCATGGCGCGGATCTCGTTGCCGATGAAGGTCTCGGACAGGGCCGGGAAGTCGGCGAGGACATAGGCGATCTTTTTCAAGCGACTCTCCGTGGCCTGGAACCTGCAGGCATCGGCGCGTCGGGCAGCAAGCGATATGCCAGCGACGGAAAGGCCGGTGCCAATGGACATTCCTGCGACTAGGCTCGGCCCCGACGTCCCCGGTCCGTTGCAAATCGCGAACGGCCCGACCCGCTTTTTGCAAACTGCGCCGGCCCGATGATCCTGCTCGAAGAAGCCTCGCCCGCGACGCTCGCTGGCGTTTCCCAGCTGCGGCGCAGCCTGCGGCTCTGCCTGTCGGAGCTGCGCCTGCCGCCGCGCACGCGCGACGACCTGCAGCTGGCGATCGCCGAGCTGGGCAGCAACATCGTGCGCCACGGCACGCCCGCGGCGACCACGCTCGGCCTGCGGCTGTCGCTCGAACGCGACCTGCTGCGCGCCGATCTCGAGGACGATGGCGGACCGTTCGAGGGCTTCGAGCAGGCGCTGCGTGCCGCGCCCGCGCCGGACGGCGGGATGGAGTCGGGCATGGGCCTCGACTTCGTCCGCCAGGCCACCGACAGCCTGCACTACCGGCCCGGCCCACCCAATCGGACGGTGATGATGCGCCGCCTGCACGACGCCCGCGCGCGGCTGCTGGTGGTCGAGGACGACACCGTGCTGCGCGCGCTGTACGGCGGCATCCTCGGCAAGGCCTTCGCGGTCGAGGCGGTGGGCTCGCTCGGCGCGGCGCGCGAAAGCCTCGCGCGCGAGGCGCCCGACCTGATCATCGCCGACCTCCACCTCGAGGACGGCAAGGGTCACGAGATGGCCGCCAGCCTCGCGCCGTCGAAGGACCGGCCGCTGGCGCCGCTGATCATCCTGACCGCGGATCTCCGCCCGGCGGTGAAGACGGCGCTGGCGCGCGAGGGCGTCGACGCGATCCTGCACAAGCCCGTCACGCCGGCCGAGCTGATGGCCGCGGCACGCGGCGCGCTGGCGCGCAGCGCCCGCCAGCAGGCCTCGGCGCTGGCCCGGCTCGGCGCGCTGCTCAACCAGGACGGCGCGCCGGCCACCGCGTCGCTGGCCGCCGGCTGGCGCATGGCGCGCGCCGGCCAGGCGGCGGGGCTGGGCAGCGGCGACATCGTGGTGTTGCTGGAGAAGCCCGGGCGGACGCGGCTGGTGATGGCCGACGTGATGGGCCACGGGCTGCAGGCCGCGACGGCGGGACTGGCGCTGACCGGCGCGCTGCGCGTCGTCAACGCGCTGGCCGGCGACGATCCGGCGGCGTTCCTGCAGGCGCTGGGCGCGGCCATGGCCTCGGACGACGCGCTGGGCGAGATCTTCGCCACCGTGCTGGTCGTCGACCTGCTGCCGGACGGCGGCGTCGAGGTCGCGACCGCGGGCCATCCGCTGCCGCTGGTGCTGGCGCACGACGGCCGGCTCGACCGTCTCGCCGGCGGCGGTCCGCTGCTCGGCCTGCTGCGCGCGCCGGCCTACGCGACGACGCGGCGGACGCTGGTCCCGGGCGAGCGGCTGCTGGTGATGACCGATGGGCTTGAGCCGGCGGCGTTGGCGGCCGACGGTCCGCCGCCGCCATGGCTGGCCGACGCCGTGCGGCAGGCGCGGCGCGATCCGATCGAGGCGATGGCGGCGGCAGTGGCCAACGCGATGCAGGCTCAGCCGGCGCCGGAACTGGCCGACGACTGGACCATCCTGCTGCTCGAGCCGGCGGCCTGGAAGCCGGCGGCGCGGTAGACCGACAGGAGCCGCGGCAACACCGCCGCCGGGCTGTAGGTCCGGCACACCACGTCCACCAGCTCGCCGCGCAGCCGGTCGAGCGGCGCGCCGTCGAGGGCGCGCCAGGTCTCGACCGCGCCGACGGCGGCGTCGATGTCGCCGACCGGGAAGGTCCAGTCGCCGTCGACCGGCGCCAGCAATTCGGGGAGCGCGCCGACCGCCGAGGCGGCGACCGGGATGCCGCGCGCCATCGCCTCGAGCGCCGCCATCGGCAGTCCCTCGGCCAGCGACGGCATCAGCAGCAGGCCGACCTGCGGCCAGACGCGGTCCATGTCGGCGGCGAAGCCGTGGAAGCGCACGAACGACGGCGCCACCAGCTCGAGCGCGGTCCGCATCGGGCCGTCGCCGTAGATGTCCCACTGCACGGCCGGACCGACGCGGCGCGCGATCTCGCAGAACAGGTCGGGCGCCTTCTCGGGGCTGAGCCGGCCGACGAAGGCGACGCGCCGTGGCAGCACCGCGACGGCCGCGCGCGACGGCGCGACGAAGTTGCCGATCACCTCTGACCTCCACGGCAGGCGGGCCGCGATCGCGGCCGACACGCTGATGCGCTGGCCGAGGCCGGCGGTGGCCGCGTCGATCGACTGGTAGAAGCCGACCGGCCACGGCGCGCGCTCGCCGGCATGGAAGGTCGAGACCACCGGGACGCCGGCAAGGCGCGCGCACAGCCGGCCGACGATGCCGGCCTTGTAGCCGTGGGTGTGCAAGAGCGCCGGGCGATGCACGGCGAGCGCGCGCCGCAGGTCGCCGATGCCGCCCTCGAGCTCGAGCCGCGGCGTGCCCGAGGCCTGCAGGAGGTCGAGGTACTCGCTCGGCCGGTACGGCGCGTAGACGACGGCGCGGCTGGCGAGGCCGTGGGCGCGCAGCGCGCCGACCAGCTCGACGACGTGGCGCTCGATGCCGCCGACGCCACGCGCGTCCGCCAGTTGCCAGATCTCTCCGTTGTTCATCGCCTTCTCCGGTTGCGCGCCGCCGCTCGCAAGCGCCGCGCCAGTCGCAAATCGCTTTCGGCATTGCGAAACGCGACGCGGGCGGTCGCCGCGAGGGCCCGAAAACCCAATGATTCCGGGCTTTTCCAATGGGCCTCGCGATTGCACCGGCAGCGCCCGAGTTTCCCAACGGAGAGGATCAATGGCGAAATACCTCGTCACCGGCGGCGCCGGCTTCATCGGATCGCATCTTGCAAACGCGCTTCTCGCAAAAGGCCACGCCGTCACGGTGCTGGACGATCTCAGCACCGGTCACCGGCACAACCTGCCGCTGCGCGCCCGCCTCGTGGTCGGCGACATCCAGGACGCGCCGCTGGTCGGGCGACTGATGGAAGAAGCCGACGGCTGCTTTCACCTCGCCGCGATCGCCTCGGTGCAGCGCTCGGTCGAGGACTGGGCCGGCACCCACCGCGTCAACCTGACCGGCACGATCAACATCCTCGACGCCGCCCGCGCGCGGCGCGTGCCGGTGGTCTACGCCTCGTCGGCCGCGACCTACGGCGAGCAGGTCCAGTTCCCGATCCGCGAGACCGCGCCGCGCGCGCCGACCACCGCCTACGGCGCCGACAAGCTCGGCTGCGAGCTGCATGCCGCGGTCGCCGGCGGCTTCGGCGTGCCGACCGCGGGCCTGCGCTTCTTCAACGTCTACGGCCCGCGCCAGGACCCCAAGTCGCCCTACTCCGGCGTGATCTCGATCTTCGCCGACCGGCTGGCGCGCGGACTGCCGATCACCATCTTCGGCGACGGCAACCAGGTGCGCGACTTCGTGTACGTCTCCGACGTCGTGCGCCACCTCGTCGAGGCGATGCGCATCGCCTCGCCGCAGGCGCCGGTGTTCAACGTCTGCACCGGCAAGCCGACCTCGATCCAGGCGCTGGCCGGCACGCTGCGCGACCTGCTGGGCGCCCCGGCCGACATCCAGTGGGCCGACGCCCGCCCCGGCGACATCCGCGCCTCGCTGGGCTGCCCGAAGGCCGCCACCGCGGCGCTGGGCGTCGCCGCGACCGTCTCGATCGAGGACGGCCTGCGCACCCTGCTCGACGAGACCCGCGAGACCCGCCGCGCGGCGTAAGGACGATCACGATCCGAACGAGGCCCCCTCGCGCAAGCGAGGGGGCTCTTTTGTTGGGTTCCCAATCCGAAAAAGGCAGCAAATCCGCAGACTTATTGCGGCCTCAACGGCCCGCCACCTTCGCGAACGCCTCCGAGAGGCGTTGCCAGATTTAACCTACTAGGTTATCAGAATGGAGAAGCGGCTCCCGCACTATCCCCTCGAGAGCGTCAAGGCACTCGCGAGGCAGGGGCGCGTCAGGTCCACCGCGACCGCCGCGCGGGACGCTGCCTTGGTCGGGTTTGATTTCGAAGAGATGGTGGCGGTCGTCATGGCCCTCGAGCGGGTCGACTTTCACAAGAGCATGACCACGTACGCGGACCATTCGATCTGGCAGGACGTGTACCGGCCGGCAACCCGGCACGGCGATGTCTACGTGAAGCTCACGGTGATCTCGGACCTCCTGATCGTGTCGTTCAAGGAGCTTTGACATGAAGTGTCCGGTTTGCGGCGGAGCGGAGCTGGTCAACGA
This sequence comes from Pseudomonadota bacterium, assembly GCA_020160955.1. Classification (GTDB taxonomy): domain Bacteria; phylum Pseudomonadota; class Alphaproteobacteria; order Reyranellales; family Reyranellaceae; genus Reyranella. The sequence continues at coordinate 8,391 of JAIUOX010000112.1, forward strand.
GACCCGGGACTTGCCGCACGCCTACAAGGGATCGTCGATGACGATTGTCGGCGTCGCGGGTCAGTACTGCCCGGCCTGCAACGAAGCCGTTCTCGATGCCGCGGAAGCCAGGCGCGTGATGGCGGAAGTCGCGGCGTTCACGCGGAAGGTCAACGCGTCGCTCGTGGATCCCCAGTTCATCGCCAGCGTCCGGAAGAAGCTCGCGCTCGACCAGCGGGAAGCCGCGGAGATTTTCGGCGGCGGCGTCAACGCGTTCTCCCGCTACGAGACGGGAAAGACCAGGCCGCCATTGGCGCTGATCAAGTTGCTGCGCGTCCTCGATCGGCATCCGGAAATCCTGAACGAGATCCGGACGTAGCGAGGGACGTCTCAGACCCGCTCCCACAGGATCCTGCGGCGGCCGATCCACTCGATGCCGCGGCGCACGAAGCCCGGCAGGTGACGGGTGCGCCGGGCCAGCTCGATGATGTCCTCGCCGATCGTCGGCGCCTGGTAGTCGTCGATCACGTAGCCCATCACGCGCTCGCGCGCCGCGCCCAGCGCGTCGATCTCGCCGACCAGCTGGCGGCGCGAGACGGTGCCCGGCTCGGCGGTCAGCACGATGCCGTCGCAGGCCTGGGCCACCGTCGCGGCCGGCACCGCCGCCTGCTCCCACCCGTCGAGGCCGCCGACGTCGATCACGATCGCGCCGTACATCGACAGTTCCTCGTCCAGCAGGTGGCGCAACCCGGCGATGCTGCGGAAGCGCATCACGGTGCGCGGGCAGACCACCGGGGTCAGGCGATCGAAGCCGCGCGCATCGGGGATCACCGCGTTGCCGGCCCGGCCGTCGCCCGGCGTCCAGCGGACGCGGTCGGAGTCGGGCACCAGCGCGCCCGACAGGTCGAGCAGCAGCGTCTGGTCGCCGCTGCGCGCCCGCCGCTCGGCCAGCAGGCGCGACAGCGCGTGGTGGGCGGCGCCGCCGCAGCCGGCGACGCCCAGCACGCGGCCCGGGATCGCCATGGTGGCGACGCCGATGCGCTCGATCACGCCGTCGGTGGCGCGCAGCCCCGGCCGGACATGGTCGGCGGTGTCGCTGAACGGCGCGTTCGAGCGGATCGAGTCGAAGTCGAGGGGAAGACCGTCCATCAGCGCACCGCCAGGAGAGCGAACAGGGAGAGGATCGAGACCGCGTCGCGCACGCCGCCCATGAAGATCTTCCACTCGCTCTGCTCGGCGTTCGGCACGTAGACCGTGTCGCCGGCGCGCACGACGGGAAGCTTCTTGATGTCGCCGGTCTTGGCGAAGCCGACCAGGTTGAAGACGCGGGCCTGCTCGTTGCCGTTGGCGAGGTTCACCACCACGATCTTCTCCTGGTAGGCGTCGCCGGTCGGGCCGCCGGCCTCGGCCAGCAGGTCGAGGATGGTCATGTTGTCGGCGAAGCGGTAGCGGCCGGGCTTGGCCACCGAGCCGATCACGCGCACCGTGTCGCCGGCCGGCTCGTCGAGCCATTCCTTGTTGCGGTCCGGCACAAAGATCACGTCGCCCGGCCGCACCTTCGGCAGGATGCTCTCGTCGCCGGTCTCGAAGTAGCGGGCGAGGTTCACCTTGGTGACCGCCGCGCCCGGCTCGTTGCGGTGCGAGACGCGCACGTTGCGCAGGTCGGCCGTCGCGGTCGGGCCGTTGGCCGCCGAGATGATGTCGAGGAAGTGCAGGTTGGTGTTGAAGGCGTAGCGGCCCGGCGCGCCGACCTGGCCCATCACGTAGATCGACTGGTCCGAGGCCTGGCGGGTCCACTGCGACTTGTTGTCGGCCGGGTCGACCGGCAGCTCGGGCACCATGATGACGTTGCCGGCGGAGATGCGCGGCACCTGGCTCATCGAGCCGCCGTTCTTGATGAACGAGCCGAGGTCGAAGCGGATCGGCCGGGCGCGGTCGTTCTCGCTCTTCAGGATCTCGATATGGGCCATGTCGGCGCGCGCGCCGGGGCCGCCGGCGGCGGCCAGCAGGTCGAACAGCGACATCTCGTCGGACCACTCGTAGCGGCCCGGCTTGCCGACCGCGCCCATCACCTGGACGGCGCGGTTCGGCGGCACCTTCAGCCACGACGGCTCGTTGGTCTCGGTCTTCTCCGGCACGAAGATCGCGTCGCCCGCCGCGATCGGCGGCAGGCGGCCGCCGGCGACCTCGGTGAACTTCGGCAGGTCGAAGATGTCGACCTTGCCGTCGGGATGCATGATGCGGATGTTGCGCGTGTCGGCGAAGCGGGTCGGGCCGCCGGCATTGGCGAGGATCTCGATGAACGACGCGCCCGGCTTGCCCTCGAAGGCGCCGGGCTTGGCGACCTCGCCCATCACGTAGACGGTGAGCGCGCCGCGGCGGATCTCCTCGACCTGCTTGGGCACGAAGATGGTCGAGCCGGGCTCGATCTTCGGCAGGTAGGCGGCGTCGCCGGTGTCGAGGTACTGCTGGAGGTTGAACACCACCGGCTTGCCGTTGTTGATCACGCGGATCTGCTCGACCGCGGCGTAGCGCGTCACGCCGCCCGCCCGCATCAGCAGGTCGATGACGTTGGCGTCGGGCTTGTAGGCGAAGATGGCGGGCTGGTTGACCTCGCCGAACACCTTGATCGACGAGCGCTCCTCGGCGCCGTCGCCGGCCGCGGCCAGGGTGCGGCCATCGAAGTCGATCTGGACGTTGCCGGTCAGCGGCGAGGCCGGCACGAAGATCGTGTCGAGCGGCTGCAGCGCCGGCAGCAGCGCGAGGTCGCCGCTGTCGAGGTACTTCTTGTAGTCGAAGGTGGTGATTTCCTTGCCGCGGCGCAGCTGCAGCCGGTCGAGCTGGGCGCCCTGGGCGAGGCCGCCGGCAGCGGCGATCGCCTGCTGCATCGTCGCGTCGCCCGGCAATTCGACCGAGCCCGGCGTCTTCACGTAGCCCAGCACGGTGACGTAGAGCTTGCGCTCCTTGAGCACGACGGTGAGCCGCTCGAGGTCGCGGAACGCCTTGCCCAGCGCCGTGCGGATCTCCGCCGTCGCCTTGTCGAGCTCGAGGCCGGCCACCTTCACCGCGCCGATTTCCGGCAGCACGATGCTGCCCGTGCGATCCACCGGGAAGTCCTTGTTGAGCGACGCCTCGCCGGGCAGCGCGACGGTCAGGATGTCGCCGGCGCGCAGCGTGACGTCGGCGGCGCGCGGTGCGCCGACGAACAGCACGACGGCGCACAGCGCCAGGAGGAGGGATCGCAGGGTCATGTCGGCCGCCTAGTTCTGGTGCGCCTGGCTCTGGTGCGCCTGGCTCTGGGAGGCCGGGGCCTGCAGGGGAGTGGGGCCGCGCCGGGCGCCGAGCCGCAGCTCGATCCGGTCGACCGTCGCGTTGAAGCGACCGAGGTCCATGGTGGCCGCCTCGACGAGGCCGCCGGCCTGCTCGCGCCGGGCGCGGGTCAGCAGCAGCCGCGCCTCGACCATGTCGGCGGCGGCGTAGCGGTCGGCGCCCTCGACGGTCAGGCGATCGAGCGTCTCGGCCGCCTTCTCGTAGGACTCGTTGGCCAGCGCGCTGCGCTCGGCGAGGCCGCCGGTGCCGGCCTGCGGCCACGGGCCACCGCACGCGCCGAGCGTCGCCACCAGCGCCAGCGCGATCGCCGCCGGCAGGATGTGCGCCGGCCGCAGCGTCATCCTCACGACGCCACCTCGTCGAGCGCGCGGCTGGCCAGCGACAGCACGCCGACATAGTCGAGCAGGTCGCGCGGCTGGTCGCTGGCGCCGGTCAGCACCAGGCGAACGCCCGACGCGGTGAGGCGCTTGTAGAGATAGACGATGCCGCCGACGCCCGAGGAGTCGATGAAGCGCACCGAGGAGAGGTCGATCTCGACATCCTCGCGGCTGGTCGCCAGCTCCTCGAACCGCGCGCGCAGCTGCTCCATCGCCGCGGCGTCCAGGTCATCCTTCATTTCGACGAATACGGTCATGGCTCGATTCCCAAGTACTGCTCACACAACGGTCGAGCCGCCCTTCTGCAACCGGTGTGCCAGCGATTTCCGGGCGTTTTCGGCCCTTTCCTTTGCAATCTGCGGCGGCCGGCGCGGCGCGCGATTGCAATTTGCGATCCGCTCGCCTCGCGCCTTTTGCAAATGCAGCGGAATCCGGGCGCCCGCCGCGCGGCACGGCGGTTGCAGACGACCGTCGCCGAAAGGACGACAGAGATGACCTACGACTCCGTTCAGATCGTTCAGCGCCTCGCGCCGGGTGGCATCGAGGTGCTGGCGACGCGGCTGGCCCAGTCGATGCCGGGCACCAACGCCATTATCAGCCTCGAGGGCACCGAGGCCGCGCTGAAGACGGCGTGGCCCTTCCTCGCGACCGCCGGCATCGAGGTGCACGCGCTCGACAAGCAGCCCGGCCTGCGGCCGCGCACGCTGGCGCGGCTCGCCGCGCTGCTGCGCCGCCTGCAACCGAAGTGCGTCATCACCCACCATATCGGGCCGCTGCTGTACGGCGGCGCCGCCGCGCGCCTGGCCGGCATCCGCAACCTCGTCCACGTCGAGCACGACGTGTGGCACCACCGCGATCCCGGCCGCGACATCCAGCTCCAGCTGGCGCGCCGCCTGATGCGGCCGACCTTCGCGGCGATCTCGCGCCATGCCGCCGACACGCTGGCGCGCAACAGCGGCGCGCCGTCGGTCGTGCTGCTGCCGAACGGCGTCGACCTCGGCGTCTACGCGCCGGGCGATCGCGGCGAGGCCCGCCGCCGGCTCGGCCTGCCGGCCGACATCCGCGTGATCGGCGCGGTCGGCCGCCTCGAGGCGGTCAAGGGCCATGCCGCCCTGCTGCACGCGCTGGCCGCGCTGCCGGACGACGTCCACGTGGCGATCGTCGGCGACGGCTCGGAGCGCGCCAACCTCGCGGCGCTGGCCGAGCGGCTGGGCATCGCCGGCCGCGTCCTGCTGGCCGGTCACCGCGACGACGTCGCCGCGCTCTACCCGGCGTTCGACGTGCTGTGCCTGCCGTCGCGCCAGGAGGGCCTGCCGTTCGTGGTGATCGAGGCGCAGGCCTGCGACACCCCGGTGGTCGCCACCGACGTCGGCGCGGTGCGCGACGCGCTGTGCCCCGAGACCTCGCGGCTGGTCCGCCCCGGCGACCTGCCCGCCCTGGTGCGCGCGCTGCGCGACGTCATCGACCAGCGCTCCCGCCCCTCGCCGCGCGCCTTCGTGGCGCGCCACTTCGACTGGGACGCCACGCTGCGTCGCTACACCCTGCTCGCGAAAGGCTAGACGATGTTCCTCGAAACCCTGTTCTGGGGCTCGGCCGCGGCCGCGCTGTACCACCACGCCGTCTACCCGGCGCTGCTCGGCCGCCTCCACCCGGCGAAGCCCGATCACGCGCCGGCGCCGACCGACGCGCGGCCGACCGTGTCGGTGATCGTCGCCGCCTACCAGGAAGAGGCCTGGATCGAGGCCAAGGTGCGCAACCTGCTGGCGCTCGACTGGCCGGCCGACCGGCTGCGCATCCGCATCGTCTGCGACGGCTGCACCGACGACACCGCCCGGCTGGCCCGCGCGGCGATCGCCGACCACCCGTGGACGGGCGTCGACATCGTCGTCGAGGAGCACCTCGTGAACCGCGGCAAGGTCGCGGTGCTGAACGAGGCGATCGCCGAGGACACCGCCGAGCTGGTGCTGCTGACCGACGCGTCCGCGGCGCTGCCGGCCGAGACCCTCGTGCGGCTGGCCGCCCACTTCGCCGACCCGGCGGTCGGCGTCGCCGGCGGCCGCTACGTGCTCGATCGCCCGGGCAGCCCGGGCGAGGCCGTCTACTGGGCCTACCAGACCGAGATCAAGCGCACCGAGGCCTGCCTCGGCTCGCCGATGGGCTTCCACGGCGCCGGCTACATGCTGCGCCGCGACCGCTGGAGCCCGATGGCGCCGGACACCATCAACGACGACTTCGTGATGCCGATGCGGATCGTCGCCGACGGCTCGCGCGGCGTCTACGACGCCGGCCTGCAGACGGTCGAGCTCGAGCGCAGCCGGCCGGGCCAGGAGTTCCGCCGCCGCGTCCGCATCGGCGCCGGCAACCTGCAGCAGGCGATCCGCCTGCTGGGGCTCGCCGACCCGCGCCGCCCCGGCCTCGCCTTCGTCTTCCTGTCGAGCAAGTTCCTGCGCGCCTTCATGCCGTTGCTGCTGGTCGCGGCGCTGCTCTCCAGCCTCGCCCTGGCGTTCGACGGATCGCCGTTCTTCCAGGCCGTGGCGGCGCTGCAGGTCGCGGGCTACGCCGTGAGCACCGCCGTGCTGGCGACCCGCGAACTGCGCTGGCCGCGGCTGCTGCGCCTGCCCGCCTACCTGGTCGAAGGCTATGCCGCCGGCCTGGTCGGCACGCTGCGCTACATGGCCGGCCGCGAGCGCGGCCGCTGGGGCCGCGCCGGCGCCGAGGTCGTGCCCGACTTCGTGCCGCCCTCGATCCGCTGGGCCAAGCGCGCCGTCGACATCGTCGTCGCGTCGCTGGTGTTCGTGGTGTTCGCGCTGACCTTCCCGTTCGTCGCGCTGGCGATCCGGCTCGATTCGAAGGGACCGATCTTCTACCGCCAGCTGCGCGTCGGCGAGGCGACGCCGCGCTTCACGCGGCTGTTCTACATGATCAAGTACCGCTCGATGCGGATCGACGCCGAGTCGAGCGGCGCGATGTGGGCGACCAGCAACGACCCGCGCGTCACCCGGGTCGGCCGCTTCATGCGCAAGACCCGGATCGACGAGTTGCCGCAGTGCCTGAACGTGCTGGCCGGCGACATGTCGGTGATCGGCCCGCGTCCCGAGCGGCCGTCGTTCTTCCGCACGCTGGAGGCCGCGATCCCGTTCTACGCCGAGCGAACCTACGGTATCCGCCCGGGCATCAGCGGGCTGGCGCAGGTCAACCAGGGCTACGACACCTCGATCGAGGACGTGCGTTCGAAGGTCCTGCACGACCACGCCTACGCCATGCGGCTGGGCTCGTTCGCGACGTGGCTGCGCGCCGACGTGTCGATCATCTGGCGCACCGGCCTGGTGATGGTCACCGGCCGCGGCCAGTAGGAAGACCACGGAGACCCGCGATGCGCGCTTCGATCCTCTGCCTCGCCGCCGCGGCGGCCCTGCTGGCGGCGCCCGCCGCGCTCGGCCAGCAGGACTACACCGCGCAGGGCCTGTCGGTGTACGCGCCCAAGCCGGTCAAGCCGGTGCGGGGCGGTGGCACCGCCGTCGCCGCCGCGCCGGCGCCCGCCGCCACCGTGTCGGCGCCGCCGCCGCCACCCGGCCCGCAGGCCCAGGCGCTCCAGCAGAAGGCCCGGGCGATGCTGGAGGAAGGCCTGCCGCGCCGCCTCACCGTGCGCAACAGCAGCACCGGCGAGCAGGCGAGCGTCGTCTACTGGGTGGGCGGTCAGTACGATTCCTGGGAGCTGGCGCGCATCTCGCAGTTGCTGCGCGACCACCACCAGAACGACACGATCGCCATCGACTGGCGCCTGGCCGACCTCTTGTGGCTGGTCGCCCGCCTGTCGGGCGCCGAGTCAGTCAACGTGCACTCGGGCTACCGCTCGGAGAAGACCAACACCTGGCTGGCCTCGATGCAGGCCGGCGTCGCGCCGGACAGCCTGCACAAGACCGGCAAGGCGCTCGACGTCTCGCTGCCCGGCGTGTCACCGCGCACCGTGGCGGCGCTGGCCGCCGCCCTGTCTTGGGGCGGCGTCGGCTTCTACGGCGACCAGGGCCATGTCCATCTCGACGTCGGCGCGGTGCGGACGTGGGGTCCTTGATGGGGCGACCCCTAGGGGAATCCCGGAGGGTGGCGACCTCTGGCCCGGTCGCCGCCAATCGACTACAACCTGCGTGATAGATGAAGGTCGCTACCAATGCCTGGCGCTAAAGGGCGGGTCCTGATCGTCGAGGATGCTCCCTCGCTGGCCGAGACCTACGCCGAATACCTCAAGACCGAAAATTGCACCGTCCAGATCGTCACGACCGGCGCGGCCGCCGTGGCGCAGCTCGAGACGTCGCCGCCCGAGCTGCTGGTGCTCGACGTCAACCTGCCGGACGTCAACGGCATCGACCTGCTGCGAGACATCCGCAAGCGCGAGCTGCCGGTCGACGTCATCATCATCACCGGCCAGGCCTCGGTGCGGCTGGCGGTCGACGCGA
>JAIUOX010000113.1 GCA_020160955.1 Pseudomonadota bacterium
CGAGGTGCGAGGGGTTGAACGCGAGGCTGATGCGCATCGGGCCGTTCGGCGTCTGGCGGTCGGTTTGGTAACCCAAGTGGTACTTCACATCGCCGTCGAAATCGTCGACGGGGATCTTCATTTCGGTGGGACCATTGAAGTCCGCAAAGATGTACTCGGTCCCCTTGCCCATGAAGTTGGCCAGGATGTTCACGCGTCCACGGTGAGCCATGCCGATCATGATTTCGGCCAGGCCTTTGGTGGGGCCGTAATTCGCGAGCCACTCCATCATCGGCATCAAGGCGTCGCCGCCCTCGATCGAGAAGCGCTTCGCGCCCACGTAACGGGTGTTGATGAATTTTTCGAGGCTCTCGGTGCGGGTGAGTGAACGCAAGATCTCTTTTTTCTGATCCGCGCTGAGTTTGAACGTCTCGCGGTGCTGTTCGAATTCGCGGATGAACCAGTTGCGAATTTCGGGAAGCGCTTCGGCGCACTGAACGGTGAGTTTACCGCAGTAGCAGGCGCGCATGTGCGCGAGGATCTCGCGAAGCGTGGCGTTCGGTTTGCCGATGATGCCGCCGATTTGGAAGCGTTGATCGAGATCGGCTTCGCTGAGTTTGAAGCGCGAGAGCGCGAGCTGATCCGACGGCGCGCGCGTGTTGGTGAGCGGATCGAGATCGGCTTCGAAGTGGCCGTAGTTACGGTAGGCCGTGATCAGGTGGTACACGTCCAATTCTTTTTCGGAGATGCCCGCGCCGGCTTCGGTGCCGCCTCCGCTCGAGAATCCTTGTCCGTTCGAGGCGAACTCAACGCCCTCGAAGAACTTGCGCCATTCCGTGGAAACGGAAGACGGATCTTGTTTGTATTGTTGCCAGAGTTGGTCGATGTAATCGGCGTTGTCCCGAGTTGCATACTGTGCCAAGAAAAACCTCGCTTTTGACTCGTCAAGATGAACCTGCTCATGATAGCCCTGATAGACAGAAAAATGTATGATTTTCTCGAATGGCGAGGGAGTGGAAGCGATGTTCAAACTGGTCCTGATCAGACACGGCGAAAGCACTTGGAACCAAGAAAACCGATTCACCGGATGGCAGGACGTCGATCTTTCGGAAAAAGGTCGAGCAGAAGCTCGAGCCGCCGGTCAAACTCTTAAAAACCTCGGCTTTCAGTTTGATGCCTCCTACACCTCGGTCCTGAAACGCGCGATCCGTACGCACTGGATCGCCCTCGAAGAAATGGACATGCTTTGGCTTCCGGTCAGCCGGAGCTGGCGCCTGAATGAACGTCATTACGGCAATCTTCAAGGTCTGAACAAGGCCGAGACCGCGGCCCGTCATGGCGAAGAGCAGGTCAAGATTTGGCGCCGCAGCTATGACACGCCTCCCCCCGAAATGCCTAGAGATGATGCACGTCATCCCAGTCATGACCCTCGTTACCGTGGGGTGAACCCCGACGTTCTGCCGAGCGGGGAGTCCCTCAAAGACACCGTGGCCCGCTTTCTTCCCCTCTGGAAAGAGGAGATCGGCCCGCGCATTCAAAAAGGCGAGCGCCTTTTGATCGTCGCGCACGGAAATTCTTTGCGTGCCTTGATTCAATATCTCGAAGGCATGACGCCGGATCAGATTATGGAAGTGAATGTGCCGACGGGCATTCCGCTCATGTACGAACTCGACACGGATTTGCGCTTCATTCGCAAAGAGTATCTCGGCGATGCCGAGACCGTGAAAGCGGCGATGGAAACCGTTTCGAACCAAGGTAAAGCCAAACCGAAATGACCCAGAACCTCACGCTCTTTACCGGAATCAAAGAGCTCGTCACCATGGCGGGCGCCGCCGCCAAAGACGGCCGCCGCGTGAGCGATGACGACATGGGCGTCATCAAAAAGGGCGCCTTTCTGGTCGAGAAGGGCCGCTTGGTCTGGGCGGGCCGCGAGTCGGCAGTCCCGCGCGATCTGAAAAAACGCATCAAGAAAACGCTGGACCTCAAGGCCGAGGCGGTCGTGCCGGGCTTCGTCGAGTGCCACACGCATTTGGTGTTCGCGGGGGACCGCGCCGCCGAGTTCGAAGAGCGCAATCGCGGCGTGACCTATCAGGAAATCGCCGCGCGAGGCGGGGGCATTCTCACGACGATGAAGGCCGTGCGGGCCGCGAGCAAAGCGCAGCTCTTGAAGCTCGCGCAAAAACGCGCCGACGTTTTCGTTCAGCAAGGCGTCACCACGCTCGAGGCGAAAACCGGTTACGCGCTCAACGAAAAAGACGAGATCAAAACGCTGCAAGTCCACAAACTCATCGAAGGTCCGCGGATCGTGTCCACGTTTTTAGGGGCGCACGCGATTCCGCCCGAATTCAAAACCCCCGATGAGTATTTGAAATTTCTGACCTCGCTGCTCCCGAAGATCGCAAAGCAAAAACTCGCCGAGCGGGTGGATATTTTTATCGAAAAAGGCTTTTTCAGCGTTGAAAGCGCGAAGCCTTTTTTGAAACTGGCGCGCGAACTGGGATTCGAAGTCGTCATCCATGCCGATCAGCTGTCGCTGTCGGGCGGGACCGATCTCGCCGTGGAGATCGGAGCCCACAGCGCCGATCACGTCATTCAGCTCGACGAAACGGCGATCCGCCGTTTGGCGCAAAGTTCAACGACGGCCGTCGCGCTCCCGGCGGCGGATTTGTACATGCGCTGCGCGTACCCGCCGTCGCGAAAACTCTTGGATGAGGGCGGCCGCGTGGCGCTCGCCACCGATTTCAATCCCGGCAGTTCGCCGACGCAAAGTCTGTCGCTCGTGGGTTTGCTCGCACGCCTTGAAATGAAAATGACCCTGCCCGAAGTTTGGACCGGGCTCACGTACAGCGCGGCCTGCGCGCTGAATTTACAGAAAGACGTGGGTTCCCTCGAGCCCGGAAAGTGCGCCGACTTCGCCGTTCTCAGCGAAGACTGGCGCTCGCTCTTTTATTCGATTGGTCATCATCCCGTCGTGCAAACCTGGCGCGAGGGCCGCCGCCTTTTTTGAAGTCGACCGGGCGGCGCGCGGCCGGGTTCGCTCAGAACTTTGGTGCCAAGACCTTCAGCATGAGCAAACAACTCTCCGGTCCACTAAGGCCAGCGACACTGAGACGTGAAACGACGATTTGAGACGGGAGTTGAGACCTGAATTGGGATTATCTGTGCTGCGTCAGGAATTCATCAGAAATCTGTCATTTCCTTAAAAATGCATTTGATTTCTTCGCGAGAGGCTTTCTAGTCTAACTTTGTGTTCTGGAATCTCTTGGGGGGGAACGGCTATGAAGGCCAGTTATTCAAATTTGATGCAGTCTCGCTTCTTCAGCCCGGCTTTCAATTCGGCCATTTTCGACGGCCCGGTGCGTATCTACTTCTCCCAGCTGCATGAGTCGCTCGCGCTCAAAATCTATTTCAGCCTTCAGCAAAAACACCCCGACGTTCTGTCAAAGGCCAAAGAGTTGCACAAGATGTTCGGGATGAACATGCTCGTCATGATTTACCCTTCTCCGGATTCGTTTCAGATGTCCTTCGAGGGTTCGAAAGAGTTTCTCGTTGAAGATCACCTCGGAGACGATACACTTTTGGGAATCAACGGACCTTTTGAGGACGATCAGCTTTTGACCGTGCTCAATGAGGTGGTCCGTTGCCTGAATCAGTGGGAGACCTCCGGTGCCCGTTCCGAGTCCACAGCCCTCGTGCACGCCGAGATCTAAGCTCTTCAACCGCCCGTTGCGCCCTGGGCGTTTTTCTTCCGAGCGTGGACAGGTCATCATCGAGTACGTTCTTTTGATGGTGGTGGCCCTGGGCCTCGCCGCGATGATCATGAAATCCGTTGTCAGCCGCGACACTTCGAGTCCGGGTTTTCTCATGAAAAAATGGCAATCCCTCGTCGAGCAGATCGGCGCCGACGATCCCAACAAGCGAAGCAACTGATGCCCCGCAATCCTCTCCAAGTTCAGTACACGCGCGGAGAGTTGGCGGAGAGCGAGCACCGCGTTCACGCCCTTTGGGTCGACGAGCACGGACGTGACGTCGAAGCGTGGGGGGATTCGGGGCGCCTGGTGTGTCCTCGCTCTTGCCTGAAGCCGGTGCAGGCCCTCCCTCTCGTTCTGAGCAAAGCGTTTGAATCCGCGCCCGATCCGCTCGCGGCGGTGGCGATCGCGTGCGCCTCGCACAAGGGGCAGCCGCTGCACCTGGAGTTTGTCGAATCTTGGTTGAAGAATTTGGGCCGTCATGAAGACGACCTGGTGTGCGCGCCTCAACGCTCGCGCCGAATTGACAACAACTGCTCGGGAAAACACACCGGATTTCTGGCGGCGTGCGGAGCTCTGGGTTTTGAAACGCGTGGATATCACGATTGGACGCACCCCTTGCAATCTCAAATTCGCGATTTGGCGGGCGCGCTTTCGGGGATGGACTGGCACAAACTGCCTTACGGCACCGACGGCTGCGGCATCCCCACGCTCGCCACGCCGCTCAGGAGCCTCGCCCGCGCGATGGCCAGCATGGCCGACCCGTCGGGCCTGTCGAGCAAGCATGCCGACGCCGCGCAGCGCATCCGCGCGGCGATGAACGCCGAGCCCTTCATGGTCGCGGGCAGCGGCCGCTTCTGCACGCTGGTGAACGGCGCGCTGCCGGGCGTCGCCCAGGTCAAGACCGGCGCCGAGGGCGTGTTCTGCGGCATGCTGCCGACCCTGGGTCTCGGAGTCGCGATCAAGATGTGGGACGGCGCGGCGCGCGCCGCCGAGGTCGCGATGGCCAGCCTGCTGTCCCACCTCGGCGTGCTGCCGGCGGACAAGCACGAGGAACTGCTGCACCCGCCGATCCGCAACGTGGTCGGCCTGCTGGTCGGCGAGATGCGTCCCGCCAAGAGTTGGCTCGGCTAGGCCTTCTTTCCTCCCTGCGCGCAAGCGCGGGGAGGTGTCGCCGTCTTCGGCGACGGAGGGGTCGAGGGCAAACGTCGAGGGGCTCATGACCCCTCCGTCCGCTTCGCGGACACCTCCCCGCGCTGGCGCGCAGGGAGGAAGACAATGAAGGACTGAATGACACTCACGCTCGACATCACCGAGATCGGCGGACGCGGCGACGGCGTGGCCGAACTGGACGGCCGGCGCTACTTCGTGCCGCTGACCCTGCCGGGAGAGACCGTCGAGGCGGAGCCCGGCGACAAGCGCGGCGAGGGCATCGCCGCGGAACTCGTCGAGGTGCTGGCGCCGTCCCGTCATCGCGTGGCGCCGCCCTGCGCCCATTTCGGCACCTGCGGCGGCTGCGCCCTGCAGCACTGGCGGGCCGACGCCTACACCGCCTGGAAGGTCGAGCAGGTCGCGCGGGCGCTGGCACAGCGCGGCGTCGCGGCCCCGGCCTTCGAGCCGGCGCTGGCCGGCGCGCCGGGCGAACGCCGCCGCGTCGACTTCGTGCTGCGCCGACAGGGCCGCCGCGTGCTGGCCGGCTTCCACGAGCGCGGCAGCCCGCGCCTGGTCGATATCGCCGAGTGCGCGGTCCTGCGTCCGGCGCTGGCCGGCCTGCTGGCGCCGCTGCGCGAGGCCCTGCCGGGACTGCTGCCGGACGGGGCGGCCGTCGATGCCGTGGCCAACGAGACCGACAGCGGGATCGACCTGCTGCTGCGCCCGCACAAGCGCCTCGACCTCGCGCTGGAGCGTCGCCAGGCACTGGTGGCGCTGGCCGAGCGCGCCGACCTCGCGCGGGTGAGCTGGGGCGACCGCGCATCGGCCGAACCGGTCGCGGTCCGCCGCACACCGTTGTTGCTGTTCGGGGATGCGCGGATCGACCCGCCGCCGGGCGCCTTCCTGCAGGCGACGAAGCGGGCCGAGCTGACGATGCGCGCGGCCGTGACGGCGTGGCTGGGCGAGGACACGCGGCTCGCCGACCTGTTCGCCGGCGTCGGCGCGCTGTCGCTGGGCCGGCCCGGGCGCACCGTGCTGTACGAGAGCGATCCGGCGTCCGTCGCGGCGGCGGACGCGGCGGTCCGCCGGCTGGGCGGCGGCCGGGCCGAGGCCGTGCGGCGCGACCTGTTCCGCAACCCGCTGACGCCGGCCGAGCTCGACAAGTTCGATTCCGTGCTGCTCGACCCGGCGCGGGCGGGCGCCGCCATCCAGAGCGCCGAGCTGGCGCGCAGCAAGGTCGGTCGCGTCGTCTACGCCTCGTGCGACCCGGCGAGCTTCGCGCGCGACGCGCGGACCCTGGTCGACGGCGGGTACCGGCTGGAGAAACTGCTGCCGATCGACCAGTTCCTGTGGTCGCCGCACGTCGAGCTGATTGCGCTGTTCGGCCGCCGGCCGTAAAGGTCGGCCAGGCAAGCAACGGTCCTGGAACGAGGAGACGACGAGATGATGTTCGACCTGACCGGCAAGGTGGCGGTGGTGACGGGCGGCAGCCGCGGCATCGGGCGCTCGATCTGCGAGCAGATGGCGGCGCACGGCGCCAAGGTCGTGGTCTCCAGCCGCAAGCTGCCGGCCTGCGAGGAGGTCGTGAAGGGCATCAAGGCGAAGGGCGGCGAGGCGACCGCGGTGGCGGCCAGCATCTCCGACAAGGCGCAGCTCGAGAACCTGGTGGCCAGCGCGCGCAAGGCCTACGGCAAGATCGACATCATGGTCTGCAACGCCGCGAGCAATCCCTACTTCGGCCCGCTGTCCGGCCTGAAGGAGGACGTGTTCGCCAAGATCATGCAGAACAACGTGATGTCCAACCTGTGGCTGATGAACATGGTCGGCCCCGAGATGGCGGAGCGCAAGGACGGCGTGTTCATCGTCATCTCGTCGATCGGCGCGCTGATCGGCTCGGCCCACATCGCGGCCTACAACATGAGCAAGGCGGCCGACCTGTCGCTGGTCAAGTCGCTGGCCATGGAGTGGGGCAAGCACAACATCCGCGTCAACGCGATCGCGCCGGGCCTCGTGCAGACCGACTTCGCCAAGGCGCTGTGGGACAACCCGGAGATCCGCAAGGCCAACGAGAGCAAGGCGGCTCTGAAGCGCATCGGCCAGCCCGACGACATCGGCGGCGTCGCGGTGTTCCTCGCGTCCAAGGCCGGCAACTTCGTGTGCGGCCAGTGCATCATCGCCGACGGCGGCGTGATCGGCGCCGGCGCCGAGTAGGGTCCCGCCCGGCCATGCACCCGGTCCTCGACCGCCTCGCGCCGCTGCTGCCCGGCATCGCGGCGCGGGCGGCGGAGATCGAGCAGGCGCGGCAACTGCCGCCCGACCTCGCTTCCGACCTGGTCGCGACCGGCGTCTTCAAGCTGTGCGTGCCGCGCGACCTCGCCGGCAGCGAGGCCCACCCGCTGGTGCTGCTCGAGGCGATCGAGACGGCGGCGCGGGCCGACGGCTCGGTCGGCTGGAACATCATGATCGGCGCGACCTCCGGCACGACGGCGGCCTACCTCGCGCCGGAGGCGGCGCGCCTGATCCACGGTTCGCCGCAGGCCGTGACCGGCGGCATCTTCGCGCCGCGCGGCAAGGCGGTGCGCGAGGGCGACGGCTGGCGGGTCAGCGGCAGCTGGCAGTGGGCCTCGGGCAACGCGCAGGCGCAGTGGATGAAGGCCGGCTGCATCGCCTGGGAGGACGGCAAGCCGCGCATGCTGCGCGACGGCGTCCCCGAGGTCCTGACGGTCTACCTGCCACGCGACCGCATCAAGTTCGCCGACAACTGGTACGTCTCGGGCCTGTGCGGCACCGGTTCGTGCGACATGTCGGTCGACGACCTCGTGGTGCCGTCGGCGCACGCCCTGTCGCTGGTCCGCGACAGGCCGCGGGTCGATGCGCCGCTCTATCGCTTCCCGGTGTTCGGCCTGCTGGCGATGGGCTGCGCGGCGGTGGCGCTGGGCATCGCGCGCGGCGCGATCGACGACCTCGTGACGCTGGCGGGGGCCAAGGTCCCGACCCTGGCGCGGCGGCCGCTGGCCGAGCGGACCGCCACCCAGGCCGACATCGCGCGGGCCGAGGCCGGCGTGCGGTCGGCGCGGGCCTTCCTGCTGGAGGCCATCGCGACGGCGTGGCGCGAGGCCGAGCAGGGAACGGCGATTTCGATCGAGCAGCGGATGGCCTTGCGGCTGGCGGCGACCCACGCGACCGAGGCGGCGGCGAAGGCGGTCGATGCCTGCTACACGCTGGCCGGCGGCAGCTCGGTCTACCGGACCAGTCCGCTGCAGCGCCGGTTCCGCGACATCCACGTCATCACGCAGCACATGATGGTCGCGCCGCCCAGTTACGAGGTGGCGGGCCGCGTGGTGCTCGGCCTGCCGACCGATCCGTCGATGCTGTGAGCGGTCAGGCCGCGACGTCGAGTTCGCACCACACCGGCACGTGGTCGGAGGGATCGGGGCGGCCGCGCTCGGGCTTGTCGATGCCGACGCCGGCCAGCCGGTCGGCGGCCTGCGGCGACAGCAGCAGGTGGTCGATGCGCAGTCCCCAGTCCTTGGCCCACGCGCCGGCCTGGTAGTCCCAGAAGGTGTAGCAGGTCGACTCCGGATCGAAGGCGCGGACGGCGTCGGTCAGGCCGAGGTTGAGCAGGGCGCGCAGGGCGGCGCGCGACTGCGGCTGGCACAGCGCGTCGTTGGCGAAGGCCCTGGGGTCGTAGACGTCGCGGTCGGTCGGGCAGACGTTGTAGTCCCCGCCCAGCACGAACATCTCCTCGCGGGCCAGCAGCTCGCGGGCGCGCCGCTGCAGCCGCTCCATCCAGGCCAGCTTGTAGGTGAACTTCTCGGTGCCGATCGGATTGCCGTTGGGCAGGTAGAGGCCGCCGACCGTCAGCGGTCCGGCGGACGTCGCGACCCGGCCCTCGATGTAGCGGGCCTGCTCGTCGCTGGCGTCGCCGGGCAGGGCACGGGCGGTGATCTCGACCGGGTGCAGGGAGAGCAGGGCGACGCCGTTGAAGCCCTTCTGGCCGACGATCTCGGCGCGGTAGCCGGCGGCCTCGATCTCGAGCCGGGGAAAGGTCGCTTCCTGCGCCTTGATCTCCTGCAGCACGACGACGTCCGGCCTGGCCTGTTCCAGCCAGGCCACGAGGTTGCCGGTGCGCTTGCGCACGGAATTGACGTTCCAGGTCGCGATCTTCATCGCCGGAGGATGCCACATCCCCCCAGTGGGCGCAGTGGGGGAAGGCGGGTCAGACGCTGAAGGAGTTGCCGCAGCCGCAGGACGAGGTGGCGTTCGGGTTCTTCACCTGGAACGACGAGCCGACCATTTCCTCGACGTAGTCGAGTTCGCTGCCCTTCAGCAGTTCCAGCGAGGTGCTGTCGACCAGCACGGCCGCGCCGTCGCGCTCGATGACGAGGTCGTCGTCGTTGCGCTGTTCCTCGAAGGAGAAGTTGTACTGGAAGCCGGAGCAGCCGCCGCCCAGCACCGCCACCCGCATCATCACGGGCTTCGGTTCCTTCGACGCCAGGAAAGCGATGCGCCTGGCGGCGTTGTCGCTGACGGAGAAAGCCTGCTCGCTCATGACTACAAGATGTGGTTGGTCGGGCCGTTCGTCAATGCTGTGTAGAATGAATCCAAGGCGGTAAACCCTCAAAAACATTGAGGAAATAAGGGCTTTCAGGCCACCCGGGCGCGCGCCTCGCGGGCCCGGACGCGCTCGCGGTGGAGGATGTAGAGGCCCGACCCGATGACCAGCGGCAGGCCGAACCACACCGTCCAGGACGGCTCTTCCTTGAACCACAGGTAGCCGAACAGCATGGCGAGCACGATCGACGCGTAGTCGAACGGCGCCAGCACCGCGGTCGGCGTCAGCCGCCAGGCCCGCGTGTTGAGGATCTGCGCCGTGCCGCCCAGCAGGCCCATCACGCACAGCCACAGCCAGTCGATCGGGGTCGGCCAGACCCAGGCCGGCACGGCGCCCACCAGGGCGGCGGCGGTGGTGACGATCGACAGCCAGAACAGGGCCACGACGTCGGAATCGTGCCGGCTGAGCAGGCGCAGCATGACGGTCGACAGGGCGTAGCAGAAGGTCGCGCCCAGTACGATCAGCGACATGGCGTGGAACTCGATGCCCCACGGGTCGAGCATGATCAGCACGCCGACGAAGCCCACGATCACGGCCGTCCAGCGCCGCCAGCCGACCGGCTCGCCCAGCATCGGCACCGACAGGGCGACCATGAACAGCGGCGCGGCGTAGGAAATCGCGTAGGCGTCGACCAGCGGCATGCGGGGAAAGACGTAGAAGAAGCCCAGCGTGCTGCCGAAGGCGACGAGGATGCGCAGCCCCTGCAGCCATGGCCGGTTGGGCCGCAGCGAGCGCAGGCCGCCGGCGCGGCGGATGAAGTAGGCCACCGGCAGCAGGGCGATGGCGCTGCGGAAAACCATGAGCTGGAAGGCGTCGTAGGTGCCGCCCAGCGCCTTGACCATGGAGTCCATCGTGCAGAAGAGCACGATCGCGCCGAGCTTCAGGTAGACGCCCATCAGGGCGGAATGGGTAGCCGGGACCAGGGACAAGGTGTGCTCTATGGCGGGGCGGGCATCCCTAGTACAGTGATCCGGCGGGGGAGAACATCGCATCATGCGCATGAGTTGGTTGTTCGGCCGGGGGAACGTGCGTGCGCCGTGGATCGTCGCGCTGCTCGTACTGCTGAACGCGTTGCTGCTCCGGGCGGTCGATCCGCCCGAGATCTCGCGCCTGCGCGACCTCGCGTTTGACGGCTACCAGCGCATCCTGCCGCGGACCTACAATCCCGAGGTCCCGGTCCGGATCGTCGACATCGACGAGGAAGCGCTGGCCGAGTTCGGCCAGTGGCCGTGGCCGCGCACCGTGGTCGCCCGGCTGGTCGACAAGCTGGCCGAGCAGGGCGCGCTGTCGATCGCCTTCGACGTGGTGTTCGCCGAGCCCGACCGCTCGTCGATCAGTCGCATGGTGCGCGACCTGGTGGCCTACACCGACCCCGAGACGGTCCAGAAGCTGGCCGCGGCGGTCCAGGACAACGACCAGGTGCTGGCCGACGCCATGTCGCACGCCAATGTCGTGCTCGGCTTCGGCTTCGACCTCAAGGGCGGCACCACGCCGCCCAAGCAGCGCCACGGGGTCGCCTTCGCCGGTGACAACCCGATGGAGTACCTGCCGGTGCAGCAGGGCGTCGTGAAGGCCATCCCGATCCTCGAGGCGGCCGCCAAGGGCAACGGCAGCGTCAATACCGACATCGACAGCGTGGTCATCCGGCGCGTGCCGATGTTGTTCCGGCTGGCCGGGCAAGAGGGTGTGTTCCCGGCGCTCTCGATCGAGGCGATGCGGGTCGCCCAGGACGCCAAGACCTACGTGGTCAAGTCGTCGGGCGCCAACCGCGAGGAGGCGTTCGGCGTGCACAGCGGCATCGTCGCGGTCAAGACCGGCGACATCGAGGTGCCGACCGACGCGCGCGGCCGCATGGCGCTCTACGACACCGGCCACGAGCCGGAGCGCTACGTCTCCGCCGCGGCGGTGATCAAGGGAACCGCCAAGAACAAGATCGAGAACCACGTCGTGTTCGTGGGCACCAGCGCGATCGGCCTCAAGGACCTGCGCAACACGCCGACCGAGGAAGCCGTCCCGGGCGTCGAGGTCCATGCCCAGCTGGCCGAGCAGATGCTGGAGCAGGTCTTCCTGGCGCGGCCGGACTTCGCCGACGGGCTGGAGTTCGTCTACCTCGCCGTCATCGGGCTGATGTTCGTCATCCTGCTGCCGCGGCTGAGCGCGGCCCGCATGGCGATGGTCGCCCTGATCTTCATCGCGGTCGGAGTCGCGGTCCCGTGGTTCGCCTTCACCGAGCAGCGCCTGCTGTTCGACCCGATCTACCCGCCGCTCACCCTGTTCGCGATCTACGTCAGCGGCACCGCGCTGGCCTTCATGCGCGAGGAGCGGGAGCGGGCGGCGATCCGCGGCGCCTTCGGCCTCTACCTGTCGCCCGACCTGGTCGAGCGGCTGGCCCGCCAGCCGGAGCTGCTGCAGCTGGGCGGCGAGCAGCGCGAGATCACCGTGATGTTCACCGACGTGCGCGGCTTCACCCGCATCTCGGAGCAGTTCGACCCGCCCGGCCTGACCCGCTTCATGAACCGCTTCCTGACGCCCATGACCGACGTCGTGATGCGCAACCGCGGCACCATCGACAAGTACATGGGCGACGCCATCATGGCGTTCTGGAACGCGCCGCTGGCGATCGACGGCCATGCCGCGCGCGCCTGCGAGACCGCGCTGGCGATGCACGCCCAGCTGCGCACCCTGAACGAGGACTGGCGCAAGGAAGCCGAGGCCGAGGGACGCGAGCACATCCCGGTGAAGATCGGCATCGGCCTCAACTCCGGCAACGCCTCGGTCGGCAACTTCGGTTCGACCCAGCGCTTCACCTATTCGTGCCTCGGCGATGAGGTGAACCTCGCCTCGCGCCTCGAAGGCCAGTGCAAGACCTACCGTGTCGAGATCATCATCGGCGACAACACGCGCCAGCTGGTGCCCGACATGGCGGCGATCGAGCTCGACTCGGTGATGGTCAAGGGCAAGACCGAGCCGGAGCGCATCTGGGCGCTGATCGGCGGCCCCGAGGTGGTGCGCGACCCGGCCTACGCCGACCTGGTCAAGGCGCAGTCCGCCTTCCTCGACCAGTACCGGGCCGGCGGCTTCGCCGAGGCGCTCGACCTGCTGCCGGCCTGCGAGGCCTTGGCGGATGCGGTCGGCTGGCAGCAAGGCTATTACGAGATGATGCGCGAGCGCGTCGACAGCCTGATCGACGATTCGCCGCCCGAGTGGACCGGAGTGTATGTCGCCAAGGAAAAGTGAGGCCGAGCGTATCGCGGCCATCGTCGCCCTGGTCTGCCGCGATGTCGGCCGCGGCACCGCGGCGCTCATCGCGGCGACGCCGGGAGAACTGGAGGCCGCGGCGCGATCGCTGGCCGGCGCCACGTCGGTCGGCCTGATCACCGGCTTCTTCGTGCCGCGCGGCGAGGTCCGCGCGCCTGAGACCGACGGACCCGTCGGCACGGCGCTGCTGGCCGCCGGGCTGGCGGCCTGCGGCGTGCCGGCCCGCATCGCCGTCGACACGCCCTGCGCCGACGCGGTGCGCGCGGCGGTGGCCGAGACCGGCCAGCCGGTGGGGGTCGACGAGGTCGGCGTCGACGACCGGCCGGGCCTCGACCGCCTTGTGGCGGCATGGCGCGACTCGGCGCTCAGCCACGCGGTCTCGATCGAACGCTGCGGCCGCAGCGCCGACGGCCGGCCGCGCAACATGCGCGGCGTCGATGTCGGGGCGTGGACGGCGCCGCTCGACGACCTGTTCCTCGGCGGTCCCTGGACGCGCCTCGCGGTGGGCGACGGCGGCAACGAGATCGGCATGGGCCGCCTGCCGGCCGGGCTGATCGCGCGCGAGGTGCCGAACGGCGAGACCATCGCCTGCGTGACGTCGTGCGACCACCTCGTGGTGGCCGGCGTGTCCAACTGGGGCGCCTACGGCCTGATGGCGGCGCTGGCGGTGGTGCGACCGGCATGGGCCGCGACGCTGGCGACGTTCCTCGACGCGGCGCGCGACCTCGCCGTGACGCGCGCCGTGGTCGAGCGGGCCCGCGCGGTCGACGGCGTGACCGCGCGGCGCGAGGCGACGGTCGACGGCTTCGGGCCGGACGTTCACGGCCCGCTGGTCGATGAACTGGGTCGCATTGCACGGGGAGAGGCGGCGGACTAGGTTCGCCGCCCATGGAAAACCCCTACGCTCCGACGCACCCCGAAATCCGCGATGCGGTCCGCCAGCTGTGCCTCAAGTTCGACGGCGCCTACTGGCGCGAACTCGACCGCGAGCGCGGCTATCCCACCGCGTTCGTCAAGGCGCTGACCGAGGCCGGCTGGCTGGCCATCCTGATCCCGGAGGAATACGGCGGCGCGGGGCTCGGCATCTCGGCGGCGGCGGCGGTCCTCGAAGAGGTCCAGCGCGCCGGCTGCAACGGCGCGGCGTGCCACGCCCAGATGTACATCATGGGCACGCTGCTGCGGCACGGCAGCAAGGAGCAGAAGGAAAAGTACCTGCCCAAGATCGCCAGCGGCGAACTGCGGCTGCAGGCGTTCGGCGTCACCGAGCCGACCAGCGGCACCGACACGCTGGCGCTGCGCACGACCGCGGTGAAGAAGGACAACTCGACCTATGTGGTCAATGGCCAGAAGGTGTGGACCAGCCGGGCCGAGCACTCCGACCTGATGTTGCTGCTGGCGCGCACGACGCCGCGCGAGCAGACCAAGAAGCGCACCGAGGGCCTGTCGGTGTTCCTGGTCGACATGCGCAAGGCGCTGGGCAACGGCCTCACCATCCGGCCGATCCGCACCATGATGAACCACAACTCGACCGAGGTGTTCTTCGACAACATGGAAGTGTCGGCCGAGAACCTGATCGGCGAGGAGGGCCAGGGCTTCCGCTACATCCTGAGCGGCATGAACGCCGAGCGCGTGCTGATCGCCTCCGAGACGATCGGCGATGCCCGCTGGTTCATCGAGAAGGCGACCGACTACGCCAAGCAGCGCAACCTGTTCGGCCGGGCGATCGGCCAGAACCAGGGCGTGCAGTTCCCGATCGCGCGGGCCTATGCCCAGACCGAGGCCGCCGACCTGATGGTGCGCAAGGCGGCGGCGCTCTACGAGGCCGGCCTGCCGTGCGGCGCCGAGGCCAACATGGCCAAGATGCTGGGCTCGGAGGCGGCGTGGGCCGCCGCCGACATGTGCGTGCAGACCCACGGCGGCTTCGGCTTCGCCGAGGAGTACGACATCGAGCGCAAGTTCCGCGAGACGCGCCTCTACATGGTGGCGCCGATCTCGACCAACATGATCCTGAACTTCATCTCCGAGCACGTGCTCGGCCTGCCGCGCTCGTACTAGAGCGGCGGCTTCCCGGCCAGCGCGCGGGCGACCATGCGCTGGAAGTGGATCACCAACGGCTCGCTGTCGGCGACGAAGCGGCCGCGCTCGGGCAGCCCGGCGATAAGGCCGCGCTGCACCGAGTCGGTGAGGCGGTCGTCCTCGAGGGCGACCTGGCGGTTGAAGGCCACCAGGTCGCGGGCGAAGTCGGCGGCGACACCGGGCGCGAAGTACTGTTCGGAGAAGCCGCGAGCGGCATTCGGCCCGTCCGGCCGCCACACGTCGATCGACAGGTTCGGGAAGCCCGGGTTGATGTTGATCGTCAGGTTGGGCCACAGGAAGTGGTACTGCGATTCGCGCACCGCGCCGCGCACGTCGTAGGGCGGCGCCTTGCCGCCGCTGCCGTCCAGTGCCGCCGGCCGCACCGGCCCGGCCTGGCTGGAGAACCAGCCATGGACGGCGAGCTCGTAGACATCCGGCCGGACGTCGATCGCGACGCTGAAGCCAGGATGGGCGACCGGGCAGTGGTAGCACTCGAGGTAGTTCTCCAGCATCGCCTTCCAGTTGGCGCGCGCCTGCCAGTCCTCGCGGCCGTGCAGCTGCAGCGTATCGAGCGCCACGCCGCTCCGCGCGATGCGCTCGAGCACCGGCCCGTAGCAATCGTGCAGCGCCGGCGCGTCGGCATCGAGGTTGACGAACACGAACGGTCCGAGCGCCTCGACCCGGATCGGCAGCAGCGAGAGTTCCTCGAGGCGCAGGCCGGAGGCCGGGCCGACGCGCGGCGCACGCTTCAGGGCGCCCTCGAGGTCGTAGGTCCAGGCGTGGTACGGACACTGCAGCATCGCCGCCTTGCCACGGCCGGACAGCACCTCGTGGCGGCGGTGGCGGCAGACGTTGACGAAGCCGGCGAGACCGCGCGCGTTGCGGACCACGGCCACCGGCACGGTGCCGGCCATGCCGGTGACGTAGCTGCCGACCTCGGCCAGCTCGGCCAGCGGCCCGACATAGGCCCAGGCCTTGCGGAAGATCCGCTCGTCCTCAAGCGGCAGCAGCGCCGGGTCGGTGTACCAGCGGGCGGGCAGGGAGTGGCCGCGGTCGAGCGCCGCCAACTGGGTGTCGAGATCGTCGATGTCGGTCGTCATGCCGCGGCTCCCGCCTAGTCGAACAGGAACCGACGTATGGCACCGGAGACGGTCGAAATTGCGGCATGCCCGAGCATCAGCAGGAACACCGTCCACAGCGCGGTCAGCACCGTGAAAAGCCATCCCAGCATCGCCATCACCCCGTCGTCCTCGATCAGGGCGAGGCAGAAGAACAGGATGGCCCAGGCCGGCAGGAAGTTGTC
>JAIUOX010000114.1 GCA_020160955.1 Pseudomonadota bacterium
CCCGACCTGCTGCAGCGCCATCGCCAGCAGGCCGATCGTGACCTGCTCGCCGGTCGCCACCACGACGTCGTACTCGCGCGGATCGTGCAGCGGCGCGATCTCGTTGACCCACTTGACCAGCTGGTTGGTCTGGCCGGACATGGCGGAAACCACGACCGCGACCTCGTTGCCGCGCGCGACCTCGGCTTTCACCTTGTTGGCGACGTTCTTGATGCGATCTGTGTCGCCGACGGACGTGCCGCCGAATTTGAGTACGATGCGCGCCATGGACCTGCTCGAAAGCGGGGTATAGACACCGGGGGCACCAGTCGGGTCAAGGGCAGCCATGAGCGAAACCGCGAGCGAAACCGCGCAGACCACCGTCGATCCGGCCGAGATCGAGCGATTCTCGCGCATCGCCGCGGAGTGGTGGGACCCGGCCGGCAAGTTCGCCCCGCTGCATCGCCTGAACCCGGTCCGCCTGCAGTACGTCCGCGACCGCGTGGCCGCCCACTGGGGCCGCGACGCCCTGTCCGGCCGGCCGCTCGAGGGCCTCGCCCTGCTCGACATCGGCTGCGGCGGCGGCCTGATCAGCGAACCGATGGCCCGGATGGGCGCCCGCGTCACCGGCGTCGACGCCGCCGCCCGCAACATCGCCGTCGCCGGCCTCCACGCCGAGGGCCAGGGCCTGGCGATCGACTACCGCTGCAGTTCGGCCGAGGCGCTGGTCGCGGCCGGCGAGACCTACGACGTCGTGCTGGCGCTGGAGATCGTCGAGCACGTCGCCGACGCCGACCTGTTCCTCGCCAGCCTCGGCCGGCTGGTGAAGCCGGGCGGGCTGGTGTTCCTGTCGACGCTCAACCGCACCGCCAAGGCGTGGGCGCTGGCCATCGCCGGCGCCGAGTACGTGCTGGGCTGGCTGCCGCGCGGCACCCACGAGTGGAAGAAGTTCCTGAAGCCGTCGGAAGTGACGCGCGGCCTGCGGGCCGGCGGGCTGGAGGCGCAGGAGATGGTGGGCGTGGTCTACAGCCCGCTCGGTCGCGCGTGGTCGCTCAATGCCCGCGACCTCGACGTCAACTACATGCTGTACGCCACGAAAGCCTGACGGCAGGGGGACCGGCGCGGCCTAGTTGCCGCGCGGGATCCACGGCAGGCGGCCGAACTCGATGCCTTCCTCGGCCAGCGCCGTCGCCTCTTCCTCGGTGGTCTGGCCGTAGATGCCGCGCTTGTCGCTCTCGCCGTAGTGGATCTTGCGCGCTTCCTCGGCGAAGCGGTCGCCGACGGGCTCGCAGTTCTTCTCGACCTCGGCGCGGACCTTGAGCAGCGCCTCGCGCAGTTCGCGCGGCATCTTGCTGGCCAGTGCCGCCATCTGCTGCTGCTGATGTTGCTGCCCGGGCGCCGCCGCCGCCGGCGCGGCATTGGCGGTCACCTCGACCGGCTCGGACTTGCCACGCTTGGACAGGCGCGGCGCCATCGGGGCGCGCGTCACCTTGGCGTCGCCGCACACGGCGCAGCCGACCAGGGACTTCTTTTCCTGCCGTTCGTAGGTCTTGCTGTCCTTGAACCAGCTCTCGAATTCATGGCCCTTGGAGCAGCGGAGTCGGTATAGGATCATGAAATTGCAGGGTTTTCCGCGTTTGGCACTCCCCGCCGGGGAGTGCCAGAGATGATGGGGTGTCGAGGTGTCTGACGCAAGGGGGATGCCGTCCGCGTGGGTCGCGCAGTGGGCCGGGCTGGTGCCGGCCGGCTCGGCGGTCCTCGACGTCGCGGCCGGCGGCGGCCGCCACAGCCTGTTCTTCGCCGGCAAGGGCCACCCGGTGACCGCGGTCGACCGCGATGTCTCCGCCCTGCCCGGCCAGCCCGAGGTCGAGATCGTCGCGGCCGACCTCGAGGGCGGGTCGGCCTGGCCCCTGCCCGGCCGCACCTTCGGCGCCGTGGTGGTCACCAACTACCTCCACCGGCCGCTGTTCCCGGCGCTGGTCGACGCGCTGATGCCGGGCGGCGTGCTGCTCTACGAGACCTTCATGATCGGCAACGAGCGGTTCGGCCGGCCGAGCAATCCCGACTTCCTGCTGCAGGACGGCGAGCTGCTCGAGGTCGTGCGCGGGCGCTTCTCGGTCGTCGCCTACGAGGC
This sequence comes from Pseudomonadota bacterium, assembly GCA_020160955.1. Taxonomy (GTDB): domain Bacteria; phylum Pseudomonadota; class Alphaproteobacteria; order Reyranellales; family Reyranellaceae; genus Reyranella. Next base: position 2,114 of record JAIUOX010000114.1, read on the forward strand.
GCGCATGGTCAGCCAGCCGCGGATGGCGATGGTCCAGCGCATCGCCGCCCGCAAGCTCTAGCGCGGACCGCTACTCGGCCGCCTTGGCGGCGGTCGGGCGGTGCAGCGCCGGCGCGGCGTATGTCCGGTCGTGGGTCAGCGACGGCACCGCCTTGCGCGCCTCGGCGACGCGGCCGAGATCGATCTCGGCCACCACGAAGCCGGCCTTCTCGCCACCGGCATCGGCCAGCACCTCGCCCCACGGCGCGACCACGATCGAGTGGCCGTAGGTCTTGCGGTTCGAGCCCTTGTGCGTGCCGACCTGGGCCGGCGCGAAGACGAAGCAGCCGGTCTCGATGGCGCGGGCGCGCATCAGCGTGTGCCAGTGCGCCTGCCCGGTCGGCACCGTGAACGACGACGGGATCGCCAGCAGCGTCGCGCCGGCATGCGCGAGGTCGCGGTACAGGTAGGGGAAGCGCAGGTCGTAGCAGATCGTCATGCCGAGCACGCCCCACGGCGTCTCGGCCAGCACCGCGCGGTCGCCCGGCCGGAAGGTCGAGGACTCGCGGTAGCTCTCGCCGCCCGCCAGCTGCACGTCGAACATGTGGATCTTGTCGTACGAGGCGACGATGCCGCCCGACGGGTCGAGCAGGTACGAGCGGTTGCGGATCTGCTCCTCGCCGGGCACCCGCACGTGGATCGAGCCGAGCAGGAACCACGCCCCGGTCTCGCGCGCGCTGTCGCGCGCCGCCGCCAGCATGCCGTGCTCTTCCTCGGTCTGCGCCTTGGCCAGCGTCTCGCCGCGGTTGGCGCCGATCAGGCCGGTGTTCTCCGGCGTCATCACGAAGTCGGCGCCGGCGTCGCGCGCGCGCTTCGCCTGCTCGCGCACGAAGGCCACGTTCTCGGCCATCTCGTTGCTGACGTTGGTCTGGATCAGTCCGGCCTTGAAGACGCTGGTCATGGCGCGGCTCAGCCCGGCTGCGCCAGCAGCGGATCGAGCTTGCCCTGGCTCTCCAGCGCGGCGAGCTCGTCCGAGCCGCCGATGTGCTGCCCGTTGATGAAGATCTGCGGCACGGTCGTGCGCTTGGACCGCTCGCGCATCTCGCTGCGCTTCTTGTCGTCCATCATGACGTCCATCTCGTCGTAGGACGCGCCCTTGCTGTCGAGCAGCGCCTTGGCGCGCGCGCAATATCCGCAGAACGGGCTGGTGTAGATCTCGATCTTGGCCATGGGTACCTCTTCGCCAAAACTATACCGCTGCCCGCACGACGCGCGCCAGCGTCAGCACGTCAACGGCGGCGGCCCCGGCGCGCTGCAGGGCCAGCGTGCAGGCCTCGACCGTGGCGCCGGTGGTCAGCACGTCGTCGACCAGCAGGATCGTCCGGCCGGCCACCCTTTCCGCATGCCGCGGATGGACATCGAAGGCGCGGCGCACGTTGTCGGCCCGCGCGCCGGCATCGCCGCCCTGCGGCGCGGTCCAGCGTCGGCGCCGCAACAGGTCGGGCACCAGCCGCGCCTCGCCCCGGCCGGCGGCATCCGCCGCCGCCAGCGCGCCGTGGGCCAGCAGCTGGGCCTGGTTGTAGCGGCGCAGGAACAGCCGCCGCCAATGCAGCGGCACCGGCGCGACCAGGTCGGCGCCGGCCAGCAGGTCGGCCCCCGCCCGCGCCATCCACCGCCCGCAGGCCCGGGCCATGTCGGTGCGGTCGCCGTGCTTGAACGGCAGCACGAGCTGGCGGCTGCGGCCGTCGTAGACCAGGGCGGCGCGCGCCCGGCGCCAGCGCGGCGGTCGCGCCGCGCAGGCGCCGCAGACCGCGCCGGGACCGGGGTCGCGGGCGAACGGCCGGGCGCAGCGGGCACAGCAAGGAGGTGCCACGAAACTGAGCCCGGTCCAGCAGGCCGGGCACAGGCCGCCCGGCGTGCCGACGATCTCGTTGCAGCCGAGGCAGAGCGGCGGCAGCACGGCGTCGAGGAGCAGCGGTCCGGCGCCGCGCCAGAGGCGGGCCAGCACAGGGCGATGCGGCACCGGGGACGACATCGCGCGATCTCGCCGGGCAATTGCGCCGACAGCAAGACCTCGCTCCGGATGAGAAAACCGATGTCGCGAAGGGCGCGCGAAAACCCTACATACGGCGTGTGACGACGGGCCTCGATCCCCTGCTGGTCTTCGACCGCGCGACCCTGCGCCGGCGCCGCGAGCGCGCCGCGCGGGGCTGGGCCGACCGCGCCTTCCTGAAGCGCGAGATCGCCGAGCGGCTGGTCGAGAGGCTGGGCGACGTGCGCCGCCGCTTCGGCACCGCGCTCGATCTCGGCTGCCACGGCGACGAGATCGCCCGCGCGCTCGGGCCCGACGGCCCGGTCGACTGGCTGGTGCGTGCCGACCTCGGCCACGGCTTCGCCGCCCGCGCCGGCGGCCCCGCGGTGGTCGCCGACGAGGAGCTGCTGCCCTTCGCCCCGGCCAGCCTCGACCTCGTCCTGAGCGCGATGGACCTGCACTGGGTCAACGACCTGCCCGGCACGCTGGTCCAGCTGCGCCGCATCCTGAGGCCCGACGGGCTGTTGCTGGCCTCGATGCTGGGGGGCGCCACGCTGTGGCAGCTGCGCCAGGCGCTGGCCGCCGCCGAGAGCGAGATCGAGGGCGGGCTGAGCCCGCGTGTGTCGCCGTTCGCCGGCCTCGCCGACGCCGCCGGCCTGCTGCAGCGCGCCGGCTTTGCCCTTCCCGTCGCCGACGCCGAGACGATCGAGGTCGAGTACGACGACGCGCTGGCGCTGATGCGCGATCTCGCCGGCATGGGCGAGAGCAACCTGGTGATGGAGCGGCGGCGCGGCCTGATGCGGCGCACGACGCTGCTGCGCGCCGCCGAGATCTACGGCGAGCGCTTCGCGCTGCCGTCCGGCCGGGTGGCCGCCAGCTTCGAGGTGATCTACCTGCACGGCTGGGCGCCGGCCGAGTCGCAGCCGAAGCCGCTGCGGCCGGGCAGCGCGACGCAGCGCCTGGCCGACGCGCTGGGCACGGCCGAGCGGAGTGCGGGCGAAAAGGTGGAGCGGGGTTGATCGTGGCAGCACCGGGCAAACTGGCGTTCGGCGAGGTGATATCGGAGGGCTTCGGCTTCTTCTTCGGCAACATCCGCCTGTTCTTCCACCTCGTCACCATCCCGTGGATCCTGTCGCTGGCGATCCGCGTGGCGGGCACGCTGGTCGCCGCGGAGTCGGCCGTGGCGGCCCTCGTCGAGAAGGCGATCGACGTGCTGCCGACCATCATGTTCGTGGTCGGCTGGCAGCGCCTCGTGCTGCTCGGGCCGCAGCGCGTCGAGCGCCTGCCGGGCACCGGCTGGACGGCGCGCGAGACCGCGTTCCTCGGTCACCTGCTGAAGGTCGCCGGCATGACGTTCCTGCTGATGGCCGTCTTCATGATCACCATCTGGCCGGTCGACCCGGCGGCGCTGCGCGCCGGCCCGCCGATCGATCCCGAGGTCGCCCAGCGCTACGCCCTGGCCGGGCCGATCTCGTTCGGCTTCATCGTCTCGCTGCTGCTGGCGCTGCGCGTCAGCTTCGGCCTCGCGGCGACCTCGGTCGACGTGCCGTTCTCGCCGCGCGAGTCGTGGATCTACAGCCGCGGCCAGGCCTGGACGATCATCGCCGCGCTGTTCCTCGTCTACTTCGGCGGCGCCTTCGTGACGGCGGTGACCCACATGCTGACGCTCGGCATCGTCGCCGGCGCGCTGGGCGCCCGCGAGGGCGCCTCGGTGGTCGCCTCGACCGCGTCGTCTCTGGTGTCCTACGGCGTGATCGGCCTCACCGTCACGATGCAGGCCGTGATCTTCCGCCGCCTGCTCGGCTGGCGCGAGGGGACGGCGCTGGCGACGGTGGCCTGAAGGTAAAGGTCCCTCGCTTCGCTCGGGATGACAGCATTCCCGCCCGCAGCCTGAATTCTCCTGTCATCCCGAGGGCGAAGCCCGAGGGACCTTTCGGGTCACAGAAGATCGCGCAGCAGCCCGACCAGCGGCACGTCGGCGGGCGGCATCGGGTAGCGCGACAGCTCGATCGGCGGCACCCACTTCAGTTCCTGGCCCTCGCGCGGCCGCGGCGTGCCCTGCCACTTGCGGCAGGCGAACACCGGCATCAGCAGGTGGAACTTGTCGTAGCCGTGGCTGGCGAAGGCGATCGGGGCGAGGCAACTGGTCGCCGTCTCGATGCCGAGCTCCTCGTGCAGTTCGCGGACCAGCGCCTGCTCGGGCGTCTCGCCGGGATCGACCTTGCCGCCGGGGAACTCCCACAGCCCGGCCATCGACTTGCCCTCGGGCCGGCGCGCGATCAGCACGCGGCCGTCGACATCGACCAGCGCCACCGCCGCGACCAGCAGCAACGGCCGGTCGCCGAGCGGCGGCGGGCCGCCGGGGCACTCCGCGTCGAAGCCGTGGCTCAAGAACGGTAGCTGCCGTTGATGTCGATGTAGCCGTGCGTCAGGTCGCAGGTCCACACGGTGGCCCGGCCGCGGCCGATGCCGAGATCGATGTCGATCACGATGTCGGTGCCCTTGATGTGGCGCGCCACCGGCTCCTCGTCGTAGCCCGGCACGACCTGGCCGCCGTCGGTGATCTTCACGCCGCCGATCGAGATGCGCAGCTTGTCGCGGTCGGCGCGCTCACCCGACTTGCCGACCGCCATGACGATGCGGCCCCAGTTGGCGTCCTCGCCGGCGATCGCGGTCTTGACCAGCGGCGAGTTGGCGACCGCCAGGCCGATCTTGCGCGCCGCGCCGTTCGACGACGCGCCGCCGACGTTGATGGTCACGAACTTGGTCGCGCCCTCGCCGTCACGGGCCAGCAGCTGGGCCAGCTCGATCAGCACCTCGTCGAGCGCCCGCTTGAAGTCGACCAGCACGGGGTCGTCGGCTTCCTCGATCGGCGCGTGGCGGGCGGCGCCGGTGGCGACCATCAGCAGCGTGTCGCTGGTCGAGGTGTCGCCGTCGACGGTGACGCAGTTCAGCGACTTGTCGGTGGCATCGGCCAGCAGCTTCTGCAGCACCGCGCCCGGCACCTTGGCGTCGGTGAAGACGAAGCCCAGCATGGTCGCCATGTCGGGCGCGATCATGCCCGAGCCCTTGAGGAAGCCGTTGATGGTGACCGTGCGCTCGCCGATCTTGGCCTGCCGCGTGGCGAGCTTGGGAAAGGTGTCGGTGGTCATGATCGCCGCCGCGGCGGACGCCCAGTGGTCCTCGCGCGCGCCCTTGATCAGGGCCGGCACCACGGCCGCGATCTTCTCCCACTCCAGCGGCTGGCCGATCACGCCGGTCGAGGCCATGAAGACCTCGTTGCGCGGGCAGCCCAGCGCCTGGGCGACGGCGCGGGTGCTCTCCTCGACCGCCTTGTCGCCCAGCTTGCCGGTGAAGGCGTTGGCGTTGCCGGCATTGACCACGATCGCCCGCACCTTGCCGCGCGCCAGGTTCTTGCGGCACCAGTCGACCGGGGCCGAGCAGGTCTTCGAGCGGGTCAGCACGCCGGCGATGGTCGCGCCGGCCGGGACCAGCGCCAGCATGACGTCGTCACGCCCCTGGTAACGGACGCCCGACTGCGCCGCGGCGAGCTTCACGCCGGCGATGCGCGGCAGGGTCGGCGTCGTCTTCGGCGCGAGCGGTGAAACGGCGTGCTTGGCGGCCATAGAACTCCCCTTGGGAGAACCGGGTACGGCCCGGTCTCTCCGAGGTGCGGAGCCTACACCAGAAACGCCCTGAAAAGTGAGCGTTCTGAGCGACCGGCGGCAGGCGCCCCTACTTCGGGGTGGCCGGCGCGGCCGGGGCGGCGGGCGTCGCCGGCTTGGCCGCCGGTGCGGCCGGGGCCGCCGGGGTGGCGCCCGGAGCAGCGGCCGGCTTGGCCTCCGGCTTGCTGCCGTCCATGGCGAACTTCTCGATCTTGGCGCCGGAGCGCATCTGGTCGAGCTGGCCGGTGATGACCTCGCGCGCCATCTCCTCGCGCAGCTGGTCGGCCATCTCCTCGTAGGACGGCGGCGCCGCCTTGCGGCGATCCTCCAGCTTGATGACGTGGAAGCCGAACTGGGTCTTCACCGGCGTCTCGGTCAGGTCGCCCTTGTTCAGCGCGAAGGCGGCATCGGCGAATTCCTTCACCATGTCCGACTTCTTGAACCAGCCGAGGTCGCCGCCCTCGGCGCCCGACGCCTTGTCGGTCGACTTCTCCTTGGCCAGCTTGTCGAAGGCGGCGCCCTTCTTGATCTCGGCGATCAGCGCCTTGGCCTCGTCCTCGGTCGACACCAGGATGTGCTTGGCGCGGACTTCCTCCTCGGCCGGCATCTGCTTGAGGCGCTCCTCGTAGCGCTTCTGCAGCTTCTCGGCGGTCACCATCTTGGCGATCTCGCGCTGGATCCAGAAATCCTGCAGCACCTGGTCCTCGACGAAAGCCATGCGCTTGCGGAAGGCCGGGTCCTCGCTGACCTTGTCCTTCTTGCCCTGCTGGACGACCAGCTTGCTGTCGATGATGCGGTCGAGCAGCGCCGGGAACACCGCCTGCAGCGGCATGCTGCGGTATTGCTGCGGCAGCGACTGCTGCGCCACCTCGAGGTCCGAGAGGCGGATCGGCTGGCCGTTGACGGTGGCGACCACGGGGTCCTTGGGCGCCTGGGCGGGCGCGGCCTGGGCAGGCTTCGGCGCCGCGGCCGGGGCCGGGGTCTGGGCCGGCGCGGGCGCCGGGGCCGGCTGCTGGGCCATCGCCGGGGCGACCAGGGCCGCCGCCACGCAACCGAGGACGACGAGGCGCAAGGGGCGCAGGCGCTGGCTCATGACACGCTCCGGAAACAACGAGTTGATCGACACGATCGAGGGCCTCCCGTTTACACGCTTGCTTCGGACCTGCAAGCTTCGCTTCCCTGTACGGCTGCGCTGGTGCGCCCGGATTGCGGCACTTTTTCGTGAGCCGCGTGTCGGCGGCGGGGCGCCGGCCGCCGGCCGGGCGGGCGGGGCCCGCGGTCGCGTTGACACTGCCCTAGCCGCTCTCTATCTCTGGCTGGGATGGCGGGCCCCGGTGCCCGCCTAAGTCATTAGGATATCGAGGTTTTCATGCTGGGTGCGCTGGCTCGAAGCCTGTTCGGCACAGCCAACGATCGCTTCGTCAAGGGGCTCGACAAGCCCGTGGCGAAGATCAACGCACTCGAGCCGCAGCTCGTGGCGCTGAGCGACGAGCAGCTGCGCGGCAAGACCGACGAGTTCCGCGAGCGCCTCGCCAAGGGCGAGAAGCTCGACGACCTGCTGGTCGAGGCCTTCGCGGTGGTGCGCGAGGCCGCCAAGCGCGTGCTCGGCCAGCGCCACTTCGACGTGCAGCTCAAGGGCGGCATGGTCCTGCACCAGGGCAAGATCGCCGAGATGAAGACCGGCGAGGGCAAGACCCTGGTCGCCACGCTGCCGGTCTACCTCAACGCCCTCGAGGGCAAGGGCGTGCACGTCGTCACCGTGAACGACTACCTCGCCCGCCGCGACTCGGAGTGGATGGGCCGCGTCTACCGCTTCCTCGGTCTCACCGTCGGCGTGATCGTGCACGAGCTCGACGACGAGCAGCGCAAGGCGGCCTACGGCTGCGACGTCACCTACGGCACCAACAACGAGCTCGGCTTCGACTACCTGCGCGACAACATGAAGTTCCGCATGGACGCGATGGTCCAGCGGCCCTTCCACTACGCCATCGTCGACGAGGTCGATTCGATCCTGATCGACGAGGCGCGCACGCCGCTGATCATCTCGGGCCCGGCCGAGGATTCGTCCGAGCTCTACCGCCGCGCCGACACGGTGATCCCGCGGCTCAAGGCCGACGGCTTCGAGAAGGACGAGAAGAACCGCACCGTCGTGCTGACCGACGCCGGCGTCGAGCAGGTCGAGGAGATCCTGCGCGCCGACGGGCTGCTGCCCGAGGGCATCAGCCTGTACGCGCCGAACATGGTGACGGTGCTGCACCACGTGACGCAGGCGCTGCGCGCCCACAAGCTGTTCACCAAGGACGTCGACTACATCGTCAAGGACGGCCAGGTCGTCATCATCGACGAGTTCACCGGCCGCATGATGGCCGGCCGGCGCTACTCGGAAGGCCTGCACCAGGCGCTCGAGGCCAAGGAGCAGGTCGAGATTCAGCGCGAGAACCAGACGCTGGCCTCGATCACCTTCCAGAACCTGTTCCGCATGTACCCGAAGCTGTCGGGCATGACCGGCACGGCGATGACCGAGGCGGCGGAGTTCGGCGAGATCTACAAGCTCGAGGTCGTCGAGATCCCGACCAACGTGCCGGTGTCGCGCAAGGACGCCGACGACGAGATCTACCGCACGATGGCCGACAAGACGCGCGCCATCGTCAAGCTCATCCAGGAGTGCCGCGACCGCAACCAGCCGATGCTGGTCGGCACCGTGTCGATCGAGAAGTCCGAGGCGCTGGCCGAGGAACTCAAGAAGGCCGGGATCCCGCACAGCGTGCTGAACGCGCGCTACCACGAGCAGGAGGCCGAGATCGTCGCCCAGGCCGGGCGGCCGGGCACGATCACCATCGCCACCAACATGGCCGGCCGCGGCACCGACATCCAGCTCGGCGGCAACGTCGACATGCTGCTGCGTCAGGCCGAGGCCGAGCTGGCGCAGAAGATCCCCGACGAGGCGCAGCGCGCCGCCGAGCTCGAGAAGCGGGCGGCCGAGATCCGCGCCCAGGTCGAGCGCGACCGCGTCACGGTGCGCGAGGCCGGCGGCCTCTACGTGGTCGGCACCGAGCGCCACGAGAGCCGGCGCATCGACAACCAGCTGCGCGGCCGCTCGGGCCGCCAGGGCGACCCCGGCGCGTCGAAGTTCTTCCTGTCGCTGGAAGACGACCTGATGCGCATCTTCGGCAACAACAAGGTGCTGGACTGGGTGCAGAAGAAGGGCATGGCCGACGACGAGGCCCTGACCCACCGCTGGCTGAACAAGGCGCTGGAGACGGCGCAGAGCAAGGTCGAGGCGCGCAACTTCGAGATCCGCAAGAACCTGCTGCGCTTCGACGACGTGATGAACAGCCAGCGCAAGGAGATCTACAAGGAGCGCGTCGAGCTGATGGCCACCGAGGACGTCTCGGACACCATCGCCGGCATGCGCCGCGACGTGGTCGACGGGCTGGTCAAGCGGACCATTCCCGAGGACGCCTACGCCGAGCAGTGGAAGGTGCAGGAGCTGAAGGACGAGGTGCAGCGCATCTTCGGCCTCGACCTGCCGATCGACGCCTGGGCGAAGGAAGAAGGCATCGCCGACGAGGAGATCCGCACTCGCCTCGACGACCAGGTCGAGCGCCTGTTCGCCCAGCGCGCCGCGCAGTACGGGCCGGAGATCTGGCGCCAGGTCGAGAAGAGCGTGCTGATGCAGCTGTTCGACCAGAGCTGGAAGGAGCACCTGCTGCACCTCGACCACCTGCGCCAGGGCATCGGGCTGCGCGCCTACGGCCAGAAGGATCCGCTGAACGAGTACAAGCGCGAGGCCTTCAACCTGTTCAGCGACCTGCTGAGCGGCCTGCGCGAGCAGGTGGTCGCGCTGCTGTCGACCGTGCAGCTGCGCATGGACCCGCCGCCGATGCCGGACATGCCGTCGAACCTGCACGAGGTCCACGAGGACCCGGCGCTGGCCGCGCGCATGAGCGACGACCCGGCGTTCGATCCGGCCGACCCCGAGGGCGGCGGCGTGGCGACGCTGCATCGTCCGCGGCCGGGCACCGCGCTCGATCCCAACGACCCGTCGACCTGGGGCAAGGTCTCGCGCAATGCCCCCTGCCCGTGCGGCTCGGGCAAGAAGTTCAAGCACTGCCACGGGCGGTTCTGACGAAAGGACGGTCGTCCGCGCGACGCGCGGACCGCGGCTAGCGGGCGGGCGGCGCCGCCTCCAGGGCGTCCTGGATGCTCTCGGCCAGCTCGTGGTGGCCCTCGATCGCCATCGCCGGCAGCGAGACTTCCAGCAGCTTGCGAAGCGTTCGCGGCGCGAGATCGTCGACCACGGCCGCGAGTTGCCGGTCGACCTCCGGCACCTTCTCCGCGGCGCCGAGGCCGCGCAGGATCCTGAGGACCGTGCGCGCCAGCGACTGCAGCGTCTCGATCGATACGGGGTCGCCGGGGTCCAGCGCTTGGTGAGCCATCGCCGCCTGCCTACCACGAAACGCCCCTCGCCTGCCGACGATTTTCCCTTGGTTGCCGCAGGGCCATGCTAGGATCGTACGCTCCCTATAGTCGACGGGTCCGCATGATCGCTCCGCTCAGTCTGTGCAACCTGTTGACCGTCCTGGTCGCCTTCGCCTGCTACGTGGCCGCGTCGCGACAGGCGCAGGGCGGCGTCACGCGCCTCGCCCAACTCGCCACGCCTGCCATCCTGGCGGCGGTCGTCGCCCTGGTGCTGCTGGCCGGCGTCATCGCCGCGACGTGGCAGTACGACCTCGAATGGCTGGGCGGCCTCGTGTTGGGTGGGATCCTGGGCCACCTGCGCGGCTGGCGGCTGAGCCTGGCCGTGGACGCGGCCAGCGATGGCGTGCTGCTGCCCGCCGCCCGGGATGTCCGGGTGGCGGCGCTCGGCCTGGTCGCGCTGGCCGGCATCGATTTCACGTCGGCCTACCTCCGCGACGCCGTCGTCGAGCCGCAGCACGTCGCGGCGCTGGCGGCCCTGTTCGCGGGCTACCTCGGCTGCCGCGCGCTCGCCATCGCCGCCCGGCTCGAGCAGCGCGCGCGCAAGCTCAGCCGCGGCTAGGCGCCCCGCCTGGGAGCACCCCGCCCGGGGGCGCCGTGCACGCGGCGCGGTTCGCGGCTACAAGGGCGGCCGCTTCCCGAGGAGGATCCAGTCATGTCGACGCCCGCGCCCGCCCCGATCGGCCGCTTTCCCATCCCGACCCTCGCCGAACTGCCGGACGACATCCGTACGCGCATCGAGGCGGTGCAGGAGAAGTCGGGCTTCATTCCCAACGTGTTCCTGGTGCTGGCGCGCCGGCCCGACGAGTTCCGCGCCTTCTTCGCCTACCACGACGCGCTGATGGACAAGCCGGGCAACCTCACCAAGGCCGAGCGCGAAATGATCGTGGTGGCGACCAGCGCCGCCAACCAGTGCCAGTACTGCGTCGTCGCGCACGGCGCGATCCTGCGCATCCGCGCCAAGAACCCGCTGCTCGCCGACCAGGTCGCGATCAACTACCGCAAGGCCGACCTGACGCCGCGCCAGAAGGCGATGATCGACTTCGCGATGAAGGTCTCGTTCCACGCCTACGCCGTCGGTGACGACGACATGGCGACGCTGGCCGAGCACGGCTTCACCCCGGACGACACCTGGGACATCGCCGCCATCGCCGCCTTCTTCGGCCTGTCGAACCGCATGGCCAACGTCACCAGCATGCGCCCGAACGACGAGTTCTACGCGATGGGGCGCTAGGCTTTCGTGCGGCCCGGGACGGGCGGGATGCCGATCGCCGCGGCCGCCGCGAGCGTTGCCAGCACCAGCACCGACGCCAGCCACGGCACGGCACGCAACGCGCCGACGCCGAGACGCATCTCGACCAGCCAGGCGATCACCATCGCGAAGGCCAGCGCCGCGCGGCCGAGGTAGGCGCCGGTCGGCACGTCGCGGTCGAACGCGGCGACGAACCACGCGCTCGCCAGGGCCAGCGGCACGGCGACCACGAGGTCGACGATGTAGTGCTCGCGCAGGCCGAGCGTCGCCAGCATCGTCAGGGCCGCGAACACCGCGGCTGCCGCGAACCACCGGGCGCCGAAGCGCGCGGCGGCGATCAGCATGACCAGCGCGTAGGTGGTGTGCAGCGACGGCATCGCGTTGCGCGGCGCTTCGACCGGCGCGGCGAACGGCGCGAGGTCGAGCCTCATCGGGTCGGGCAGCGCCTCGATGAAGCGGTGGTAGATGGCGACGTGCGGCCCGACGCCCGGCGCGATGAAATAGAGCAGGAAGCCGAACAGGCCGATCAGCAGCACGCGGCTGACGAACTTGCCGGGATGGTCGCCGACCCGGCTCTCGAGCGCGACGATCACCGCGAAGGTCGCGAACAGGGCGTTGTAGACGACCGCCAGGAGCGCCTGGAACCACGGGTGGCCGCCGGTGAAGGAGGCGACCCAGCGCGCCGCCGGCACCGGCAGCAGGCCGTCGAAGGCATAGAGCGCCGGGTCGACGGTGTTGGGCACGAAGGTCCGCACGATCGAGCCGCCGAAGAAGGTCAGGGCGAGCCCGACCGGCAGGGCGAACTGGGTCAGCCACAGGTCGACTTCGTCACGCCGCGGGCGACCCGACGGGCGAAGCACGTGTCCCGCCTGCAGGACCAGGGCTGCGCCCCAGATGCCGAGGCCGGTGGCGGCCAGGCTGGCCTGCAGCGGCACGTTCACCGCGCTGGCCCACGCGATCCGCGCCGCCTCGAACAGGGCGCCGAGCAGCAGCGTCCGCCCGCGGTCGGCGCGCCGCATGATCGAGAGCGCGATCACGGCCGCGGCGCCGGTGAAGAAGATGTTGTTGTAGAACGGGCTCAGCGCCCGGTGCGGCGGCACGCTGCCGGCGACCAGCCGCGACAGCCCTTCCATGGCCACGAAGACCACCGGGACGAGCAGCAGGAGCAGGCGCTCCACCGGGTTCAACGCGCGCAGGACGATCAAGACAGGCGTTGCCCCGAAATTGCAATTGCAACGCATTATGAACAACTGGCGCCTCGGTGACAATGCTCACAGATGCCGGGCGGGTGGCTTCCTGTATGGTGCCGGCCACTTCGATCCGAGCGGGAGAGTCCATCGTGCGCGTGTCCAGGCTGTGGAAGCTGTTCCTCCTCCTGCTCGGGGTGTCGCTGGCGGCGACGCTGCCGGCGCCGCGCCCGGCGCTGGCACAGAGCGGCCTCGAGGTCTTCGAGAAGGACATCAAGCCCCAGCTGCAGTTCAAGTCGTTCACCTACGGCAAGGCGTCGGCGATCGGCGCCAAGGGCTTCGCGCTGGAGAACGTCGTCGCGGTGATCCCGGCCGAGGCCACCGGCACGCAGGACACCACGATCAAGATCGTGAAGGTGACGGTCGACGAGGCCGACTTCGAACGGCTGCGCGCCTCGTCGAGCAGCGACGACCTTCCGCGCTACGCCAAGCTGCGCATCGAGGGCATGACCGGCGACGACGCCCTGAACGGCATGTTCGAATCGTTCGGGGTGCCGCAGGCCCCGGTCGACCTCGTCCTCGACTACCGGCTCGACCCGGCGTCGAAGGTGCTGACGCTGTCGACCCTCGAACTGGCGCTGAAGGGCCAGGGCAGCCTGTCGCTGTCGATGGTGCTCGAGGGCGTCAGCGACAAGGCGAGCGAGACGTCCGGCGCCAAGGACAACACCCGCCTGCGCGTCGCCACGCTCGACTACGCCGACAGCGGCCTGCTGGCCCAGTTGCTGCCGGCCGTCGCCAAGCAGCAGGGCCTGCCGGTCGACGCGATGGTCGCCATGGCCACGGCGCCGATCGGCGCCTTCGCCGCCGGCAAGTCGGCCGAGACGGTCAAGGCGCTCGACGCGCTGGCGTCCTTCGTCGCCGACTGGAAGAAGCCGCAGGGCCCGCTGCGCATCTCGGTCAAGCCGTCGAAGAGCGCCTCGTTCGCCGACTTCGACAAGATCGAGGAGCCGAACGCCCTGTCCGACATCTTCGGCCTGCGCATCGAGTATGCCGGCACGCGGGTCGGCGCCACCGGCGCGCCCGCAGCCGGCCCCACCGGCGACAGCGCCGCCGCGGGCAAGACGCTGACCGGCGGCGAGGCGTGGCTGACGATCGTCGGCAACACCATCACCGGCCGGGTCGATGGCGAGGAGATCTTCGAGCACTACCGCAAGGACGGCACGCTGGCCCTGATGGAGGGCAGCGCCATCACCAAGGGCAAGTGGTCGCTGGAAGGCGAGCGGATCTGCTTCAAGTATCCCGACGAGGACAAGGACTGCCAGTCGGTCAGCCGCACCGGCGACGAGGTCACCTTCGCGCGCAAGGGCGGC
>JAIUOX010000115.1 GCA_020160955.1 Pseudomonadota bacterium
GGCCAACTACGTGATGGCGGCGCTGAAGGACGTCATGACGCCGGCGTTCGACGGCCCGTGCATGCACGAGGCGCTGTTCGACGACGGCTTCCTCAAGGACACCGGGGTCAGCACCCTCGATTTCGCCAAGGCGATGATCGACGAGGGCTACCACCCGATGACCATGTACTTCCCGCTGGTGGTGCACGGCGCGATGCTGATCGAGCCGACCGAGAGCCAGGCCAAGGAAGACCTCGACCTGTTCATCGGCGCGCTGCGCTCGCTCGCCGAGCGGGCGAAGAGCGGTACCGCCGCCGAGGACTTCAAGGCCGCCCCGCGCTTCGCCCCGCGCCGCCGTCTCGACGAGACGCTGGCCGCCCGCAAGCCGGTGCTGCGCTGGCGCCCGACCAATCACCCGCCGGGCGGTGACCCGCTGAAGCAGGCGGCGGAGTAGGGCTGCGAAACTCCCCTGCGCCCGGCCTCTCCCCCCTGCGGGGGGAGAGGAGTAGGGTTTGCGAAAGGGGAGGAAGCCGATGCGCGTGTTCACGACGTTGCCGCAGGAGAACCTGCAGAAGGTGGGTCCGGCGGCGCAGGCCATCGAGGCGGCTGGCTACACCGGCGTCAGCACGCAGGAGAACCGGCACGACCCGTTCCTGGCGCTGGCCGTCGCGGGCGCGGCCACGAAGCGCATCGAACTGCACACCGGCGTCGCGATCTCGTTCGCGCGCTCGCCGATGACGGTGGCCAACGTCGGCTGGGACCTCGCCGCCAGCTATGGCCCGAAGCGCGTCACGATCGGGCTGGGCAGCCAGGTGCGGGCGCACAACGAGCGCCGCTTCTCGGTGCCGTGGACGCCGCCGGCGCCGCGCATGCGCGAGTACCTCCAGGCGGTGCGCGCCATCTGGGCGGCGTGGAAGGGCGACGGCAAGCTCGCCTACGAGGGCAAGCACTACCGCTTCACGCTGATGACGCCGAACTTCGTGCCCGAGGCCTACGACGGACCGGCGCCGCGTCTCGGCCTCGCCGCGGTCGGCCCGGCGATGCTGAAGGTCGCCGCCGAGGAATCCGACGACGTGAAGCTCCACGTCTTCTGCACCCGCAAGTACCTCGCCGACACGATCATGCCGATCCTCGAGGCCGGCCTCGCCAAGTCGGGCCGGGCGCGGCACCAGTTCGAGATATCGGGCGGCGGCTTCGTGGTCACCGGCAAGGACGACGAGGCAGTCGCCAAGCTGTTCGACTGGGTCCGCTACCGCGTCGCCTTCTACGGCTCGACGCCGGCCTACTGGCCGGTGTTCGAGGCGCACGGGCTGGGCGATCTCGGCCGCAAGCTGAACGCCATGACCCGCGAGGGAAAGTGGGACCAGCTGGCGGCGCAGGTCTCCGACGACGTCGTGCACCTGTTCGCCGCGGTCGGCCGTCACGACCAGATCGCCAAGGCGATCGAGGCGCGGTTCGGCGGCCTGGTCGATTCGATCAGCGCCAGCGCCAACTCGGCCAAGCCGTCCGACATGCCGCCCGACCTGCTGCAGGACCTCGCGCGCATCCCGACGCCGTACCGCCACGACTGAGCGGGGCCCGTCGAGAACGGGATCAGTCGAACAGCGTCGCCAGCCGCTGCTTGATCTGGTCGGCGATGTAGAGCGCCAGCGCCTGGATGGTCGAGGTCGGGTTCACGCCACCCGAGGTCACCCAGATGCTGCCGTCGACGATGAACAGGTTGCGGACGTCGTGGCTGCGGCCCCACGCGTTGACCACCGAGCGCTCGGGGTCGTTGCCCATGCGCGCCGTGCCCAGCAGGTGGCCGGGATAGTTCAGCGCGGTGCGCGAGCAGTACGCGTTCTTCGCCCCGGCCTCGGCCAGGATCTCCTCGGCGCGGGCGATGCCGTGTTCCATCATGCGCCGCGTGTTCTCGCTGATCGCGTAGTGGATGCGCGGCGCCGGGATGCCGTTTCCGTCCTTCAGGACCGGGTCGAGCACGACGCGGTTGTGTTCCTCCGGCAGGTCCTCGCAGGCCACGCCGATGCTCAGCCGCCGGTCGATCATCTCGCGGAAGACGCGGTGGTGGTCGCGGCCCCACGGCAGCTGCCCGGCGCTGGCGCCGAGCAGCGCCTGGGTCGCCGGCCCGGTGCCGCGGCCGAACTGCAGCGTGTAGCCGCGCACGAAGTCGCGCCCGGGATCGGTCTCGTAGAACTGCTTGCTCCACAGGCAGGTGATCGGGCCGCGGCCGCCGTCGAGCGGCTCGTCGACGTAACCCGACACGATCGGCCACGGGTGCAGCATCAGGTTGCGCCCGACGAGGTCCGAGGAATTGGCCAGCCCGTTGGGGAAGCGGCCCGACGCCGAGTTGAGCAAGAGCCGCGGCGTGCCGACGCCGTTGGCCGCCAGGATCATCATCTCGGCCGGCTGGAAATGTTCCTTGCCCTCGGCATCGTAGTAGGTGACGCCGGTCGCCATGCCCTGCGCGTCGTGCTCGATGGCGCGGACGCGGGCGCGGGTGCGCAGCTCGACGCCGGCGCGCAGCGCCAGCGGCCAGTAGGTCAGGTCGACGCTGCCCTTGGCGCCCTGCGCGCAGCCCGGCGTGCAGTGGCCGAGGTTGATGCAGCGGGCGCGGCCCTCGTACTCGGTGGTCGCCACCGTGGTGTCCGACGGCCACCAGTGCCAGCCCAGCCGGTTCATCGCCTGGGCATAGCGCGTGCCGGTCTTGCCCATCGGGATCGGCGGCATCGGCGGCGCGCGCTTCGGCACGCCGGGGTCGCCGGCCAGGCCCGACACGCCCATCATGCGGTCGTTCTCGTCGAAGAAGCGCTCGAGGCTCCAGTAGTCGACCGGCCAGTCGTCGGCCACGCCGTCCAGCGACTTCACCCGGAAGTCCGAGGGGTGCATGCGCGGCCAGTGGGCGGTGTAGATCAGCGTGCCGCCGCCGACGCCGTTGAAGTTGGCGATCTTCATCAGCGAGTCGTCGTCGTTCACCGGGTAGTCGGTGTCGCGGCCGCGCCGGTTCGGGCTGATGTCGAAGTCGCCCCAGCGGCGCGCTTCCCAGTCGCGGCCGTTGGTCGGGAACTCGGTGGAGCGCACCCAGTCGCCCTGCTCGAGGCAGAGGATACGCATCTTCGTCTCGGCGAGGCTCCAGGCCACGGCGGCGCCCGAGGCGCCCGAGCCGACGATCAGAACGTCGACCTTGTCGTGGGTGACGGTCATACGCGGTCGTCCCGCCAGAACGGCGCCCGCGTCTTCACCGTGTCGAGCAGCGACCAGTCGCCGGGCTCGACCGCGTAGCCCTTGGGGAACGGCGCGCCCGGCTCCATGCCGATCGAGCGCAGCACCCGCCCGTCGCGGTAGTAGGCGCTGACCGCGACGCGGCCGATCGCGGCGAGGCCTGCATCGCCGCCCTTCGCGAGCTCGTTCAGCAGCACCTCGCGGCCGTCGCGGTCGAGCCGGTCGAAGCCGCGCGCGGCCAGCGCGGCGAGGCCCTGCTGGACGGGGGCGAGATCGCGTCCCAGCGAGGCCAGGAGATCGTCGAGGATGGCGGGGTCGTCGGCGCCCGGCACGCCGAGCGCCGCGTCGGCGGGGATCATCGCGCCGACGGCATCCTTCAACAGCGCGCGTTCGGAATCGGAGAGTGACATGAAGCGAAGGGTCCCTCGCTTCGCTCAGGATGACAAGATGGGGGGCGAGGGATGATGCGTTTTCAGCGGCCGCCGCCATCGCCTGTCATCGCGACGCCCCTCCCTGTCATCCCGAGCACGGCGAGGGACCTTTCAAACACAAAAAAAAGCCCCCGCCTTTCGGCAGGGGCTGATTTCTCGCGAAGTGCGGTGGCCTAGTGCAGGCGCTTCGGCAGGTCGGCGATGGCCTCGTCGATCAGCGACTGGGTGCGGCCCGAACCGACCTGCTCCTTGAGCAGGTTGCGGGTCGCGGCCAGCGCCACGTCGACGGCCATGTTGCGGACCTCGCGCGCCGCCTGGGCCTCGGCCTGGGCGATGCGGTCCTTGGCCTGCTGCTCGCGGCGGGCGATCATCGCCTCGCGCTCCTCGGCGGCGTGCTGGGCGATGCGCTCGGCCTCGGTGCGGGCCAGCGCGACGATCTCCTGCGCCAGCCGCGACGAGTCGGCGAGGCTCTTCTGGGCCTCGTCGCGCGCCTTGTGGGCCTCGTTGCGCAGCGCCTCGGCCTCGCCCAGCGTGCGGGCGATCAGCGCGGTGCGGTCGTCGAGGACCTTGGTCAAGCCCTTGACGATGGTCTTGCCGGCCAGCGCCAGGAACAGGACGAACGCGACACCGACCCAGAAGGCCGGGTCCGAGAACATCCCGCCGCCGCCATGCGCGTCGGCTGCCCATGCGGTGCTGATCATGCCTTGCCTGCCTTGGTCGCGGCCTCGACGGCGCGGGCCACCTGGGCCGCGTCGGCCGGGCCGACCAGCTTGGAGAGCACCGCGCTGGCGATTTCCGACGACATGCCGGACAGGCCGGCGATGGCGTTGGTCCGCTGCTCGGCGATGCGCAGCTCGGCCTCCGAGATGGTGGCCGCGAGCTTGTCGCCAAGCTCGTGCAGCTTCGCCGTGGTGTGCTGGGCGGCCTTCTCGGTCGCCTCGCGGACAACGCCGGACGCCTGCGTGCGCGCTTCCGACAGGGCTTTCTCCTGCTCGGCGGCGGCAAGCTTGGCGGCGTCGTTGGCCTTCTGCGCGGCGTCCAGGTCGCCCTGGATCTTGCCCTCGCGGCTCTCGACGATCTTGCCGATGCGCGGCAGGACCATCGTCGACACGAGGAAGTAGAGGACCGCGAAACTCACCACCAGCCAGAAGATCTGGCTGGGGAAGTTCGACAGGTTGAACTGCGGCATGCCGCTCTTGTGCTCCTCGCCACCGGCCGCGAGGGCCGGGCCGGCGAGGAACAGAACGGTCAGGGCCGCGGCCGACGCCCGCGTCCGAAGTGCCTGAACGGGCACGGTCGAACTCAGGCGAACAGAGCGATCAGCGCGACGATCAGCGCGAACAGCGCGATGGCCTCGGTGACGGCGAAGCCGATCCAGATGTTCGCGCCGATTTCGGCCTTCGAGGCCGGGTTGCGCGACAGCGCCGAGATGTAGCTGGCCCACACGTTGCCCACGCCGATGCCGGCGCCGATCATGCCGATCGCGGCGAGGCCTGCACCGATGAACTTGGCGGCTGAGGCGTCCATAGTCTGTCTCCTGTCTCGATGTTGACGTCGTTGAGTGATGGGTACGGGCGCTGCGATCAGTGCAGATGCAGCGCGTCGTTCAGGTAAATGCAGCAGAGGATGGTGAAGATGTAGGCCTGCAGCACGGCGACCAGCAGCTCCAGCGCCGTGATCGCGACCAGCACGACCAGCGGCACCACGCCGAAGATGCCCAGCGCGACCACGAACCCGGCCAGCACCTTCAGCAGCACGTGGCCGACCGTCATGTTGGCGAACAGTCGGACCGACAGGCTGATCGGGCGGCTCAGGTACGACACCAGCTCGATGGGAATGAGGATCGGCGCGGTGAACAGCGGCGCGCCGTGCGGGAAGAACAGCGAGAAGAAGTGCAGGCCGTGCTTGAACAGGCCGATCAGCGTCACGCCGAGGAACACCACCATCGCCATGAAGAAGGTGACGGCGATGTGGCTGGTGAAGGTGAAGCCGTAGGGCAGCATGCCGAGGATGTTGCCGAACAGCGTGAAGACGAAGAGCGTGAAGATGAACGGGAAGAACTTCTTGCCGGCCGAGCCGACATTGTCCCGGATCATGTTGGCGATGAAGTCGTAGAACAGCTCCGACATCGCCTGGATGCGGCCCGGGATCATCGAACCCTTGGAGGCGCCGGCGTAGAGCAGGCCGGCCGAGACGACGACCGAGGCCATCATGAAGATGGCGGAGTTGGTGACGGCGATGGGATGGCCGCCGATGCTGAACAGCGGGGCGCTAACGTTCTGGATCGCGAACTGCTCAAGCGGACTGGCCACGTGTCACTATCCCCAAATCAGCTCTTGTCTACCCGGGAGGCCGCCTGGCTGCGCCGCTCTTCGGCCTGCGCAACCCGGTAGACGTTCAAGAACGCCGCACAACACCCCAGCACGAACCCGACGATCAGCAGCCAGGGCTTGGTGCCCAGCCATTGATCGGCCATCAGACCGATGAAGGCCCCCGCAACGACGCCCGCGACCATTTCGACCGCGATCCGCATCCCGACGCCCAGCTTCTCGCCGCCGCCGGACATCTCCGCCGGCTTCGACTTCCGCCCGGTTCCCTTCGCGTACTCCTCGCGGACGCTCTTGAGGCGCCGGTCGAGGTCGTCCGAGGTCGACTTGCGGTCGTTTTCAGCCATGGCCGGATGCTCCGCTCCGGGCTTCCCACCCCGTTCGCCGGCGTTTCGCGCCTGCGGTCAGAATGAAAAACGCGCCGGAAACTATTGGCCGCTCCACCGGGTGTCAAGCAGACGCGGCGATGTGACAAGGCCGGAAAATCCAAGAAGTTCCGGGACTTGTCCTCCGGTGGGCCGGCAGGCCCACCGGACGGGGGAATCTAGCGCTTCAGCACCGTGAATCGGGCGTCGCCGTCGCGCTCGACCTGGGGGACCAGGTCGACCTCCCACTCGAGGTACTGCCGCATCGCGGCCTCGACGTTGTCCTTGAAGTCGTAGGGCCGGTACCAGACGTCGGTCGGCGGATCGGCCATGTGGGTGTGGCCGGTCTCGATCGCCAGCCCGGCGTCCCGCCACGCCTTCATGCCCCCGGCCAGCACCGCCACCGGCAGGTTTCCCGCCGCCGCGGCGGCCTCGGGGGCCGCAAGGGCGGCGATCTCGCTGTCCGGCGACACCAGGACGACCTGCCGGGCGCCCGTCTGGACCAGCAGGCCGGGCAGGGTCCGGGCGAGATTGGCGCGAACCGCGAACCAGGCGCCCGGGACGTGGCCGTCGCGGTAACGCAGGCTGGTGTCGAGGTCGACGACTAGGGTTTCGCCCAGCGATTTTTGCAGTTCGGCCGGGGTGACCGTGGCCGGGCGGGGCAGGGCGAAGCCGGCCGGGAAGCGCGGCTCGGGCGCGGTGGTGAGCTCGCCGGCCGCCGGCTGGTGGGCCAGCACGTGGACGTCGTCCCAGCCCATCTGGAGCAGCCAGTGGGCGGTCAGGGTCGCCCGCACGCCGTCGTTGTCGTGCAGCACGATGGTGGCGTTGCGCGCCCCGACATACTGGTCCGTCGCCTGGACCAGTTGGCCGCCGGCGGCGTGCCGGAAGCCGGGCAGGTGGCCGGTCGCGTACTCGGCGGGATCGCGGACGTCGAGCCGGTAGAGCGGCTTGCCGTTCTTCTCGAGCGCCGCCAGCCCCGCCTTGTCGATCTTGCGGATGGCGAGCCGCTTGGAAAGGTCGGCGGCGGCGGCCTGCGCGAAGCGGGCGGCCTCCGGACCCTGCGGGCCGAAGCTCTTCGTCTCGCCGCGCGCCACCTTGAGGCCGGCGAGGTGCCAGCCCATGGTGCCGTTCTTCAGCGCGATCACCTTGTTGGGCAGGCCGGCGTTGATCAGCGACTGGGCCCCGATGATCGAGCGGGTGCGGCCGGCGCAGTTGACGACGACCAGCGTTTCCGGCCGCGGCGCGAAGTCCTTCACCCGGTAGACCAGCTCGGCGCCCGGGCAGTCGACGCCGCCTGGGATCGACATGTTGTTGAATTCCGGGAACGGCCGCGAATCGAGGATCACCAGGTCGGTGCCGGCATCGACCAGCTTCTGCAGGTCGGCGGCGTCGATGCGCGGCGTGTCGTTGGCGTGCTCGACGACCTCGCCGAACGCCTTGGACGGCACGTTGACGCCGGTGAAGACCTCGTAGCCGGCGTCGCGCCAGGCCTTGAGGCCGCCGGTCATCACCGCGACGTTGGCGTAGCCCATCTGCGTGAGCTTGGCCGCCGCGCGGTTGGCGCGGCCGGTGCCCGGCGGGTCGACGGCGGCGTCGCCGCTGTCCATCAGCACGATGCGGGTCCGCGGGTCGGGCAGCAGCGCGAACACGCGCGGCTCGAGCCGCGACAGCGGCAACGGCGTCGCGAACAGCGGATGGCCCTGGGTCGAGAACTCGCCTTCCTCGCGCACGTCGTGGAAGGCGAACACCGTCCCGTCCTTCAGCATCGCCTTGACCTGCGCGACATCGAGCTTCTGCGTCATCGGTTCCTCCTGGGCGGCGGAGCCTCGCTCTTTTCCTCCCCGCGCGCCAGCGGGGGCGTGACCCCATTTCTCCGTCATCCCGACCGGAGCCTCGCGCAGCGAGGCGAAGTGGAGGGACCTTCTTTCCACGACTTGCCGCCGGATTGTCTAAACAAGGTCTCTCCACTCCGCGCTTCGCGCTCCGGTCGAGATGACGGCGTTTATTGACCCCGCGCTTGCGCGCAGGGAGGACCAGACCCTACGGTAGGCCGATGATGAAGCACGTCATCCCGGCCGCCCTCCTGGGGGCGGCGGCGCTATTGGCGGTGTCGGCCCAGGCGCAGACGCAGACCAAGCCCAAGGCGCCGCCCAAGCCCGCCCGTCCCGCGGTCAGCGCCGCGCGCCCCGCCGGCGCGCATCCGACCATCATCCCGCGCCGCCCGATGTTCGTGCCGCCGGCCGGCGTGATCGAGCTCGACGAGGTCGCCGTCGTCGCCGACGTGCCGACGGTGCTCGATGCCGACGACCGCGACCGCTATCGCCGCATCTTCCAGGCCCAGGGCTCGGGCCAGTGGGCGCAGGCCGACGCCGACATCGCGCAGCTCAAGGACAAGACCCTGATGGGTTACGTCGGCGCCCAGCGCCTGCTGAACCCGACCTACGGCGCCAAGTTCCCCGAGATGGCGGCGTGGCTGCAGGACTACAACGACCATCCCGACGCGCCGACCATCTACCGGCTGGCCCAGGCGCGCCGCACGCCCGGCGCGGGCGACATCACGCCGGCGACCTTCCAGGGCTTCGCGCCGGCTTCGCCGTCGTTCGCCGCGGCGCGCACCACGCGCGGCGCCGATGCCGGCCAGGCCGCCGAGCTGCGCAACCGGCTGCAGGGCATGGCCAACGACGGCGGCTTCGCGGCGGCCTTCGCGCTGCTCGACCGCAAGTCGACCGCCGACGTGCTCGGGCCGCAGGAGGTCGAGCTGTGGCGCGGCCGCATGCGGACCCGCGCGCTCGAGGCCGACACCCAGCGCGCCATGCAGATGCCGATCGAGGCCAGTGCGCCGCCCGACGCCAACTGGAGCGCCGGCCTCGCGTCCTTCCGCACGGGCAACTACGCCGAGGCCGCCCGCCGCTTCGAGGCGATGGCCGACGCCGCGCCCGACCAGGCCTCGTCGTGGCAGCTCGCCGCCGGATCCTTCTGGGCGGCGCGCGCCAACCTGCTGGCCGGCAACCCGCAGAAGTTCGCGCCCTACCTCAAGCGCGCGGCGCTGCACGGCACCACCTTCTACGGGCTGATCGCGCAGAAATCGCTGGGCATGCGCATCCAGCCCGACTGGAACGTGCCGGCGCTCGACCGCCGCCGCACCGACATCCTGAAGAACGACCGCGCCGGCCGCCGCGCGCTGGCGCTGCTGCAGCTCGGCGCCGCGACCGCCGCCGAGCGCGAGCTGTTCGCCGCCTCGATCGACGCCGACCCGCAATACATCGAGACGGTGATGGCGCTGGCCCAGAAGGCCAACCTGCCCGACCTGTCGATGCGCGTCGGCAACGCCAACTGGGACCAGCGCCACAACATCAAGGGCTACGACGGCGGCATGTACCCGGTGCCGCCGTGGCAGCCGTCGAACGGCTACAACGTCGACCGCGCGCTGCTGTGGGCGATCATGCGCCAGGAGTCGGCGTTCAACCCGCGCGCCCGCTCGACCGCCGGCGCGATGGGGCTGATGCAGCTGATGCCGAGCACGGCGCGGCTGGTCTCGACGCGCTACGCGCCGGAGACGGCCGGCGCGAGCCCGTTCGATCCCGGCAACAACATCGCGCTGGGCCAGGCCTACATCGTCACCCTGCTGGGCGAGGTCGACGGCAACCTGGTGCGCACCGCCGCCGCCTACAACGGCGGGCCGGGCAACGTGCTGCGCTGGGACAACGCGCTGAACGCCGGCCAGGACCCGCTGCTCTACATCGCGTCCATTCCGTTCAACGAGACGCGCGACTACGTGCAGCGTGTGCTGGCGAACTACTGGCTGTACCAGGTGAGGCTCGGCCAGCCGACGCCGTCGCTCGACCAGATCGCGGCGCACGAGTGGCCGCGCTACACGCCGCAGGACGGCAGGTAAGGAGATCATCGCCATGCGTATCGACCGGCTGCGTCGCTTCATCGCCGACATGACGTCGCTGACCGGCGGCGCGTGGCAGGACAAGGACGAGGCGACGACGGTCGAGGTCGGCGCCAAGCTGCTGGGCGAACTGGTGGCGCAGGACGACTGGCTGCCCGAGGCGGCGGCCCGCGTGCCCGAGCACGGCTACCACCAGAACCTCTTGTGGTGCGACCCGTTCGAGCGCTTCTGCGTCGTCAGCTTCGTGTGGGGACCGGGCGCGGCGACCCCGGTGCACGATCACGAGATGTGGGGCCTGGTCGGCATGCTGCGCGGCTCGGAGACCTCGCTGGCCTTCACGCGCGATCCCGAGACCGGCGCGATGAAGCCCGGCACGTTGACCGAGCTGAAGCCCGGCATGGTCGAGACGCTGCGGCCGAGCCTCGGCGACATCCACCAGGTGACCAACGCGCTACAGGATCAGGGCTCGATCAGCATCCACGTCTACGGCGGCAACATCGGCGCGGTGCGCCGTCACACCTTCGACGTGAAGAGCGGCGAGAAGAAGCTGTTCATCTCCGGCTACACCAACAAGGAGCAGCCCAACCTCTGGGACCGTTCCGCCGAGGTGCGGGCGGCGTCGCAAGCGTAAGCAACGCCGGGACCGCGCGCGTCCCGCGCGCTCATCATTCCCGCTTCAGGAACCCGATGGCATGATGCCGGCATCAGGCAAGGCCGGGGGAGTGCCGCGGAATGAAGCGCATGGTCGAGCGCGTGGTATCGGGAACCGATACGTTCAAGGAACTGCTGTTTCTGTACGTCGCCACCGTCGGTCTCGCCGCGGTGGTGTTCTGGCTGGCCGAGGAGAAGCCGCTGGGCGATTCGATCTGGTGGGCCTTCGTCACCGCCATGACGGTCGGCTATGGCGACATCGTCCCGGTGACCACGGTCGGCAGGATGGCCGGCGGCGTGCTGATGCACATCGTGCCGCTCTTCATCATCCCGCTGGTCATCGTCCGGCTGCTGCGGACGTTCGTGCGGGACGAACACGAGTTCACGCACGCCGAGCAGGAACGCATCAAGGCCGACCTCGACGAGATCAAGCGGGCGCTCGGCATCGCCGGCGCCGCCGAACCCGGCTCCGCGGCGATGCCCAAGCCGGGCCCCACGGGGCCCTCATGATGCGCGCGGGACGCGCGCGGTCCCGAGGGCGTTCCGACTAGTGCTTGTGCGGATGCGGGTGGGTCGGGTCGACCCAGTACACCGTCTCCGGCTTCTCGGCCGGCTCGATGTCGATGTTGATGGCGACCGCCTCGTTGTCCGAACGCACCAGCACGCATTCCAGCGGCTCGGTGTCCGAGGCGTTGATCTCCTGGTGCGGCACGTAGGGCGGCACGTAGATGAAGTCGCCCGGACCGGCCTCGGCGGTGAACTGCAGCTGGTCGCCCCAGCGCATGCGGGCGCGGCCCTTGACCACGTAGATCACGCTCTCGAGGTGACCGTGGTGGTGGGCGCCGGTCTTGGCGTGGGCGTGGATGGTCACCGTGCCGGCCCACAGCTTCTGGGCGCCGACGCGGGCGAAGTTGATGGCGGCGGCCCGGTTCATGCCCGGGGTCTGCGCGGTGTTGGTGTCGAGCGAGCCGGCGGGGATCACCCGCACGCCGTCGTTTTTCCAGTCGGTCATGCCGTCACATCTAGGGCCGCGGCCTCGCCCGGGCAAGCCGCCGGCGCTAGGATGGCGGCATGAACAGGATCGACGAGAGCAAGCCCTTCAAGCCGGTGCACATCGCCGTGCTGACGGTCTCGGATACCCGCACCCTCGACACGGACAAGTCGGGCGACACGCTGGTCGAGCGCCTGCAGGGCGCCGGCCACGTGCTGGCCGACCGCGCCATCGTCACCGACGATGTCGAGCTGATCCGCGCCCAGGTCGGCAAGTGGATCGCCGACCCGCACGTCGAGGTCGTGATCACCACCGGCGGCACCGGCGTCACCGGCCGCGACGTCACCCCGGAAGCGCTCGAGGCGCTGTTCGAGAAGCGCATCGACGGCTTCGGCGAGGTCTTCCGCTGGATCAGCTTCCAGAAGATCGGCACCTCGACCATGCAGTCGCGCGCCACCGCGGGCGTCGCCAACGGCACCTACATCTTCGCGCTGCCCGGCTCGACCGGCGCCTGCCGCGACGGCTGGGACGACATCCTGCGCCACCAGCTCGACATCCGCTTCCGCCCCTGCAACTTCGCCGAGCTGATGCCGCGCCTCAACGAGGGCAAGATGCCGAGGAGCGGGTGACGCGGGGACCGCGCGCGTCCCGCGCGCTCTTCTCCAGATGATCGATGCCCTTCTCTCGGCGCTGCGCGAGCGCCCGCGCTTCGCGTCGCTTGACGCCGCCGCTCTCGACCCGCTGCCCGCGACCGGCACCGCGCACGGCCACGTCGTGCTGCCGGGCGGCCTGCTGGCGCGCATCGCCTACGCCCACGAAGGCGACCCGTCCGCCGCCGCGCGGCTGGCGACCCAGGCCGAGGCCTTCCGCCATCTCGAACCGGCCGGCCGCACGCCGCGCCTGCACGACGTGCTGCCGCCGCGGCCGGGCCTGCCGGGCGGCGCGCTGATCGTCGACCGTGTCGAGGGCCACGCGCCGCGCCTGCCCGGTGATCTCGCGAAGATGGCCGACACGCTGGCCCGCCTGCACGCGCTGCGGCCGCCGCCGCCGGGATCGTCGATCCCGACCATGGCCGATCCCCTGCGCGAGACGCTGGCCGGCATCGAGCAGAACGCCGCCCGCTTCCTCGACCGCGCGGTGCCCGAGGCCGAGGCGCGCGCCGCGATCCGCGCCGAGCTCGACGCGATGCGCGCCTTTGCGGCGACGACATCGGCCGCGCAGCCGCTCGGGCTGGCGCTGGCCGACACCCATCCCGGTAACTTCCTGGTCGATCGCGCCGGCGTCGCGTGGTTCCTCGATCTCGAGAAGGTGCATGTCGGCGCGCAGGCGATCGACCTCGCGCACGCCACGCTGCCGACCTCGACGCTGTGGCACCCCGATGTCGGCACCGTGCTGTCACCGGCCGAGGTCGCGGGCTTCCTCGACGCCTACCTGCGGGCGGTCGGGGAAGCGCGCGCCGCCGCGCTGCGGCCGTGGCTCGGCCCGATGCGCCGCCTGACCTGGCTGCGCACCACCCTGTTCATGGCGCGCTGGCGGGTGCAGACCCGCAGCCCGCGCGATCCCGCCGACCCCGGCCAGTGGAGCGACGCCGGCCTCGACCCGGCGATGAAGGCGCACATCGATGCCTGCATCGACCGCTGCGTCGCGATGGACATGGTGCGAAGCGTACGCTCCAGCTGGGCAACTTGACTCGTTCCCGGTTTGTTCCCAGAGTCGGCTGCCATGAGGCCGACCGCCCCGCCCGAGTATCCTGACGATCCCGTTGCCGAGCCGGTGCAGCGCGGGCGCGGCGCGCTGTCGAACGAGTCGAGCCGCTTCGACAGCGAGCGCCGCATCCGCACCACCGATGGCTGGGACACCGCGCCGACCGACGCCACGGGCGAGGACGAGCTGCCGCCGCTGCGCACCACGCTGACACGCGACGCCACCCGCACCATCCTGGCGCGCAACAGTTCGCCCGACGTGCCGTTCGACCGCTCGATCAATCCCTACCGGGGCTGCGAGCACGGCTGCATCTACTGCTTCGCGCGGCCGACGCACGCCTACCTCGGCCTGTCGCCCGGCCTCGATTTCGAGACCAGGCTGCTGTTCAAGCCCGACGCGGCGAAGCTGCTGGTCGAGGAGCTGGTGTCGCCCAAGTACCGGCCCGACGTGATCGCGATGGGCACCAACACCGATCCCTACCAGCCGGTCGAGCGCGAGCTGAAGATCACGCGGCAGATCCTCCGCGTGCTCGGCGACTTCAACAACCCGGTCGGCATCGTCACCAAGAACGCGCTGGTGGCGCGCGACGCCGACATCCTGGGCGACATGGCCAAGCGCAACCTCGCCGAGGTGTTCCTGTCGATCACCACGCTCGACCGCGCGCTGGCGCGCGACATGGAGCCCCGGGCCTCGACGCCACAGAAGCGGCTCGACGCGATTCGCGCGCTCAGCGATGCCGGCGTGCCGGTTGGCGTGATGACCGCGCCGATGATCCCCGGCCTCAACGACCACGAGATGGAAGCCATCCTCGAGGCGGCGCAGAAGGCGGGCGCGACGCGCGCCGGCTTCATCGTTCTGCGCCTGCCGCTCGAGATCAAGGAGCTGTTCCAGGAGTGGCTGCGCCAGCACCGGCCCGACCGCGCCGAGCGCGTGCTGTCGCTGATCCGCCAGCTGCGCGGCGGCGCGCTGAACAGCGCCCAGTTCGGCCAGCGCATGCGCGGCGAGGGACCGATCGCGCAACTGCTGAGCGCCCGCTTCGCCGCGGCGACCAAGCGGCTCGGCCTCAACCAGGTGCGCTACCGTCTCGACACCTCGCGCTTCGCGGTGCCCGAGGCGGTGCGCACCGCGCTGACCGATGCCAAGCGCGACGGCCGCCAGATGCGGCTGCTCTAGTCAGTCCTCGAACCGCACCTTCGGCCACAGGTCGCGCCAGCGCTTGGCGGCGATGCGCGCCTCGTACTCGTGTCGCCGCGTGGCGCCGAACGCGGTCGGCCGGCAGCGCAGCGCCACGAGGTCCTCGACGGCGCGCTCCGCCGCCACGACGGCGAGGCGGTCGTCGGCCTCCAGCCGCACGCCGACCGCGGTCACCGTCTCCAGCCAGGAACGCATCGCGTCCACCGTGTCGGCATGCGGCGGCAGGTCCTTCCAGACATGCATGCGCGCCTGGTTGCGGACCTGCCACGGCAGGCCGGGCAGCAGCGCGTCGAGCCGGCGCTCGTAAGCCGCCTCGCTGTCCTTCGAGAGGTCGGTGGGATCGAAGTAGATCAGGTCGATGTCGGCCGGCGGGCGCGGCGGCCAGACGCCGTGCAGGTGGTCCCAGACGCGGTTGCGCACGAAGCCGGCGGCGATGCACCAGTCGGGCAGGGCCAGCGCGCGGGCGGCCCGCAGCTGGTCCAGCGCCACCGGGTCGCGCGCCACGATGTCGGCGACCACGGCGCGCGGATCGCTCATCGCAGCGGGAACTGCAGGTTCACCCCGGCGAAGACCTGGAACGACGGCACGCCGGGGCCGGTCTGCAGCACCGAGTACTGCGGCTCGACGAAGACGTTGATGACGCGGCCGTTGGGTCGCTCGAAGGCGCGGCCGATGCCGAAGCCGACCGGGATCACCGAGTTGAGGCCGAGATTGAAGGTCGCGATGCCGGTCGAGCGCAGGTAGTAGCCGTCCGCCAGGTTGACGAACAGCAGCGGCTGCAGCGTCAGCGTCTTCAACTGGCCGTCGGTCGATTGCTGGTAGGCCGAGAGGATCGAGGTCAGGCCCCACTCGTGCGGCATGCTCATCACGGTCTGCACGCCGAGCTGCCACTTGCCGGCGCCCAGCGACGGATCGCTGGCGGTCGGCGCGACGAACAGCGGGCCGGCGCCGATCTTGCGCGCGCCGAAGCTCTTCACCGCCATGTCGAAGATCGTGAGGTCGCCGATGCCGTTGGCCGCGCCGCGCGGGTCCCAGGCGTTGGCGACCACGGGCAGCGACGCGCGCGCCAGCTGCGGCACGCCCAACAGGTCGTGCGGAAGCACGCCGCGCACGAAGAACTGGTTGG
>JAIUOX010000116.1 GCA_020160955.1 Pseudomonadota bacterium
CGACACCATCCGGGCCATGCCGCAACACCGCCTTCACACCCCGGATGGCGAGACCCTGGGACGCGCGGCCTTGCTGGCCGGCCTGTTGTGTCGCCAACAGAACTACGCGAACGACCGTCGCACCGCCGCCCTGCTGGACTGCGTCCTGTACCTGCAGGCCCTGAAGCTCGGCCTGACGGTGCTGACGCGCAACCTCTCGGACTTCGACCTGTTGTCGCAACTCCTGCCGCAGGGCCGGGTGCTGTTCTACCGCGTCACACCACGCGGCCGATGAGCGGGCCGGAGGCCCCCGGTCCCGGAAGACGGTCAGGCCAGGACCGCGCGCGTCCCGCGCGCTCAATTTGTCAAAGGTGCGCAATTCCGTTCATGAAAGGCATCGGTCGAAGTCATTCGACCCAGAAGTGCGTTCACATCGATTCTCTCGCCCATGGCAGGCGACGAGGAACTCACGGCCTTCATCGCGAAGCGCTACCAGCACGCCCCGAGGGCCCGCATCGAATCGACCCTGGCGACGCTGTTGCGGCCGCCAGTGTGATTGTATATACAAAATGACCTATCGGATCACCTACGATCCAGCCAAGAATGCTCGCAACATCATTGAACGCGGGCTCCCCTTCGACCGGGTGGAGGCATTCGACTTCTCGACCGCCTTCGTGTTCCAGGACACCCGGCGAGACTATGGAGAGGCCCGGTTCGTCGCCACCGGCTACCTGGACGATCGACTACACGTTCTGTGCTTCACGGAAGTATCTGACGGCATCCGTGTCATCAGCCTCCGGAAAGCCAATACCAGAGAGGAACGACGCCATGCCCAGGCGCAAGCCGCTCACCGACAAGAACGGTGAAGTCCGCGAACTGACCGACGAAGACTTCAGGCAAGCCACGACCGTCGATTCCCTGCCCGCTTCCTTGAAGGCGAAGTTGAAGGCCGTGACACGACGAGGTCCCCAGAAGGCGCCGACCAAGGAACTGATCTCGATCCGACTGTCGCGCGATGTGCTCGCGGCCTACCGCTCGACGGGACCCGGGTGGCAGCACCGCATCGACTTGACCCTGAAACGCTCGCTTGCCCGCAAGTTCGCCTCTCGCTAGAGCAAGACAGAAGCGAGCGGGCCGGAGCCCCGCGGTGCCGGATGAAGATGAAGAAGGGTCCCTCGCTGCGCTCGGGATGACAAGGTTTGCCTGTCATCCCGAGCGCGGCGAGGGACCTTTCATCGACCGAAAGACATGAGCGGGCCGGAGGCCCGCGCTGCCCTACTTCGCCAGCACCTTGCGGGCGGCGTCGCCGTCGGCGGCGATCTGGGCCTTGAGCGCGTCGAGGCCGGCGAACTTCATCTCGGGGCGGATGAAGTCCTCGAGCGAGACGCGCAGCGTCTTGCCGTAGAGGGCGCCCGCGAAGTCGAACAGGTGGACCTCGAAGTTCTCCTGCAGCTTGCCGAACGTCGGACGGCGGCCGAGGTTGGCGACGGCGGGACGCCACGCCGTCTCGCCGTCGACGAGGACGCGCACGGCGTAGACGCCGAAGCGCGGGCGCAGGTGTTCGCCCAGCGCCACGTTGGCGGTCGGGAAGCCGATGGTGCGGCCGCGCTGGTCGCCCTGCTCCACCGTGCCCTCGATCTCCCACGGCTGGCCCAGCAGTTCGGCCGCCTCGACCACCGCGCCGGCGCGCAGCGCCTCGCGGATGCGGGTCGAGGAATAGATCTCGCCCTCGCGCATCACCGGGTCGAGCGCCGACACGCCGATGCCACGCTCGGCGCCGCGCTCGCGCAGCCGCTCGACGTTGCCGCTGCGCCGCGCGCCGAAGGTGAAGTCGAAGCCGCACACCACGTGGCGGGCGCCCAGCCCCTGCAGCAGCACGTCCTCGAAGAACGCGTCGGGCGACAGCGCCGAGAAGGCGGCGTCGAAACGCTGCGCCACCATCGCCTGCACGCCATGCTGCGCCAGCAGGCGGCGCTTGGCCGGCAACAGCGTCAGCCGGAACGGTGCGGTGTCGGGC
Source organism: Pseudomonadota bacterium (assembly GCA_020160955.1). Lineage (GTDB taxonomy): Bacteria > Pseudomonadota > Alphaproteobacteria > Reyranellales > Reyranellaceae > Reyranella. The sequence goes on from JAIUOX010000116.1 coordinate 1,997, forward strand.
ACGAAGAAGCGCCGCGGGTGCGGCTCGAAGGTCAGCGCCACCACCGGCGCCTTCATGGCCTGGCCCTGCTCGACCGCGCGCGCGACCAGCGCCTGGTGGCCGCGATGCACGCCGTCGAAGTTGCCCAGCGCCACCACGGCGCCGCGCAGCGCCTCGGGCACGCTCTGCCAGTCGTCGAAGCAGGGGATCATGGCAGGACCGGTGCCCTCAGTGCGCGTCGCGCCGCGGCACCAGCACCACCGCCTCGCCGTCGAGCACCACCTTGTCGCCGTTCAGGCACTGGGTGCGCAGCGTGACGCGGCGGCGCTTCTCGTCGATCGCCGAGATGGTCGCGACCGCGGTGATGGTCTCACCGATCAGCACCGGCGCCATGAAGTTGAGCGTCTGCGAGATGTAGACCGCGCCGGGGCCGGGCAGCTTGGTGCCGATCACCGCCGAGATGAACGACGCGCTCAGCATGCCGTGCGCGATGCGCTGGCCGAACCGGGTGGTGCGCGCGAAGCCGTCGTGCAGGTGGATCGGGTTGGTGTCGCCCGAGACGCCGGCGAAGGCCATCAGGTCGGCCTCGGTCACGGTCTTGCCGAACATCGCCGACATGCCCGGCTTGAGGTCTTCGAGGAACAGGCCGTTCATGGCCGCGAAAGCGTTGCTCACCTTGGTTCTTCCTCCGGTTGGCGCGCCCTCTTACCACGCGGCGGGCCCTGTGCCACAGTCGCATGAATGACCGTTCACACGAACCCGGAACCCGACCTCGTCGGGCAGGGCCTGGAACGGGCGCTGGCCCGCCACTTCGGCCGGCCCGTCGCCGTCGAGGGCCTGCGCCGCGAGTCGGGCGGCGCCTCGCGCCAGACCTGGAGCTTCGATGCCGTCGTGGGCGACGCGCGCCACGGCCTGGTCCTGAGGCGGGATCCGCCCTTGCGGCCGGGGGCCGCTTCGGAGGGCTCCGCCGTCATCGACCGCGCCACCGAGTTCCGCGTGCTGCAGGCCGCCTTCGCGGCCGGCGTCACGGCGCCGGAGCCGCTGTTCGCGCTGGCGCCGGACGACGGGCTGGGCGACGGCTTCGTGATGCGCCGGGTCGGCGGCACGGCGATCGCGCGCAAGCTGCTGCGCGACGCGCCCTACGAAGCGGCGCGGCCGCGCATCCCGGCGCAGCTCGGCGCCATCCTGGCGCGCCTGCACGCGACCGACCCCGCGACGCTGCCGCCGCTCGCCCACCGCGAGGCGGCCGACCTGATCGTCGGGCTGCGCGGCGTGCTCGACACGCTGGGCTACAGCCAGCCGGTGTTCGAGCTGGCGCTGTCGTGGCTCGACCGGCGCAAGCCCGCCAGGGCGGCGACGCCGGTGCTGGTGCACGGCGACTTCCGCACCGGCAACTACCTGGTCGACGAGACCGGCGTCACCGCGATCCTCGACTGGGAGGGCGCGCATCTCGGCGATCCCGTCGAGGATCTCGGCTGGCTGTGCGTGAAGAGCTGGCGGTTCGGCGCGATCGACAAGCCGGCCGGCGGCTTCGGCACGCGCGAGGCGCTGTGGCAAGCCTACGAGGCGGCCGGTGGCGGCCGCGTCGACCCGGCCCGCGCGCGCTGGTGGGAAGTCTTCGGCACGGTGCGCTGGGGCATCATCTGCCACACCCAGGCGCACAAGCACCTGTCGGGCGCGCAGAAGTCGATGGAGCTGGCCTCGATCGGCCGCCGCGCCGTCGAGACCGAGGTCGACCTCCTGCAACTGCTGAAGGAGGGCGGCTGATGGCCCAGGATCGTCCGACCCAGGCCGAGCTGCTGGCCGCCGTCGCCGAGTTCCTGCGCGACGAGGCGGTACCGACGTTGGACAAGAGCGCGCCCGGCCTCGCCTTCCAGCTGCGCGTCGCGGCCAACGCGCTGGCGATCCTCGAACGCGAGTCGCGGCTCGGTCCCGCCGCCGATGCGCGCGAGCACCGGCGGCTGGTGCAGTTGCTCGGCCGCGACGGCACGCTCGACGAACTCAACCGCGCGCTAGCCGCCGAGTTGCGCGCCGGCACGCGGGACGAGACCGACGCGGCGCTGATGGCCCACCTCGAGGCGACGGTGGCCGACAAGATCGCGATCGCGAACCCGCGGTGGAAATAGAAGTGAAAGGTCCCTCGCTGCGCTCGGGATGACAGTCTTGCTTGTCATCCCGAGCGCAGCGAGGGACCTTGCCAAGCAAGTCCCCCATGATCGTGTGGAAAGGCCGCCGTTGGGCGGCCTTTCCCGCCTGAACTCCGCACCTTGACTGCAGCTTGAAGGCCCTTCAAAGCTGACGCATGGAGCTGACGCTGCGGGGGCAACTGGTCCTGCTCCTGTCAGTGCTGGCGCTGGCGGGTGCGCCCGTCGTCGCGTCCGCCCAGACCCCGACCGAGCAACGCGAAGCCGCCATCCTGAAGTCCCGCGCCGGCCAGAAGGCCGAGGCGCAGGCCGCGCTGCGCGCCATGCTGGCCAACGGCGTCGACGACGGCCTGGTCGCCATGGACCTCGCGACGCTCTTGCAGCAGGACGGCAAGCCGGCCGAGGCGGTCGCGGTGTTCGAGGCGGCCAACAAGGCCGACCCGCCCGACTACGCGCTGCTGGCGGCGACGCGCGCCTACCGCGACCTCGGCAAGTTCGACGACGCCGCGCGGCTGGCGCGCCAGGGCGAGCGGCGCTTTCCCGACGACAGCGTGTGGCCGCTGGTGCTGTCGCTGGTGCTGAGCGACGCCAACAAGACCGGCGAGGCGCTGGCCGTGCTGAAGACCCCGGGGGCGCGGCGCGCGCCACCGGTCGAGCGGCTGATGGCCGAGGGTTACGCGTGGCGCCGCGCCGGCAACATCGCGTCGGCGCTGTCGGCCTACGGCGAGGCGATCCGGCTGTCGGGCAACAATCCCGGCGTGCGCAAGGAAGCGGCGGGCGTGCTGGTCGATGCCGGCGCGCCCTACGGCGCGGCGATGCTGGCCGGCAACACGCCGTCGATCGATGCCGCGCAGGCCGGCGCGATGGTGCGCTGGGGCGAGCAGACGCGGCCGCCCGAGCCCTCCCGGCGCTTCGAGGGCACCGACGCGGCCCTGGCGCGGCTCGACGCCCTGCTGGCCGCGACGCCGCCGGAGGAGACCGCGCTGCGCCGCCGGCTGCGGATCGACCGGATGATCGCGCTACGCGACCGCATGCGCATGGCCGAGGCGCTGGCCGAGGGCGAGGCGCTGCGGGCCGACGGCAAGCTGCCGGCCAACGCCGAGCAGGCCTATGCCGACGCGCTGCTCTACAACCGCCGGCCCGAGGACGCCCGCGCCGCCTACGAGCGCGTGCTGGCCGAGAACCCGGGCGACGTGCAGGCGCTGTACGGCCTGTTCTTCGCCAACGTCGAGGTCGAGGATTTCCGCAAGGCCTACGCGATCGTCGACACGCTCGCCAAGGACGAGCCGGTCTGGCGCTACTACGAGAACAGCCCGGCGCGCCACGCCAACGGCGAGCGCGCCTATGCCCAGACGATCGCCGGGCAGGCGCGCGCCTGGGGCAACCAGCTCGGCGAGGCGTGGGACCGGCTGGAGCCGCTGGTCGCCGCCGCGCCGGCCAACGGCAACATGCGGCTGGCGCTGTACGGCGTCGCCAACGCGCGCGGCTGGCCGCGCCGCGCCCGCGACGAGGGCGAGATCGCGATCGGCCTCGCGCCGCGCGACATCGGCTCGCGCATCGCGGCGGTCGAGATCGCGATCGCGGCCTACCGCTTCGCCGAGGCGCAGCGCCTGCTGGCGGCGCTGCAGGCCGAGTATCCCGAGGACCTCGGCGTGCAACGGCTGGCGCGCGACCTCGATGCCAAGCGGCGCTTCCTGCTCGACGTGCAGGTCCAGCCGAGCAACTCCGACGGCGGCGGCGCCAACGCGTCGGGCGTGGCGATGGTGTCGGAGGCGCGGCTCTACTCGCCGCCGATCGCCGACAACTGGCGGATCTTCGCGGTCGGCGACTGGAACTTCGCCAACCCGCCCGAGGGCAACGTCCAGCGCGTGCGCGCCGGCGGCGGCCTCGAGTGGCGCATCCCGTGGGTCACCGCGACGATCTACCCGACGGCCAACATGGGCACCCTGCAGAAGGCCGGCGGCGGCGCGACCGTCGACTGGTGGCTGACCGACCAGATCGAACTGTCGGCCTCGGCCGAGCTGTTCAGCCTCGCCTCGCCGCTGCGCGGCCTCTACTACGGCATCAGCGCCAACGAGTTCGCCGCCAAGGCGACCTACCGCTGGCACGAATCGCGCAACGTCTCGCTGCGGCTCGCCTACCTGCCCTTCACCGACGGCAACCAGCGCTTCGCCGGCGGCTTCGCCTACGAGGAGCGGGCGATCAACGTGCCGGGCTTCGACCTGACCGGCCGGCTGCAGGCCTATGCCTCGACCAACTCGATGGGCGGCACCCAGCCCTACTACAACCCGTCGCAGGACCTGTCGCTGACCGGCGGCTTCCTGGCCGAGCACGTGCTGTGGCGGCGCTACGAGAACAGCCTGGTGCACGCGCTGACCGTCGATGCCGGCCTGTACGCCGAGCAGAACTACGCCAGCAACTGGATCGGCACGATCAACTACGAGCACCGCTGGCGCTTCGACCCGCTGACCGAGTTCCGCTACGGCGTGCAGCTGATGCGCCGCGTCTACGACGGCTCCGTCGAGAACACGCTCGGCTTCCTGGTCGGCCTGCGGCAGAGGATATGATGGTGCAGGCGCCAGGCTCGAAAGCGGAAAGGTCCCTCGCTACGCTCGGGATGACAGTCCTGTCGTCGTGGCGAAAAAGCATCCTGTCATCCCGAGCGCAGCGAGGGACCCTTCTGGCCGTCCTGCTGCTGATGAGCCTGCTCGGCCTCACCCCTGCACACGCCCAGCCGGCCGGGCAGCGCTTCGTGTCGATCGCGTTCCACGATGTCGTCGACACGCGCGAGGAGCTCGACACCGACGCGGTGACGACGCGGGTGCTGCTGCAGTTCTTCGATTTCCTCAAGGGCGACGGCTGGACGGCGATCACGCTGGACGACATCGCGCGCGCCCATCGCGGCGAGAAGCGGCTGCCCGAGAAGTCGATCCTGATCACCTTCGACGACGGCTACCGCAGCGTCTACACCAAGGTCTTCCCGCTGCTGCAGGTCTACCGCTTCCCGATCGTCGCCGCGCTGGTCGGCAGCTGGATGGAGGCGCGGCCCGACGGCACGGTGCAGTACGGCGACCGCATCGTGCCGCGCTCCTACTTCCTGTCGTGGCAGGAGGCGCGCGAGCTGCAGGCCTCGGGCCTCGTCGAGTTCGCCTCGCACAGCTACAACCTGCACCGCGGCGTGCCGGCCAACCCGCAGGGCAACACCATGCCCGCGGCCATGACCTGGCAGTACGACCCGGCGACCGGGACCTACGAGACCGACGCGCAGTACCGCGCGCGCATCCGCGACGACCTGCAACGTTCGCGCGCGCAGATCGCGGCCAACCTCGGCCGCGCGCCGCGGGCCATCGTCTGGCCGTTCGGCCGCTTCACCGGGCCGGCGCTGGCCGAGGCCAAGGCGGCCGGCTTCACCGCGGCGCTGACGCTCGAGCCGGAGCCCGCCTACACCTCCGAGATCTTCACGATCCACCGCTACTTCCCGTCGCAGAATCCCAACCTCGGCGACCTCGTGCGCAACCTGCGCTTCTCGCCCGAGTACCCGGCGACGCGGCGCATCGCGTGCCTGTCGCTGGAGCCGATGGCCGGCCTGCCGCCCGGCCCGGCGCAGGACGAGGTGCTGGGCAAGATGATCGAGGGCGTGCGCAGCCTCGGCGCCAACATCGTGGTGCTCGACGCCGCCGCGCCGACCGCGCCGGGCCAGCCACTGTCCGAGGTCTACTTCCCCAGCCGCCTGCTGCCGATGCGCGCCGACCTGCTGTCGCGCGGCACCTGGCAGCTGCGCACGCGCGGCGGCGCCGACGTCTACCTGCGCCTGCCGCTCGACGCCGCGGCGGCGGCGGTCGGCGAGGACCGGGTGGCGACGCTGTTCGGCGAGATGGCGCGCCATGCCGGCGCCGACGGCGTGATGCTCGATGCGCCCAACACCGGCGGACGCATCGTGCCGGACCTGCCGGGCAACATCCGCGCGGCCCGCGCCGCGCTCGACCCGGCGACGCTCGACCCGGCCAACCGGCGCGCCCTGCTCGCCTACCGCGCCGCGGCCTACATCCACCCGCGGCTGCGGCTGGCGCTGTCGTCGGCGCCGGCCACTGGGCCCGCCGAGTGGGTCGACACCGCCCTGCTCGGTCCCAACGACAGCGCCGACGCCACGGTCGCGCTGGCCCGCCGCCTGCGCGGCGAGGGCTGGCTCCGGCCCGACGTCGCCGGCCGTGTCGCGCTCGCCCTGCCGGCGGCGCCCAACGGGCAGGTGAACGAGCAGGTGCGGGCGATCCGCGGCGCCCAGCGCGAGACCGCGACGGCGTTCGGCCTGTGCCCGCAGGTGCCGGCGCTGCCGCCGTCGGAGGCGCTGCGCTCGACCTTCTCGTCCGCCACCTTCCCGTACAAGCCGTGACGCGATGACGGCCATCGATATCCTCGACGCCGTGCTGCTGTTCATCCCGCAGTTCTGCTTCGGCTACCCGTTCGTGATGGCGTGGTACTGGATCGCCGGCGGGCTGATGTACTACGTCGTGCACGAGCGCCACCTGCCGCCGGCCAACCAGCCGCCGCCGCTGCCGAAATGGCCGCCGATCTCGATCCTGGTGCCCTGCTACAACGAGGGCGAGAACGCCGAGGAAACGCTGAAGGCCGCCGCGGCGGTCGACTATCCCGACTTCGAGATCGTGGCGATCAACGACGGCAGCCGCGACAACACCGCCGAGGTGCTCGACCGGCTGGCCAGGGAAATCCCGCGGCTGCGCGTCGTCCACCTCGCCAAGAACAGCGGCAAGGCGACGGCGCTCAACACCGGCGCGCTGCTGGCGAAGCACGAGCTGCTGGTCTGCATCGACGGCGACGCCCTGCTCGACCCGCAGGCGCTGCGCTGGATGGCCCGCCTGCTGGTGCTCAACGGGGTCGGCGGCGTCGCCGGCAACCCGCGCATCCGCAACCGCACCTCGCTGCTCGGCCGCCTGCAGGTCGGCGAGTTCTCGTCGATCATCGGGCTGATCCGCCGCGCCCAGACGGTCTACGGCCGCATGTTCACCGTGTCGGGCGTGATCTGCGGCTTCCGCAAGAAGGCGCTGGAGGAAGCCGGCTGGTGGTCGTCGACCACCATCACCGACGACATCGACGTCACCTGGCGGGTGCAGCTGGCCGGCTGGCGGGTGCTGTTCCAGCCCAGCGCGCTGGTCTGGATCCTGATGCCCGAGACGCTGCAGGGCCTATGGAAGCAGCGCGTGCGCTGGGCCGAGGGCGGCGCCGAGATGATGATCGACTACTTCAAGCCGATGATCACCGGCCGCGCGCCCAGCCTGCTGCCGACCTACCTCAACTTCGTGCTGAGCGTGGTCTGGTCGTACTGCATGGTGTTCTCGCTGGGCGTCGGCATCCTGTGGATGCTGGGCGTGCCGATGCCCGACATCCTGCCCGGCTTCCAGCTGGTGCCCGAGTGGTGGGGCCTCACGCTGACCGTCACCTACCTGGCGCAGGCGCTGGTCAGCCACCTCGTCGAGCGGCGCTACGAGGCCGACATGCTGCGCAGCCTGTACTGGATCATCTGGTACCCGATCGCCTTCTGGCTGATCAGCACGCTGACCACCGTGGTGGCGCTGCCGCGCGTGCTGATGCGGCCCCGCCGCTCGACCTGGGAAAGCCCGGACCGGGGGTTGAGATGAGCCGGCATCCGCACGAGACCTGGCCGCCGCTGATCGTGGTCAGCGACAAGCCGCGCTGGGTGACCTGGCGCGACTTCTTCCTGACGCTCGCGATGTGGATCATGTTCGCGATCATGCTCGAGACCGAGTTCGAGCTGTTCTTCGGCCGCTACCTCCAGAAGCTCGGGCTGGGCGACTTCCAGACCGAGGCCAACTGGGACATCTTTTTCCAGCGGCTGCGGCCCTACATCGGCCTGGTGATCGTCATGGTGGTGGCGCTGGTCGGCAGCCTGTTCGCCACCCTGCACCGCGTGCGCCGCGCCCTGCTGCTGCACCCGCCGGCGCCGCTGACGCTCGAGACCGAAGCGCCCTACGCGAAGATGACGCCGGAGGCGCTGCGGGCCGCCCGCCAGCTGCGCTGCGCCACGGTCTACGTCGAGCCCGACGGCACGCACCGGGTGGAAGAACGACCGTAGGGATTCGGCGCGGCCCCTTCCCTGTCGTCCCGAGCGCCGCGAGGGACCTTTCGGCCGCGACCGAAGCATTGACCGTGGAGTCCGCGCGGCGCCGCGCGTAGCCTGTCGCCATGACCACCGTGAATGCCCTGTCCGAAGTCGCCGCCCTGATGGGCGACCCGGCGCGCGCGGCGATGCTGTCGCTGCTGATGGATGGCCGCGCCCACACCGCGTCCGAACTGGCGCTGAGCGCCGGCGTCGCCGCGCCGACCGCCAGCGGCCACCTCTCGCGCATGATCGACGGCCAGCTGCTGGCCGTGCGCGCCGAGGGCCGCAACCGCTTCTATCGCCTCGCCTCGCCCGACGTGGCGCACGCCATCGAATCGCTGATGGCGCTGGCCGGCACCCGCGCCCCGCCGGCCTCGAAGAGCGCGGCGTGGCGGCGCGATCCCGACCTGCGCTTCTGCCGGACCTGCTACGACCACCTCGCGGGCCAGGTCGGCATCGCCATCACAGACGCGCTGACCCGCGGCGGCCATATCGAGCCGGAGGGCGCGCGCGACTGGCGACTGACGCCGGCCGGCGAGACGTTCTGCGGCCGCCTCGGCATCGACCTGCCGGCGGCGCGGCGCGCCGGCAACCGCCACTTCGCGCGCCAGTGCCTCGACTGGAGCGAGCGCCGGCCGCACATCTCGGGCGCGCTGGGCGCGGCGATCGCCGACACCTTCTTCCGCCGCGGCTGGGCCGAGAAGCTGCGCCGCAGCCGCACCGTGCGCCTGACCGACGCCGGCCGCCGCGCGCTCGGCCGCGAGTTCGGGGCCAGCGTCTAGGGAAAGGTCCCTCGCTACGCTCGGGATGACAGGGGGAGATAGTCGACGTCGTAGCCGAAGGCGCGCGGTCCGGTCAGGGCGAGGCCGGCCGGCGTCGTGAAGACCGTAGGCGCGGGCAGCGCGATCACCGACAGGCGCTGGCCGTAGCGCAGCGTCTCGGTGCCGACCGCCTCGCCGCTGTCGCTGTCGAGCGTGGCGAGGATATCGGGCGTCGTGCCGACGACGACGCCGTCGCGCCACGCCACCGCGTACTCGTTGCGGAACGCCAGCGCGAACGCCGCGCCGCGATCGCCGTCGAGACCGTCGAGCCGCGCCGTCCCCTTGAGGAAGCCGCCGGTGGCGCGGCGCTCGACGTCGCGCACCTTGCCGCGGAACAGCAGCCGTCCCCGCTCGGCCGCGACCAGCGCCGCCACCGGGTCGTCGCGGCGGCGGCGCGCCACCTCGACCGCGCGGCCGATCGCCAGCGCGCGGCTCACCGAGCCCGGCACGCCGTGGCGGCGGATGTCACCGCCGAGACGTGGCGCGCGGCAGGCCGAGGCGACGCCGCCCAGCTCGACCGTGACCTGGCGCGAGAGCCGCTCCATCCAGCGCGCGTCGGGCACGCGGCCGACGAACACGTCGATGCCGCGGCCGTCCGACAGCATGGTCGGCAAGGGCGGCAGGCCGGCCAGCGCGAAGCTGGTCATCTGGCTCTCGGGAAAGGCGCGGCCCATGGCGTCGGCATCGACCACCGGCAGGCCGGTCAGCGCCGCCACCAGGAAGGGCCGCAAGCCGTTGGCGCCGCCGATTTCGCCCGCCATGACGGCGCGGAAGGCGACGCCGAGCCGCTCCTGCAGGCGCAGGACCGGCCGCGCGGCCATCGCCGGGTCGGTCAGTCGCTCGAGCCCGACCAGCGGTGCGCCGATGCCGGCGACCATGGCCACCGCGTCGTCGTCGGCCAGCGCCGACGGGTCGACGAGGTCGAGGCGCGCGCCGTCGGCCAGCAGCCGGCGCAGGTTGAGCAGCGCGAGGAAGGGATTGCCGCCGCCGCCGGCGCCGAGGATCCACGCGCCGGTGGCCAGCGGCTCCAGCGCGTCGGCGCCCAGCGCAGGCATCGCGTCAGGCGGCGGGCGTGGCGCCGCGGTCGAGGCGGGCCTTGGCGAAGGCCAGGCCGTCGCCCGACGGGATCTTGGCGATCTGCGAGGCGCGCAGGAAGCGCTCGCCGTTCACGCTCAACGTGATGTCGGTGAACAGCAGCGAGCGGGTCTGGCGCACCACGACGCAGCGGCCCTCGACCCAGTCGCCGATCCGCGCCGGCGCCACGAAGTCGAAGGTCATGCTGACGGTCGGCAGGAACTTGCGCAGGCCGATCAGCGTGCCGCCGCCCATCGTGCCGACCAGGTCGGCCACCGTCATCATCATGCCGCCGTGCAGGCCGCCGGCCGGGTTGCAGAGGTGCGGGTGGACGCGGAAGCCCATGACGAACTCGTCCGGCGTGCCCTTCTCGCCGCGCTTGGCGTAGAGCGTGCCGACATGGCTGTTGAAGGTCGGATCGGGCCGGCCGCGGTCGAAGTCGATGCGGTGGAAGCCGTCCGGCGGATTGTCCTGCAACACCATCGTCCTCTCGAAGCCTAGCGTCGGTGCCGGCTGAGCAGCGCGAAGCTGCCGATGCCGGTCAGCACCTCGTGGCGCAGACCATAGAGACGGCCACGCACCTGGGCCACCTGCCCGTCCTGCCCCACCACCTCGCCCTCGGCCTGCAGCCAGTCGCCCAGCCGGCCCGGCCCGAGGTAGTCGAGCGACAGCCGCATGGTGACGGCGTGGCGGTCGAGCGCGTGGAAGACCGCGGTGCCCATCGCCGAGTCGAGGAAGGCGGCCAGCATGCCGCCATGCACGATGCCGAGCTTGTTGGCGTGCTGCGGCCCGGGGCGGAAGCCGCGGATGACCCGGCCGCCCTCGACCTTCTCGTACCAGGGGCCGTTGGCGCCGGCGAAACCCGACGATTCGGTCAGTTCGCGGAAACCCGCGGGGATCTCGACAGGACGGGACACCCCTCCTGTAAAGCACGATCACACGACGTGGACCAGCAGCAGCAGTCCATAGCCCACGTAGTACGCCGCGATGGTGGTGATCAGGCGGTTCGACCACAGGCGGAACGAGGTGTCGGTCAGGCGCTCGAGCAGCAGCTTGCCGAGCGAGGTGCCGATCATCGAGGCGGCGATGGCGAGGCCGGCCATCCACGGCTCGACCGTGCCGGCGCCGGCCACCAGCGCGCCGAAGTAGACCAGCTTCAGGCCATGGCTGAACAGCTGGCAGGCCGCCTTGGTGGCGATGATGCGCTTGCGGTCGAGCGTCGAGCGCAGGAACAGCGTGTCGAGCAGCGGCCCGGTGACGCCGGCGGTCAGCATCAGCATCATGCAGACCGCGCTGCCGACCAGCATGGTGCCCGGCCCCAGCACCTTGGGCAGCACGCGCTCGGGGATGCCGCGCACGATGAACGGCGAGACGCCGAGCAGCAGCAGCGCCACCGCCTTGTCGGGCACCCACAGCCAGGCCGACCACAGCGCCACGGCAGCGAGGCTGCCGGCGACGCTGGCGGCGGCAATCCGCCATTCGATGTGCTGGCGCCACAGCACGGCGCGCCAGCCATTGGAGGCCATCTGGGTGATGGCGTGCAGCACCATGGCCTGCGGCAGCGGCATCAGCACCAGGAGGACGCCGATCAGGATCAGGCCGCCGGCCATGCCGAACACGCCCGACAGGAGGGCGGTGAGGATCATCAGGCCGGTCAGCCCGGCGGCGGTGAGGACGGTCATGGCGGCCACCCTGCGCGCCGGCAGACCACACTTCAAATATATGCTAGGTTGTCTCTCCAGACTTTTTCGATATGCCGATGGAACTGCGCCACCTCCGCTACTTCGTCGCCGTCGCCCGCGAGGGCCACGTGACCCGCGCGGCCGAGCGGCTGGGCATCGCCCAGCCACCGCTCAGCCAGCAGATCCGCGCGCTCGAGGACGAGGTCGGCACCAAGCTGCTGCAGCGCCACCCGCGCGGCGTCGCGCTGACCGATGCCGGGCGCGCGTTCCTGGTCGACGCCGAGGCGGTGCTGGCCGGCGCGGCGCAGGCGGCGGCGCGGGCCCGCCGCACGGCGCGCGGCGAGGTCGGCCGCATCGCCGTCGGCTTCACCACCTCGGCGCCGTTCCACCCGCTGGTGGCACGGGCGATCCGCGCCTTCCGCGCCGACCGCCCCGACGTGTCGTTCGTGCTGGAGGAGACAGGCTCGGCCGAGCTGCTGGCCGGCCTGCGCGCCGAGCGGCTCGACGTCGCCTTCGTGCGCTCGGGCCTCGCCGAGGCCGCTGGCCTCGCGATCCACCCGCTGTTGCAGGAGGACATGGTGGTCGCCCTGCCTCATCGCCATCGCCTGGCGCGCCGGCCGAAGCTCACGCTGCGTGACCTCGCGCCCGAGACGCTGATCCTCTACCGTCGGCCCGACGGGCGCGGCCTCTACGATGTCATCGTCTCGGCCTGCGCCGCCGCGGGCTTCGCGCCGCAGGTCGGCCAGGAAGCGCCGCGCATCGTATCGACGCTCAACCTGGTGGCGGCCGGGCTCGGCCTCACGCTGGTGCCGGCCTCGCTCAGCCGCCTGCAACTGGAGGGCGTCACCTACCGGCCACTGTCGGGCCGGCCGGCGGTGAAGGTGCCGCTGAGCGTCGCCTGCCGCGCCGACGAACGCTCGGCGGCGACCACCGCCTTCCTCGCCCTGGTGCGGGAGATGGCCTGATATCGACATGATCCCGATCCGCACCATCGGCCACTCCAATCACCCGATCGAGCGCTTCGTCGACCTCCTGAAGGCGGCCGGCGTCGCCGTCGTGATCGACGTGCGCTCGACGCCGTATTCGCGGCGCTTCCCCCAGTTCGGCCGCGAGCGACTGGCGCAGGCCCTCGCCGCCACCGGCATCGGCTACCGCCACGAGGGCGAGTCGCTCGGCGGGAAGCCGGGCGACGGCGCGGGCTACGACGACCTCGCGGCGCGGCCGGCGTTCGGCGCGGCGCTCGACCGGCTGCTGGCGTTGGCCGAAACCCAGGCGCTGTGCCTGATGTGCGCCGAGAAGGAGCCGCTCGATTGTCACCGCACCGTGCTGGTGGCACGGCGGCTGGCCGAGCGCGGCGTGACGGTCGAGCACCTGCTGGCCGACGGCGGCCGGCGCGACCATGGCGCGATCGAGGACGCGCTGCTCGGTCCGGGCGACGACCTGTTCGCGGCGGCGGCGCCGCGCGCCGCGCGGCTGGCCGAGGCCTGGCGGCTGCGCGAACGGGCGATGAAGCGCGGCCGCTAGGCGTGCTAGCCTCGCCGGCGAGGGAGATACGCCGATGCGCTATATCGCGGCCTTGCTGGTGCTGCTCGTGGCCCTGAGCCACGCGGCCTTCATGCTGCTCGAGATGGTCTACTGGACCCAGCCGCTCGGCCAGCAGGTGTTCGGCACGACGCCCGAGTTCGCGCAGGCCTCGGCCGTGCTCGCCGCCAACCAGGGCCTGTACAACGGCTTCCTCACGGCCGGCCTGCTGTGGGGACTGGTCAGCGGCCGGCGCGACGTGCGCGCCTTCTTCCTCGCCTGCGTGATCGTGGCCGGCGTCTACGGCGGCCTCACCGCCAAGATGTCGATCCTCTACATCCAGGCCGCGCCGGCGGTGGCGGCGCTGCTGGCCGTGCTGGCGGTGCGCCCGCCGCGCCAGCGCGAGCACCTGCTCTGACCGGCATGCGCCTGCCCGACGTCGTTGTCGTCAACGGCCCGTCGAGCGCCGGCAAG
>JAIUOX010000117.1 GCA_020160955.1 Pseudomonadota bacterium
GTCCATCAAAGGCAGGGAGGCGGTTCGATGCTCGGCATGTTCAGGTCCCACCAGGGCTCGTGGTGGATGACCGGCGTGGACGTCGAATGGCAGACCTTCCCCGCCGCCCGACGCCTGCGGCCCGGCGACCGCACGGTGACCGAGATCCTCTATCGCATCCTCGCCCGCCATGGCACGGCGTTCCCGCCCCGCCGCGCCGCCGGGATCGTCGCGCTCTGCGTGGCCCGGGCCGCGGCAGCCACGTCCCGCGCCGAGATCGCCGCCGGCGCCGATCCGCGCGACACGCTCTCGCGGGCCTTCCACGACTGGTTCCTGCAGGCCGCGTCGCGCGACTACATCGACGCGCTGCTGCGCGACGCGCTGCAGGATCATCAACAGGCCGCCGCCTAGCCGACACGTTCCCCACCATGGCGATCGCTCACCCGCCGCCGCGCCGTTCGATGACCGGTGCCGGCCTCCTGCTCGTCGAAGACGAAGCTCTCGTGGCCGAGATGTTGCGCGAGGCGCTGCTCGACGCGGGTGCCGAGGCCGTGCACGCCGTGCCATCGGTGCGCGCCGCGCTCGACGTGCTGGACCACCACTCGATCACCGCGGCCGTCCTCGATCTCGACCTCGAGGGCGAGACCTCCGCGGCGGTGGCCGACGCGCTGGTCGCGGCGCGCATCCCCTTCGCCTTCTTCACCGGCGCGTCCCAGGCGAACCTGCCGCCGGCCCATCGCGCGGCGCTCGTGGTGCGCAAGCCGGCCATCGAGAAGCTGCTCGACGCCGTCGAGGAGATGTGCGGCCGCCCCGGCAACCCCGCCACGCGGGCCTGACGGCCCAAGCTTGGGACGCGGCGTCCAGTCGCGGGATTCCGGGCCGCTCCTCCCCAGCCGGTGGGCCTATAAGCTGGCACCGCGACAGACCTTCGGGAGGAACACCATGAGCACGTCGATCGCCGACGAACGCCGCCTGCTTTCCAACGACGAATACGCGCCGGTGGCACGCAGCCACTACCCGGCCCTCGCCGAACTGGACCGCGACGGACTCCTCGAACTCGCACGCTGGCTGCGCGACCAGCGCGGCGCCGTGCGCCGCCAGGTCGAGCAGCACCGCCGCGCCCATCGCGGCAAGGGCGAGCCCCGCGCCGGCGCCACCGAGGCCGCGGCCGATCGTGGGCTGGCCGGCAAGAAGCAGGTCTTCGCGCGCGCGCTGAAGCGGGTGAACAGCCGGCTCGACCAGGTGATCGCCACCCAGAAGCGGGCGTCGATGCGGGCCGGCCACGAGACCGCCCTCGCCCGCCTCAAGGCGGCGAAGCGGCACCACCCGTCGACCGGCCGTCACGGTCGCAAGGGCGCCGTCGCGATCGAGAACCAGAAGGGCGCCAGCGTGATCGACGGCGCCACGATCGGCAGCGTCTCGCAGGCCGGGCGCAACGCCCAGGCCCGCAAGGACAACCGCTGACCCCTCAGTGGGTCCAGCGACCGACGCGGCCGTAGGCGAAGTTGTCGGCGTAGGCCTTGGGCCGCACGTGCCGGGCGTGCGGCAACTCGATCGAGTAGGTCCAGCCGTTCTTCTCGGCGTGCGCCTTGGCTTCCTCGAGGGTCGCGAAGAACAGCTTCACCTGCTGCATGGTATCGCGCGAGCTGGTCCAGCCCATCAGCGGGTCGACGCTCTTGGGCGACGGCTCGGCCTCGAGCAGCCACTCGCGGGTCTTGGCGGTGCCCGACTGCATGGCCGTCTTGGCCGGCTTGTAGATGCGAACCTTCATGATCTCGACACTCTCCCAACGCGACCGGGCGCTGCGGGCGGTGGTCGGGGCGGCCGGATTTGAACCGACGGCCTTCTGCGCCCAAGGCAGACGCGCTACCAGACTGCGCTACGCCCCGCCGCGAGAACTCCCGGGCGGCCGTTATCTACCAGCGCCGGCCGCGCCTCGAAAGGGCAATTTCCGGGTGCTACAAGGGGGCATGTTCGACCAGACCCCCGAGCAGGGCCGCCCCGGCCGCGCCTCCGCGATCAACGTGCTGGGCGGCATCCTGCAGCCCTGTTCCGTCGACCCGCTGACCGGCTTCTACCGCGACGGCTGCTGCAACACCGGCCCCGAGGACCAGGGTGTCCACACGGTGTGCGCCGTCATGACCGCGCCGTTCCTCGCCTTCTCCAGGGCGCGCGGCAACGACCTCTCGACGCCGCTGCCGCAGTACGGCTTTCCCGGCCTCAAGCCGGGCGACCGCTGGTGCCTGTGCGCGATGCGCTGGAAGGAGGCGTTCGACGCCGACGCGGCGCCGCAGGTCGTGCTCGCGGCGACCCATGCCGTCACCCTGCAGGTCGTGTCGCTGGCCGACCTGCGCGCCCACGCGGTCGACCCGGGCTGAGATCAGGCGTTGCCGAAGATCGGGTGACGAACCTTGTCGCCCGGCTTGATGCCGAGCAGCTTGGCGGTGCCGCCGTTGATTTCGAGCACGGCGCGCACCGGGAACTGGCTGGGGATCGACTCGGTCGACAGCGGCGTCGCGTTGGAATGGATGTGCTTGATCGTGCCGTCGCCGGCGATGAACAGCATGTCGAGCGGGATCAGCGTGTTCTTCATCCAGAAGCTGACCGGCGCGTCCTGATAGAAGTCGAACAGCATGCCGTCGTAGGCGCCCATCTTGTCGCGGTACATCAGGCCGCGCGACCGCTCGGCGTCGTTCAGCGCCAGCTCGACGTCGAACTTGATCTCGCGCCCGCCGGTGACCACGACCAGCGACGACTTCTTGAAGGTGATCTCGGAGCTCTGGGCACAGGCGGCGCCCGCCGCGAGGAACGCGGGAGCGGCGAACAGGGCGCGGCGCGACAGGCGCCCGCGGGAAGCGATCGAAGCCATGGGCCATGGCATAGCATTCAAGACGCTTGCGGCCCAAGCCGGGAGTTCCCATAGTCCGGCCCTTCATCGGGGGGAGCCGCACGGGCGGCTGAGAGGTTCGCGAGAACGACCCCGACAACCTGATCCGGGTCATGCCGGCGTAGGGACAGATGACGGACGTGCCGGCCGACCCTTCCTTTCGTGCTTCTTCCGCGCTCCCCGCTGCTGCGCTTGACGTGCGCGCCGCCCGCATCGCCTTCGGCGACCGCGTAGTCGCCCGCGACCTCGACCTCGCCTTCCCGGCCGGCCGCACCACCTGCCTGCTCGGCCGCTCGGGCGTCGGCAAGACCTCGCTGCTGCGCTGGCTGGCCGGCCTGCTGCCGGGGAGCCAGCGGGCCCAGCCGGTGGCCTGGATGGCCCAGGCCGACCTGCTGATGCCGTGGCTGACGGTGCTCGACAACGTGCTGCTGGGCTACCGCCTGCGCGGCGATGCGGCGGCGCTTCGCGCGGCCGGGCCGCGGGCCCGCGCGCTGCTGGCCGAGGTCGGCCTGGCCGACCGCGCGGCCGAGCGGCCGGAGGGCCTGTCGGGCGGCATGCGCCAGCGCGTGGCGCTGGCCCGCACCCTGTGCGAGGACCGGCCGGTCGTGCTGATGGACGAGCCGTTCGGCCACCTCGACGCGGTGACTCGCCTCGACCTGCAGGACGTGACGGCCCGGCTGCTGGCCGGCCGCACCGCCGTGCTGGTCACCCATGACCCGCTCGAGGCGTTGCGGCTGGGCCACGAGGTCCGCGTGCTGTCGGGCGCGCCGGTGACGATCGGCCCGGCGATCGTTCCGCCGGGCGCCGCGCCGCGCGACCCGGCCGACCCGGCGCTGATCGCCCTGCAGGCGCGGCTGGTGGCCGACCTGCGCGCGCCGCCCGAGGGCCGTGCCGCGTGAGACCGCTGGTCACCGCGCTTGGCCTGCTGCTCGGCTGGGAGGCGCTGGTCCGCCTCACCGGCGTGCCGGTCTACATCCTGCCGCCGCCCTCGACCGTGCTGCGCGTGCTGGTCGAGCGCGCCGACCTGCTGCTCGCCGAGGCTGCCTGGACGGCGGCCGAGATGCTGCTCGGCCTGGCGCTCGGCCTCGTGCTGGGCGGCGGGCTCGCCATCGTGTTCGCCGCCTCGGCGGGATGGCGCCGCTGGGCGCTGCCGCTGGTCATCGTCAGCCAGGCCATCCCGGTGATCGCGCTGGCGCCGCTGCTGGTCCTTTGGCTGGGCTACGGCATGGCGTCGAAGGTGGCGATGGCCGCGCTGGTGATCTTCTTCCCGGTGGTCAGCGCGCTGTACGACGGGCTGCGCCGCACCGAGCCGGGCTGGATCGAGCTGGCCCGCACCATGGACGCGCCGCCGCACGCCGTGCTGCTGCAGATCCGCCTGCCCGCTGCCCTACCCGCCTTCGCCTCCGGCGCGCGCATCGCCGCCGCGGTCGCGCCGATCGGCGCGGTGATCGGCGAGTGGGTCGGCGCCAGTGCCGGCCTCGGCTACCTCGTCACCCTGTCGCTGGCGCGCGGCCAGACCCCGCTCGCCTTCGCCGCCCTCGTCGTGCTCTGCCTGCTCGGCCTCGCGCTGTACTACGCGACCGACTGGGCCGGGCGCCGCCTCGTCCCCTGGCAATCTCAAGGAGCCTGACCATGTCCACCTTCAAGCGGCTGCTGGCCGCCGCGACCGCCGCGTCGCTCGTGCTGGGCGGCCTCGCCGGCCCGGCCTCGGCGCAGGAAAAGGTTCGCCTGCTGCTCGACTGGTTCGTCAATCCCGACCATGCCGCGCTGGTGATCGCGCGCGAGCGCGGCTTCTTCGCCAAGCAGGGTCTCGACGTCGAGCTGATCGCGCCGGCCGATCCCAACGCGCCGCCCAAGCTGGTCGCCGCCGGCCAGGCCGAGTACGCGGTCTCCTACCAGCCGACGCTTACCATGCTGGTCGCCGAGGGGCTGCCGCTGGTGCGGGTCGGCGTGCTGGTCGCCCAGCCGCTCAACTCGCTGGTCGCGCTGGAGAACGGCCCGGTGAAGACGATCGCCGACTTCAAGGGACGCAAGATCGGTTACTCGATCGCCGGCTTCGAGGAGGCGCTGCTGGCCGCGATGCTCGGCACCGCCGGCCTCACCCTCAAGGACGTCACGCTGGTCAACGTCAACTTCGCTTTGACCACGGCGCTGATGAGCCAGCAGGTCGACGGCGTGATCGGCGCCTTCCGCAACTTCGAACTGAACGACCTCGCGCTGCACCGCGCCGCCGGCCGGCTGTGGCCGGTCGAGCAGTACGGCGTGCCCACCTACGACGAATTGATCCTGGTGGCCGGTCGCGACCGGCTCGACGTGCCGCGCACCCGCAAGCTGCTGGCCGCGCTGGCCGAAGCGACGGCATGGCTCAAGGCCAATGGCGAGGAAGCGTGGGGCGTGTTCTCGCGCTCGGGCAAGGAACTCGACAGCACGCTGAACCGCCTGGCGTGGAAGGACACGCTGCCGCTGCTCGCCGCCGATCCGACGGCGCTCGATCGCGCGCGCTACGAAGCCTTCGCGGATTTCCTGGTGAAGCGCGGCCAGATCAAGCAGGCGCCGCCGCTCGACAGCTACCTGCGCGAGATCCGCTGAGGCGGAAGATGCTGGGAACCGCGGCGCTTCAGGCGCCGCGGATCTCGACGACCTGCAGGCCCTTCTGGCCCTCGGCGATGCGGACCATCACCTTCTGGCCGGGGGTCAGCGACTCCATGCCGTGGCGCCGCAGCACCGCGGCGTGCACGAAGATGTCGCCTTCCTCGGCTTCGCGCGTGACGAAGCCGTAGCCGCGCTCGTTGTTGTACCACTTCACCAGCGCGGCGATGTAATCGCCGATGGCGACGCCGTCGGGCACCGGCGGCGGCTTGGCCGCGACCGCGATCGCGGTCGACTGGTCGACCTCGATCACCTTCATGACCTGCCAGCCCTTGGGGCCGCGCAAGCCGGCGCAAACGACCGTCGCCCCGGGCTTGAGATCCTCATGCCCGGCCTGGCGTAGTGTCGTCACATGCAGGAACGCGTCGCTATTGTCGCTGTCGAGGGCCAAGAACCCATAGCCCTTTACGGCGTTGAACCACTTAACCTTACCACGCAGCTCAACCGAATCGCCGTCCCCGCCCGTCTCTCCCTGTTGGGTCGTCATTTAACGATCCCATGTTGTTATAAGGGTAATGCTAGCACCCCAACCGAGGGGTGCAACAGTTCTTCTCTGCGACTTTCGGCGAATTCCCCAGTAGCGCCGCTGAAATTGCACTTCAGGCCAGCGCGCGTGAGAGCGTCTGGTGGAAGTGCACGATCGCGCTCTCGTACAGGCCGAAGGTGAAAGCGTCGTTCGCCGCGCTCGACAGGCCGCGCTGGATCGCGTGCACGACGGCGCGGTCCTCCATCAGCCCGGTCGTGCCGACGAACTCGGCATCGCGCTGCGCCTCGGCCAGCGCCGCCGGATCGTCGCCGCCGCCGTTGGTCAGCGTGTAGCTGACCTGCCGCGTGCGATCGACCGACAGCGGCTCCAGCACCAGCACGCTGGTATGGCGCGACAGCACCGTGATCAGCACGTTGGGGAACAGGTGGTAGACGTAGGTCAGCAGCCCGTCGACGCGGCGCTTCTCGGGCGCCACCGACTCCAGCTTCGCGATCCGCCGGAACGGGTAGGTCACCCGGCTGTTGCGGCCGAAGCGGTCGATCACGTTCAGGTTGTCGAAGCCGTAGGGCAGGAAACTCTCGGGATGCGTCGACTTGATGTGGTAGCCCTCGATGAAGCTCTCGAGCAGGATCTTCCAGTTGGCGTCGAAGTCGCGCTCGGCGGTCGCGAACAGCCGCTGGTCGGGCGACAGCAACCGGTCGATGCCGGGCAGCGGGTCGTCCTCTTCCCCGTCGACCGGGTCCTGCGTGACGTAGACCAGGCCGCGGTGCTCGCGGGTGGCGAGCGGGACCAGCGGGTGCGCCGCCTTGTCGAAGCCGGGGAAGCCGGCCTCGTGCGGGATGTGGCGCAGTTCGCCGGCCAGGTTGTAGACCCAGCCGTGGTAGCGGCAGACCAGGGCGCGGCTGCAGCCGCTGCCCTCGGCGACCGTCATGCCGCGATGACGGCAGGCGTTGCGGAAGGCCCGCACCGTGCCGTCGGGGCCGCGCACCGCGACCACCGGCGTGCCCGCCGCCTCGCGGGCGATGTACGAGCCGACCTCCGGCAAGGCCGCCGACGGGCAGAACGGCGTCGCGCTGCGCCGCAGCACGCGGGCGATCTCCCGGTCGAGCCGCTCGGCCGAGCGATAGTTCTCGACCGGCTCGCGCCACACCGTCTCGCCGACATCGGTGGTGCCGTTGGCAATGTGGTCGAGCACGCGCTGCGCGACCGAGGCGTCGTCCATGGGAGGCTTCATCGCCCCGCAGCATAGCCCGCGGACGGCGCAGGGCGCGAGCAGGTGTGTTGCACGGAAGCAACAGAGCCCGGCCATTGAGTGGTCCGGAGGGGGATTGGGGCCTGCCTGAGCCTCAATTGAGCCAAAGTGTGATGGTGTTTACGGATCGTCACTTGGTTCAGCCCGGGTCCCAGAGAAGAATTTTGCGAGCCGTCGCCAAGCCCGTTCCCGCCGCCTGCACGCCGCCCCTCGCCCGGCGGCATCTCCTGTCTTTCGGAGCCGTGGCCGCCGGAAGCCTTCTGGCTTCCCCGCTGCCCGCTCTCGCCCAGGCCCTCGAGGTCCGCCACTGGCACGGCACGACCGCCGTCAGCCGGCAACCCGAGCAGGTCGTGGCCTCCTCTATGGCCGAGTGGCGCAGCCTGTGGGGCCGCGTCGGGTCGCCGCCGCCCGACATCTTCGAGCCGGGCCGCATGCACGCGGTCGGTATCTTCCTCGGCCGCCGTGCCGGCGAGGGCTACGCGGTCAACGTCCTGTCGACCAGCCGCCGCCGCGACCGCATCGTCGTGGTGTTCGAGGAACGCATGCCCGCCGAGGTCATGATGGCGCAGCGCGCCCCTGCCCCGTCGGCGCCGCGCCCGGTCGCCGGCGGATCGCCCGGCGGCTTCGGCGCAGGCGGCATCGGTGCCGGCGCCGGCGCGGGCTTCGCGCCCTCGACCGGCGGCGCGACCGCCAGCCTCGCCCCGCCGCCGCCGCCGGCCTATCGCCCGGTGGGCCAGCCGACCTCGCCCTGGGCGATCATCCTGATCCCGCGCGCCGACCTGCCCGTCTCCGTCGAGCAGCGTCTCTTTCGCTGAAGTCGATCGTCGCGGCACGCCTCGCCTAGTGCGAGTGCCGCGGGATGCCCTTGGTCTCGTCGATCCGCTGGTAGTTCACCGCGAAGTCGAGGCAGGCGCCGCTCGCCAGCTGGCCGACGAACTTGCGCTGCAGTTCCTGCCACGGCGTCTGGCTTTCCACGACGTTCGGCTTCCATGCCGCCTTGCGCGCCGCCAGCTCGGTCTCCGGGATCATGATGTTCGCGGTGCGCCGCGCGATGTCGATGCGCACGCGGTCGCCGGTCTTCAGCAGCGCGAGCCCGCCGCCGACCGCCGCTTCCGGCGAGGCGTTGAGGATCGACGGGCTGGCCGAGGTGCCGCTCTGGCGGCCGTCGCCGACGCACGGCAGCAGCAGCACGCCACCCTTCACCAGCCGGTCCGGCGGCAGCATGTTCACGACCTCGGCGGCGCCGGGATAGCCGACGGGGCCGGCGTTGCGGATGAACAGGATGCTGTTCTCGTCGATCGGCAGCGACGGGTCGTTGATGCGGTGGTGGTAGTCCTCCGGCCCCTCG
Organism: Pseudomonadota bacterium; assembly: GCA_020160955.1. Classification (GTDB taxonomy): domain Bacteria; phylum Pseudomonadota; class Alphaproteobacteria; order Reyranellales; family Reyranellaceae; genus Reyranella. Next base: position 8,603 of record JAIUOX010000117.1, read on the forward strand.
AACACGATCGCCGTGCCCTCGAACGCGTCGGGATCGCCCTTGCGCTCGAGGTACTTGGCGCGGAACTCCGGCGAGATCACCGAGGTCTTCATGATCGCCGAGTCGAACAGGTTGCCCGACAGCACGGCGAAGCCCGCCTGGTTGAGCATCGGCCTGTCGTAGGGCTTGATCACCTCGCCGTCGGCGCGCGGCGCGGCCGCGAGGTTCTCTTCCATGGTCTTGCCGGTGACCGTCATCGCCTCGCCGCGCAGCTTGCCGTGCGCCAGCAGCTCGGCCATCACCGCCGGCACGCCGCCCGCGCGGTAGAACGCCTCGCCGAGGTACTTGCCGGCCGGCATGCAGTTGACCAGCAGCGGGATGTCGTAGCCCCGCTTGTCCCAGTCGGCGTTCACGAGGTCGACGCCGGCATGGCGGGCGATCGCGTTGACGTGCGGCGGGCAGTTGGTCGAGGCCCCAAGCGCGCTCGCCGCGACGATCGCGTTGTCGAACGCCGCCCGGGTCAGGATCTTCGACGGCCGCAGGTCCTCCCACACCATTTCGACGATGCGCCGGCCGGTCTCGTAGGCCATCTGGCCGCGCTGCTTGTAGGGGCCGGGAATCGCCGCGCAGCCGGTCAGCGACATGCCGAGCGCCTCGGCCATGCTGTTCATCGACAGCGCGGTGCCCATGGTGTTGCAGTGGCCGACGCTGGGCGCGCTCGACGCCACCATCTCGATGAACTGCTCCATGTCGATGCGGCCGGCGGCCAGCTCCTCGCGCGCGTACCACACGATGGTGCCCGAGCCCGCCAGGCCGCCGCCGAAGTGGCCATCGAGCATCGGGCCGCCCGACAGCACGATCGCCGGGATGTCGACCGTGGCCGCTCCCATCAGCATCGCCGGCGTGGTCTTGTCGCAACCGGTGGTCAGCACGACACCGTCGAAGAAGTAGCCGTACAGGCTCTCGACCAGGCTGAGGTAGGCGAGGTTGCGGTCGAGCGCCGCGGTCGGCCGCTTGCCGGTCTCCTGGATCGGGTGGACCGGGAACTCGATGGGAATGCCGCCGGCGTCGCGGATGCCGTCGCGGGTGCGCCAGGCGAGGTCGACGTGGTGGCGGTTGCACGGCGACAGGTCGCTGCCGGTCTGGGCGATGCCGATGATCGGCTTGCCGCTGCGCAGCTCGGCGAGCGTCAGGCCGAAGTTCATGTAGCGCTCGAGGTAGAGCGCGGTCATGGTCGGGTCGCTCTTCGAATCGAACCACTCGCGGCTGCGCAGCCGCCGCTTCCCGTCCTTGTTGTCGGCCATCTCTTCCTCCGGTTTCGTTCGTTGACGACACAGTAGCGCGCGCCCGGCCTTGAGCAACGGGCGGTCGCGTGGAAAGCTGCCGCGCCATGGCCCCTTCCCCCGCGCTCCTGTCCCTCGGCGAACCGCTGATCGAGTTCAACCGCCCCAAGGAAGGCGACGGCCGGACCTGGCTGCAGGGCTTCGGCGGCGATTCCCAGAACGTGGTCATCGCGGCGTCCCGCCAGGGCGCGTCGACCGGCTACCTCACCAGCCTCGGCGAGGACTGGATGGGCGACGCCTTCCTCGAGCTGTGGCGCTCGGAGGGCGTCGACACCGCGCACGTCGCGCGCCATCCCACCGCCCCGACCGGCGTGTCGTTCGTCACCCACGGCCCGGCCGGCCACAAGTTCGACTACCTGCGCAAGAACTCGGCGGCCTCCCTGATGACGCCGGACGGCCTGCCGCGCGACTACATCGCCGGCGCGCGCGTCCTGCATCTCTCGGCAATCGGCCAGGCGATCAGCGACACGGCGCGGGCGACCTGCGCGGCGGCGCTGGAGATCGCGCGCGCGGCCGGCGTGAAGGTCTCCTACGACACCAACCTCCGGCTCCGCCTGTGGGATATCGACACCGCGCGCGGGGTGATCGACGCCACCATCGCGCGCTGCGACATCGCGCTGCCCAGCCTCGACGATTCGCGGCAACTGACCGGGCTGGAGGCGCCCGATGCCATCGTCGACCACTACCTGCGGCTGGGCGCGCCGCTGGTCGCGCTCAAGATGGCGGCCGACGGCTGCCTCGTGGCGACGGCGCAGGAGCGCTTCCGGGTGCCCGGCCACCGGGTCGAGGCGGTCGACGCGACCGGCGCCGGCGACACTTTCGACGGCAGCTTCCTCGCCCGGCTGTTGGCCGGCGACGACCTGCGCGCGGCGGCCGCCTACGCCAACGTGGCGGCGGCCCTGTCGACGCAGGGCTACGGCGCGGTGACGCCTATTCCGCGGGCGGACGCAGTCCGGGCTGAACTGGCGCGCGCAGGGCGCGCGGGGTGACGGCGCGCAGGAAGCGGCCGAACACCGCGACCTGTTGGGCGACCCAGCCCTTGCCGTTGTCGGCATCGACCGCGGGATCGTCCACGCCGGTCGGCCGCGTCTTGCCGTCGAACACGGCGGTGCCGAACAGGATGTCCCAGATCGGGAAGACCGGCGCGTAGTTGTGGTCGTGGATGTGCGGCTCGTCCGGGTTGGCGAGCGCGTGGTGCAGCCGGTGGAAGCGCGGGCCGACGATCAGTTTCTCGCCGATCCGGCCGAAGCTCATGTCGACGTTGGCGTGGCTCCAGCTCTCGATGAGCCGTCCGACCATCAGGATCGAGACGTACTCGCCGGGTTGCACGCCGACCAGCTGCGAGAACAGCACCAGCGCGAAGGTTACGATCAGGTCGTCGAGCACGTGGTTGCGGTCGTCGGTCCACACCGTCACGCGGCGCTGGCTGTGATGCAGGCTGTGCAGCGACCACCACCAGGCCAGGCCGTGCTGGGCGCGGTGCAGCCAGTAGGCGGCGAAGTCGTAGAGGAAGAAGTACAGCAGGAACGACAGGAAGACCTGGTCCCGGAGCCACGGCACCACGGTCTCGAGCCGCGGCGGGGCGTAGCCCCAGCCGCGCATCACGACCTCGAGTTGCGTCGTCACCGGGTAGGTGATGGCGAAGATCGCGAGCGGGATGACGCCCAGCTTGTTGAGCACCGTGTAGACCCGGTCGACGCCGACCAGGCGATCGTCCGCTCCCGATTTCTCGAGCGGCCAGCGGCGTTCGAAGAAGCGCATGCCGAGCGCGATCACCGCGATCTGCAGCACGCCCAGCATGAAGAACTCGACGGCGTTGTAGGCCGGCTCGTACCACGCCATCTGGCCCAGCCAGTAGATCACCGGCGTGACGAAGGTCTCGAAGATCCAGTTCTGGACGGTGATCCAGAGGTCGGTGAGGCCGCGCATGGCGGGCCGATCAGCGCTTGGTGGCCGGCTGGTCCGCCGAGGCCGGGACGACCGGGCCCTTCGAGGGCGCCGACGACGCCTGCGGCGGCGCGTTCGGTTGCAGCATGAAGACGCCGTGCGGCGACTTGCCGACCGGGATGCTGCCGATCACCTTCATCGTGTCGATGTCGACGATGGCGACGCGGCGCAGGAAGCGCTGGGTGACCCACAGTTCCTTGCCGTCGGGCGAGATCGCCATGCAGTCGGGACCGCCGGGGATCTTCACGCTGGCCACCACCTTCATGTCCTGAGCGTCGAGCACCGACACCAGGCCCTCGACGCGGTTGCTCAGGAACCAGTGCCGGCCGTCGCCCTTCGGCCAGAAGTTGTGCGCCGCCTTGCCGGTCTGCAGGCGGCCGATCATCGAGCCGTCCTTGGGATCGAGCGTGACGACGCCGTCCTCGCCGGTCAGCGCGACCACGAGGCGCTTGTCTTCGGGCACCATGATGATGCCGGCCGGCGCGTTGCCGACCGGGACGTTCCACTTGATCGCCTGCGTCGCGAGGTCGAAGGCGACGACGCGTCCGCTCTGCTGCAGCGTGATGTAGACCGTCTTCGACGCGCCATCGAACGCCATGTGGCTCGGCATGCCGTCGATGAAGATGCGGCCGGCCAGCTTGAAGCCGTCGGCGTGGAAGATGTCGACGTGATCGAGCCGGTAGGCGACGGTGACGAACCACTTGCCGTCCGGGCTGAACGCCAGGTGGTAGGGATCGATGATGTCGCGGATCACCCGCTTCTTCTCGCCGGTCTTCGAATCGAGCACGAGCAGTTCGTTGGTCACCGTCGAGCCGATCAGCACTTCCTTGCCGTCGGGCGTCGAGATCAGGTGATGCGGTTCGCGTCCGACCGGCAGGCGCTGGATCTCGGCCCGCGTCGCGCGGTCGATCACGCTGTACGAGGCCTCCTCCGAGTTGAGGACGAGGACGTTGTTCGCCATCGCCGGTCCGACCAGGGACAGCGCCAGCGCGGCAGCCGCGAAAGCCAGTTTATTCAAGACGGGTCGAGCTCCTTGCACCATCCTTCAACCACCTTTTATGCAGGCGCGCTAGGACCGTTTTAAGGCGGCGGCTGCGGCCGCCAGCCGCTCGACCTGCAACCAGTTCTTGGATGCAATCGCGTCCCTGGGCGCGACCCACGAGCCGCCGACGCAGACCACGTTGGCCAGCGCCAGGTAGGCCGGCGCGGTGTCCGGCCCGACCCCGCCGGTCGGACAGAAGCGCAGGCCGGCCAGCGGCGCGGCCACCGCCTTCAGCCAGCCCGGCCCGCCGGCCACGTCGGCCGGGAAGAACTTCTGGACCCGCCAGCCCTGCTCGGCGACTGCCAGGGATTCGGACACTGTCTGGATTCCGGGTAGGAACGGCAGGCCGACGTCCCGAATCACCCTCCCGACCGCCGGGGAAAAGCCCGGGCTGACGGCGAAACGCGCACCCGCCGCCACGATCTTGTCGACCTGGCCCGGCTCCAGCACCGTCCCCGCCCCGACCACCGCGCCCTCGACCTCGGCCGCGATGGCGGCCATCGCCTCCAGCGCCGCCGGGGTGCGCAGGGTGATCTCCAGGGCCGGCAGGCCGCCCCGGACCAGCGCCCGCGCCAGCGGCACGGCGTCCGCCACCCGCTCGACCGTCAGGACCGGGATGACCGGGGCCAGCGCGGCGATGGCGGCGATGTCCACCCTCAGACGCTCCAGCCGCCGTCGATCACGTTCACGGTGCCGGTGGTGAAGGCCGACTCGTCGCTGGCGAGGTAGACCGCCAGGGCGGCGATCTCGTCGGCCGAGCCGAAGCGCCCGGTCGGCTGGCGCTGCAGGAAGAAGGTACGGGCATCGGCGCCGCCGCCCAGCGACGAGATTCGCTCGTCGAGCGACGGCGTCTGCACGGTGCCGGGACAGATCGCGTTGCAGCGGATGCCCTTGGCCACGAAATCGGCGGCCACCGACTTGGTGAGACCGATCACGGCGGCCTTGGTGGTGCCGTAGATGAAGCGCAGCGCCGCGCCCTTCACCGACGAGGCGGCCGACGACATGTTGACGATCGAGCCGCCGCCCTTCTCCAGCATGCCCGGCAGGAAGGCCTGGATCGTCCAGAACATGCTGCGGACGTTGAGGTCGAAGGCGAACGACCACTGCTCGTCGGTGGCCTGCAGCACGTTGCCGTGGTGGACGAAGCCGGCGCAGTTGAACAGCACGTCGACCGCGCCGGTCTCGCTGGCCAGCGCGGCGATCGCCTTCTTGTCGAGCACGTCGAGCGGGCGCGTCGTCACGCCGTCGACGCCGGCCAGGGCGGCCAGCTTGCCGGCATCGACGTCGGTCGCCCAGACCGTCGCGCCCTCGCGCGCGAAGGCCCGCGCCGTCGCCGCGCCGATCCCCTGTCCCGCCGCCGTCACGACGCAGACCTTGCCCTTGAGCCTCATGTCCTGTCTCCGATCTCGAATGCCGGGGCCTTACTTCAGGAGGCCCTTCTCCCGGTAGAACTTCTCGGCGCCGGGATGCAGGGGAATGCCCAGCCCCTGGGTTGCCTGGTCGAGCTGGATCATGCGGCCCTTGGAATGGCCCGAATCCAGCAGCTTGCGCGTGCTGGGATTCCATAGCGCCGCGGTGATGTCGTAGATCAGCTGCTCGGGCTGCTTGGTCGAGGTCGCCCAGATGGCGTTGACGCTGACCGTCTTCACGCCCGGCACGCCCTTGTAGGCGCCGTCCGGGATCTCGTTGAGGGCGAAGAAGCTGTACTGCTTGACCAGCGCCTCGGCCTCCGGCCCGTCGATCGGCACCAGCTCGATGCCGGTGGTCGACGCCAGCTCGGCGATCGCGCCCAGCGGCCAGCCGGAGACGCTGAAGAAGGCGTCGAGCGCGCCCTCCTTCAGCTTGTCGGCCGCCTGCTGCGCCTTGAGGTACTCGGCCTTCACGTCCTTCTCGGTGAGACCGTAGGCCGCCAGGATCAGCCGTGCATCGACCAGCGTGCCCGAGCCCGGCTCGTCGAGCGACAGCCGCTTGCCCTTGAGATCGCGGATCGACTTGATGCCGGAGCCCTTGCGGGCCACCAGGTGGAAGCTTTCCGGGTAGAGGTTGGCGATGGCGCGCAGCGCCTCGACCTTGGGCCGGCCCTCGTAGATGCCCGTGGCGTTGAACGCCCAGTAGGCGACGTCCGACTGGGTGAAGCCGGACTGCATGGAACCGCTGTTGATGCCCTGCACGTTGGCCACCGAGCCGTTCGAGGCGACCGCCGTTGCGACCAGGCCCGGGACGCCGCACGAACCGCCCTCGCTGCACGGCCGCGAGCCCGGCGGGTTCGAGATCGCGTTGGCGATCAGGCCGCCGATCGGGAAGTAGGTCCCGGCAGTGCCGCCGGTGCCGATCCGGAAGAAAGTGATGTCCTGCCCGGCTGCCGGGGCCGCCGCGCCGAGCGCCAACGTCCCGAATCCTCCCAGCATCGCGCCGCGACGCCCGATCGCCACCATGTCATCCTCCCAGCACCCGGTGCGATTTAACCCTCGCCGCAGCCCCCCTGCAATAACGACGCGTCAATTCACGCCGACAGCCCGGCTCAGGACGGGGCCGATCTCGCCGTGGATGACCAGGTCGGCCTCCGGGTCCTGGTCGGTCGGCTCGCGGTTCACGATCGCCAGCCGCGCCCCCTTGCGCTTGGCCATCAGCGGAAATCCGGCGGCCGGGTAGACGACCAGCGAACTGCCGAGCACGAGGCAGAGATCGCAGCCCATCACCTCGTCCTGCGCCCGCGCCATCGGGATCTCGGGCATCGCCTGTCCGAACGAGATCGTCGCGGTCTTCACGATCCCCTCGCACTTCT
>JAIUOX010000118.1 GCA_020160955.1 Pseudomonadota bacterium
CCGAAACAGGCGGCGCCACCTCGACGGCGGGTGCCCGGCCGACCGGTTCGACTGCCGCGGGAGACGAGACTTCCGGCGCCGCAACAGCCGGCGACACAATGCCGGGCGGGACCGCAGCGATGAATTCGGATTCGATCTCGGCGATCTTCGCCTGGAGGTTCTTGCGGCGGCCGATCGCCACTTCGACGGTCATCTGCGGGTTTGCCTTCAGCGCCCGGTCGAGCGCTGCAAATGCCGACCGATAGACCTTTTCGCAAAAGGCGCGGTCTTCCGCATTGCCCTTCTCGAAAGCGTTCCGGATCGCCGTTTCGATCACATCCAAGCGGAGGCACCCCTGCCGGCCCGCCGCGGGCCGTCGCGTGATCGTTATATGCGGACCGTGCCGCGATCAACGGTCAGCTCGCCGCCAAACCGAGCGGCCCCTCGCACAGGAAAGGACTCAGCCGACCTTTGCCGTGCAGCGACATTCTGCTAGAAGCGCTTACGTTTACGCAAACGTCAATTGCTGGGGGAACATCGATGGCACTGCCGGACATCCTGAAGACCTTGCGGATTCCGGTGGTGGGCGCGCCGCTTTTCATCATCTCGCATCCGCCCCTTGTGCTGGCGCAGTGCAAGGCCGGCGTCGTCGGCTCCTTCCCGGCGCTCAACGCGCGGCCCAAGGAGATGCTGGAGGAGTGGCTGCAGCGCATCACCACCGAGCTGCGCGAGTACAAGGCGAAGAACCCGGACAAGAAGGTCGCGCCGTTCGCGGTCAACCAGATCGTGCACAGCTCGAACGACCGGCTGCAGCACGACATCGACATGTGCGAGAAGTACCGTGTCCCGATCCAGATCACGTCGCTGCGCGCGCCCGACGACGTCGTGAAGTCGGCCAAGCGCTACGGTGGCCTGGTGTTCCACGACGTCACCAACATCACCCACGCCAAGCGCGCCATCCAGGCCGGCGTCGATGGCCTGATCCTGGTCTGCGCCGGCGCTGGCGGCCATGCCGGCCGGCTGTCGCCCTTCGCGCTGGTCGCCGAGGTGCGCCAGTTCTACGACGGCTGCATCCTGCTCTCGGGCTCGATCGCCAACGGCGCCTCGGTGCTGGCGGCCCAGGCGGTCGGCGCCGACCTCGCCTACATGGGCACGCGCTTCATCGCGACCAAGGAAGCCGCCGCGACCGACGCCAACAAGCAGTGCATCATCGACTCGTCGGGCGAGGAGATCGTCTACACCAACCTGTTCACCGGCGTGCACGGCAACTACCTCAAGCGCAGCATCGCCGCCGCCGGCCTCGATCCCGACACCCTGCCCGAGGCCGACAAGAGCAAGATGAACTTCGGTTCGGGCGGCAACATGAAGACCAAGGCGTGGCGCGACATCTGGGGCGCCGGCCAGGGCGTCGGCCAGATCGTCGACGCGCCGCCGGCCGCCGAGGTGATCGCCCGGCTGAAGGCCGAGTACGAGGCGGCCCGCGCCGCCCTGTTGGCTGGCGAGCCGGTGCCGACCCGGCTGAAGCAGGCGGCGGAGTAGCCCCCCGGCCGCCCCCACCCGGCCGCCCCGCGGCCGAATCCGCCGCAGGGAGCATGAAACCTGCGGCGTCAATGAACTCTCGCAGGGCGAGGGGAGACCGGCTAGAACAGCGGTCGCATGATCCGCCGCCTTTACGATTGGGTGATCCGGCTCGCGGCTCACCCCCGCGCCCTGTGGGCGCTCGCCGTCGTGTCCTTCATGGAAAGCTCGTTCTTTCCGATTCCGCCCGACGTGATGCTGATCCCGATGGTGCTGGCCAACCGCGCCAAGGCCTTCACCATCGCCGCGGTCTGCACCGTGTCGTCGGTGCTGGGCGGCCTGCTGGGCTACGCGATCGGCTACTACTTCTTCGAGACGCTGGGCGAGTGGGTGGTCCGGACCTACCACATGGAAGCCGGCCTGACCGCCTTCCGCGACGGCTTCGACCGCTACGGCATCTGGATCATCCTGATCAAGGGCCTGACCCCGATCCCCTACAAGCTGGTGACCATCGCCTCGGGCGCTGCGCACTTCGACCTGTTCACCTTCGTCTGGGCGTCCATCGTGACGCGTGGTGCGCGGTTCTTCCTCGTGTCAGCCTTGCTCTGGAAGTTCGGCGAGCCGATCCGGACGTTCGTGGAGAAGCGGCTGACGCTGCTCACCTGGCTGTTCCTGATCGCCCTGGTCGGCGGCTTCGTCGCCTTCCGCTACATCTTCTAGGGACCCGTCATGTCGTTCGTGGAACGCCTCCCCGCCCCCAGCAAGCTCGGCCTGGTCGCCGCGCTGGGCAGCGGCGCGCTCCTGGGCGGCGCCTATTACTTCCAGTACGTCGTCGGCCTCGCGCCCTGCACGATGTGCTATTGGCAGCGCTGGCCGCATATGGTGGCGATCGTGGCCGGCCTGTGCGCCCTGCTCGCCTATGCCCGGCCGCGGCTGGCGCTGGTGCTGCTGCTGGTCGCGATCTCCGCCCTGATCGCCACGGCCCTGATCGGCGTCTACCACGTCGGCGTCGAGTACCGCTGGTGGGCCGGACCGCAGACCTGCTCGGGCAACATCCCGGTCGGCCTGTCGGCGGAGCAGCTCAAGCGTTACCTGTTCGGCGCCCGCATGGTGCGCTGCGACGAGACCGCCTGGTCGATGTGGGGAATCTCGATGGCCGGCTGGAACGCGATCTGCTCCGGCGGGCTGGCCTTGATTCTCTCCTCGTCCATCGCCAGCTGGATCAAGGGACGGCCCTGAGCACACCATGACCACGATCGCCAACTCTCCCCGGCGGACCGCCGGCGACCGCAATCCCGGCGACCCCGAGCCGCGCACCGTCGTCGAGCGCACGATCCGCGTCGACCAGGCCGGCGAGTTCGGCGCCGTGCGGATCTACGAGGGCCAGCTGTTCGGGCTGCGCCTGAGCGGCCGCGCCAAGGGCGCGGCGGCGCGCAAGATCGCCGAGATGGCCGAGGCCGAGCGCGCCCACAACCGCGAATTCGACCGCCTGCTGGCGGAACGCCGGGTGCGTCCGACCGCGCTGTCGCCGCTGTGGCACGTCGCGGGCTTCGCGCTCGGCGCGGCGACCGCCCTGATGGGCGAGAAGGCTGCGATGGCCTGCACCGTCGCGGTCGAGGAGACCATCGACGAGCACTACGCGGCGCAGGCCGAGGCGCTGGGCGACGACGAGGCGGAGCTCCGGGCGACCATCGAGAAGTTCCGTGCCGACGAGATCGAGCACCGCGACACCGCGCTGGCCGCCGGCGCCGAGCAGGCGCCTGGCTACGAGGCGCTCAGCACGGTCATCAAGGCGGGCTCGAAGCTGGCGATCTGGCTGTCGTCGCGGATCTGATTTCCAGGTTTGATCCGGCGCCGGACCTAGGTCTGGTCCAGCTCGCTGTCCCAGTACAGGAAGTCGCGCCAGCTCTCGTGCAGGTAGCCCGGCGGGAAGCCGCGCCCGTTTTCCTGCAGTTCCTGGGTCGTCGGCTCGGATGGGAAGCGCCGCAGCATCAGCCCCGATTCGCGCAACATCCGGTTGCCCTTGAGCAGGTTGCACGGGCTGCAGGCGGTGACGACGTTGGTCCACGACGTGCGGCCGCCGCGCGACTTCGGCACGACGTGGTCGAAGGTCAGCTCGTTGGTGGCGAAGGTGTCGCCGCAATACTGGCAGTGGAAGCTGTCGCGCAGGAAGACGTTGAACCGGGTGAAGGCCGGCCGGCGCGCCGCCGGCACGTACTCCTTCAGCGCGATCACGCTGGGCAGCCGCATCTCGAAGGTCGGGCTGTGGATCTTGCGGTCGTACTCGGAGATCACGCTGACGCGGTCGAGGAAGACGGCCTTCACCGCGTCCTGCCAGGACCAGATCGACAACGGAAAATAGGACAGGGGCCGGAAATCGGCGTTGAGCACCAGCGCGTGACAGGATTCCAGCCCCGGCGCCACGGCTAGTCTCTCTGCCGTTGAGCGGGTCTACTGCGGAAGTCGAGTCGGTACGCGGCCCGGTCGAACATGCCGGTCATTGTGGCGGTTTTTTCCCGGAACACAAGATGTCGAAAGACCGTTCATCCCCCTGTCTCGGGAAGATAATATTTCCCCTTCCGGAGGAACCTTCGTGACCCGTACCGCCCCCGCTCCGACCACCCCGCGTTTCCCGCTGCCCGCCTCGGACCTGCACGCGCTCGGCTTCCGCCGCAGCCAGATCGATCGCCTGGTCGCGCTGATCGAGCGGCACATCGCCGAGGGACGCTATCCCGGCTGCCAGATCGCGCTGGCGCGCCACGGCAAGCTGGCGCTGTACCGCAGCTTCGGCAACGCGGTCACGGCGGGGACGCCGCGCCCGGCCGACGACGACACGCTGTGGCTGCTCTACTCCAACACCAAGGTGGTGACCGCGGTGGCGCTGTGGGTGCTGGCCGAGCGCGGGCTGTTCTCGTTCTCCGACCGCATCGCCGACCATGTCCCGGAGTTCGCCCGCCACGCCAAGGGCGACATCACCGTGCTGCAGACCATCACCCACCAGGCCGGCTTTCCCAATGCCGTCGTCGGGCCGGCGGCGTGGGCCGACCACAAGACGCTGCGCGAGGTCGTGTGCGACTTCGCCCTCGAATGGACGCCGGGCAGCCGCGTCCACTACCACGGCACCAGCGCGCACTGGGCACTCGGCGTGCTGATCGAGGCGGTGACCGGCAAGGACTTCCGCGACGTCATCCGCGAGACCGTGCTCGAGCCCCTCGGGCTGGGACAGGAACTGTTCGTCGGCCTGCCCGAGGCCGAGTTCGGACGGGCGGCGGACATGCACGAGCCGACGCCCGACGGCAAGGCGATGCGGCCGCTGGCCGACAACAACACGGCGGCCTGGCGGGCCAGCGGCGCGCCCGGCGCGGCGGGCTACGGCACGGCGCGCGCGATGGCGGCGCTCTACCAGATGATGCTGCAGGGCGGCGAGCTGGCCGGCACGCGCATCCTCGGCCCGCGCACGCTGGGCTACGCGATCCGCAATCACACCGGCGACCGCGTCGACGAGTTCATGGGCATGCCGATGCATCGCGGGCTGGGGCCGCACCTGCGCGGCACCACCGCCAACGTGCGCGGCCTCGGCGGCTTCGCGCCGCCGACCGCGTTCGGCCATGGCGGGGTCGGCACGTCCTATTGCTGGGGCGATCCGGAGTCGGGCGTCTCGTTCGCCTACCTCACCAACAACCGTATCCCCGATCCCTGGCACAGCCGGCGGCTCGACCTCGTGTCGAACCTCGTGCACGCGGCGATCCTGCCGCTCTGAGGCAGGGTCAGCGCGCCAGACGTTCGCGGGCGCCGGCCTCGGCGCCCAGCGCGCTGGCGGCCAGCGCCAGCGCCGCCACGGAGAACAGCATCACGGCGGCGTAGCCGTCGGTCCAGTCGTGCAGCAGCCCGCCGATCCACGCGCCGAGGAAGCCGCCGACGCCGGTCCCGGTGCCGATCAGGCCGAAGATCCGGCCGAACTGCGAGCCGCGGTAGCGCAGCGTCGCCAACGTCGAGATCATCGGCCCGCGCGAGCCCATGCTGCCGCCGAACAGCAGCACGTAGAGCCACAGCCATGCGGTGTCGTCGGGGCCGCGCACCAGCGCCAGCGCGCCGACGCCGGCGATCGAGCAGCCGTAGGCCAGCAGCGCCGCGAGGCGACGGCCGCCGCGGTCGGCCAGCCACGAGAAGCCGACCATGCCGAGCGGCGTCAGGACGCCCGCGACGGCCAGCGCGCGCGCCGCGTAGGCGCCGTCGATGCCGCGCTCGAGCAGGTAGGCCATGGCCTGCGGGAACACCGCGAAGATGCCGAGCGAGGTCAGGCCGAACGAGAAGGTGAGCGCCCAGAACGGCCAGTCGCGGATCGCCTGGCCGACCGTCGGGCCATGGCTGGCGGCGCTGCGGGCGCGGGCGAGGCCGGGCGCACCCGCCTCGATGCGCCGCCACGGCAGGAACAGCGCCAGCGGCAGCAGCGCGACGCTGAACAGCGACAAGGCACGGTAGGCCTCGCGCCAGCCCTCGGTGGTCAGCAGGTGCTGGGCGAGCGGCAGCATCACCATGACGCCGACGCCGGTGGCCGACCACGCCACCGCCATCGGCACGCCCAACCGGTGCGCGGGAAACCAGCGGCCGATGACGATCGAGCTCGGCACCGCGCCCAGCGCGACGCCGCCGAAGCCGAGCAGCAGGCCAAGCCCGAGGTAGAGTTGCCAGAGATGCTGGGCGAACGACGCGCTGACGGTGCCGAGGCCGGCGGCCAGCAGGCCGACGATGGTCAGCGCTCGCAGGCCGAAGCGGTCGGCGATCCAGCCGGCCAGCGGCGAGCCGATGCTGCTCAACAGCGCGAAGCTGTAGATCACGGTGACCGCGCTGCGGCTCGCCTCGAAGTGCGACTGCAGCGCCGGCACGAAGACGACGAACGTGTCGCTGACCGAGCGGCTCACGACTCCCAGCACGAAACACAGGCCAACCAGCGCCCAGGGCAGGAAGCGATCCATTCGCTTCACCCTTGCATCGCCGTTGCACGGTCGGCAAGGTCCGCGGCGCGGAGGAATTCCAGTGGACGATACGCTGATCATCGACGGGCGCTTCAACGGCCCGCCCGGCTCGGGCAACGGTGGCTACGTCGGTGGCGCGCTGGCCGGCCGCTTCATCGCGGCGTTCGGCGGCGACGGCACGGTCGAGATCACGCTGCGCGCGCCTGTCCCGGTCGACCGGCCGATGGCCGTGGTGCGCGACGGCGACGCGCTGCTACTGCGCGACGGCGCGACGTTGATCTGCGAGGCGCGGGCGGGATCGCTGGCCGAGCTGGTGCCGCCGCCGGCGCCGACCGACTGGCGCGACGTCCTGCGCTGCGGCGAGATCGGCGGCTGCGGCGACGACAGCGACTTCAATCGCTGCGTGGTGTGCGGCCGCAGCCGCGCGGTCGGCGACGGCCTGCGCGTGTTCGGCCTCGCCGCGCCGCACAAGGGCCGGTCTCTGTCGAGCTACGTGCCGCACGCCAACCACGCCGACGCCGACGGTCGCATCCGTCCCGAGTTCGTGTGGGGCACGCTCGACTGCCCGGGCGCGTGGGCGGCGCAGGATCCCGATGATCACCGGCCGGCGCTCACCGGCCGCATGACCGCCCGCGTGATCGACCCGCCGAAGGTCGGCGAGCGCTGCGCCGTGGTCGGCTGGAAGATCGGCGAGGACGGCCGGAAGCTCTACTCCGGCACCGCCCTCTACACCGAGAGCGGCCGGCTGTGCGCGATCGGCGCCTGCACCTGGATCGTCCTGAAGGCGTGAACGGGCGCGCCTAGCGCTCGCGCACGTAGATCACCGCCGCGTCGTCGGCGTAGGCGCGCCGCCAGTTGGGCAGGCGGGCCAGCAGCTGGTTGGCCGCCTGGCGCGGCAGCAGCAGCGTCCACTCGATGCCGTAGCGGTCGAGCAGCGTGTCGAGCGGCTCGTCGGCGGTCAGGCCGGCGGTCTTGGCGTAGAGCGTGACGAAGTCGCCGCCGAACAGCTCGCCGCGGCCGTCGATGAAGGTCGGCACGCCCTGGCTGATCAGGTAGCCGCCGAAGCCGTAGTGGTTGAAGACGCGCCCCTTGAGGCCCTGCTCGCGCGCCCACGCCACCGCCGCGGCCGGCGTGTTGTCGACCGGCGGCACGACGCGGCCGCTGGCGATCAGCGCACCGCCCGTCACGAGCGGCAGCGCGACGACCAGCGCCAGCGCGGCCGGACCGGCCGGCCGTGCCAGGCGGGCCAGCCAGCCGTCGGGCTGCGACGCGGCGGCGACCGAGGGGAACTGCCGGGCGATCACCGGCGCCAGCACGAGCGGCGCCAGCGTGGCCAGCAGCTCGGCATTGCGGATGTGGCGCAGGAACAGGTGCACCAGGCCCAGCACGACCAGCAGGCGCACCAGCGGCACCTTGAGGCCGCGCGACAGCACGAGGTACAGCGCGATCAGCACCATCAGCTCGAGCAGGCCGTGCTTCTGGAAGTCCGGCGCCTGCCATTCCGAGATCAGGGCGAGCGCGTCGCCCATGCCGAAGATGCGCAGGGTGACGAGGATCGACTCCGGCCCGTAGGGGGTGATGCAGGCGACCGCCACCGTGCCGACGCCGAACGTCGCCCAGTCGATGAACAGCCGCTTGCGCGCCGCGCCGTCGCGCGCGTTGACCAGCGCATCGAGAGCGAAGGCGCCGACCAGCAGGATGCCCAGCGTGAAGCCGGCGTGCATGTTGGCCCACAGCAGCATCACGCCCAGCAGCCAAGGGCGTGGCGCGGTCCCGGCCTCGGCGGCGCGCAGCAGGCCCGACACCCACAGCAGGATCAGCGGGAACGCCAGCACGTGCGGCCGCGCGAGGAAGTGCGGCGCCGACATGACGAGCGCGGCGCCGGTGACGAGGATCGCCACGGACGGACGCAGGTCGCGCAGCAGCAGGCGCAACAGCAGCGCGAAGGTGGCGCCGATGGCAAGCGAGGCCAGCAGCGTGACGCCGCCCCAGCCGCCGAGATCGTAGGCGGCGGCCAGCAGGACCTGCGAGCCCCACTCCTTGGCAATCCACGGCTGGCCGGTGAAGGTATGGGAGTAGACGTCGACCGTCGGGAACTGGCGGTGCTCGAGGATCCAGTTGCCGACCGTGACGTGCCACTGCGAGTCGGGATCGGCCAGCAGCGGCAGGCCGCTCGGACCGTTGAGGGCGAGCGCCACGGCGAAGAACAGGAGGGCGGGCAGGGAAACCGACCAGGCCGATCGCGACGCCGAGGAGGATGCCGGGTCCAGCAGGACCGACGGGCCGGAAACGACGGCCATGAAGGGCTCCGAAATAACTGGAAGAAAATGATTTAAAGGACTGATATACAACAAAATTGGAGAAAAGGCCAGCGTGTCTGAAAACAGGCCGATGCAGGAACTGGTGCTGGTCGGCGGCGGTCATGCCCACGTCCACGTGCTGAAGCGCGTTGGCGAGGCGCCGCTGGCGGGGGTCCGCGTGACCCTGGTCGCGCGCGACGTGAAGACCCCCTACTCCGGCATGATCCCCGGCTTCATCGCCGGGCTCTACGACTTCGACGCCTGCCACATCGACCTCGCCGCGCTGTGCCGCCGCTGGAACGTCCGGCTGGTGCACGGCGAGGCGGTGGCGCTCGACCGCGCGCGCCGGCAGGTGCAGTTGGCCGACGGCCAGGCCGTGCCGTGGGACCTGCTGTCGCTCGACGTCGGGGCGGCGCCCCATCTCGGGGCCCTGCCCGGCGCCGACCGGTGGGCCGTGCCGGTCAAGCCGATCGCCGAACTGGGCCGCCGCTGGCTGACCTTCCTCGAGGAGAAGAAGACCTGGCTGGGGCCGCTCGACATCGTGGTGATCGGCGGCGGTGCGGGCGGCGTCGAGATGGCGCTGGCCATGCAGCACCGGCTGCGCACGGTGGCGCGCGGTGCGACGGTAACCGTGACGCTGATGACGCGCGACGCGGTGTTGACCGGGCAGGCCCCGGCGGCGCGGCGGCGGGTGCGCGCGATCCTGCAGCGCCGGGGCATTCGCCTGCTCGAGCACGCGCCGGCGCAGCGCGTCGAGCGCGGCGCCGTGCTGGTCGGCGAAACCTGGCACCACGCCGACGCCGTGTTCGTCGTCACCGAGGCCAGCGCGCCCGGGTGGCTGGCGGCGACGGGACTGCCACTCGATGCGCGTGGCTTCCTCGCGGTCTCCGACACGCTGCAGTCGGAAGGCGACGGTCGCGTCTTCGCAGCCGGCGACTGCGCGACCATGACCAACCATCCGCGCCCCAAGGCCGGCGTGTTCGCGGTGCGCCAGGGGCCGCCGCTGGCCGACAACCTGCGCCGCGTGCTGCAGGGCGAGGCGCCGCGGCCATGGGTGCCGCAGGCGCGCTACCTGTCGATCCTCGGCACCGGCGACGGCCACGCGATCGCCACGCGCGGCGCGTGGGCTTTCGAGGGACGCTGGGCGTGGTGGTGGAAGGATCACATCGACCGCCGCTGGATGCGGCAGTACCGTTGACCAGGGAGAAACCGACATGGCGCAGGCGCGGGCACGGATCGGCACGACCAACTACGAAACGCAGATCGTCACCGGCCACCACCGGCTGGTGGCCGACGAGGGACCGGCGCTGGGCGGCAAGGATGTCGGGCCCGGTCCCTACGAGCTGCTGACCTCGGCGCTGGCCGCCTGCACGGCGATCACGCTGCGGATGTATGCCGAGCGCAAGCAATGGCCGGTGACGGCGGTCGAGGTCGACGTCCACTACATCGGTGGCGAGGCGGCGCACATCGATCGCACGCTGCGCATCGAGGGCGCGGTCGACGCCGCGCAGAAGGCGCGCATGGCCGACATCGCCGAGCGCACGCCGGTCACGCTCACCCTGAAGGGCGGCGTGCCGATCGCCACGAAGCTGGCGTGACGGCTCAGCGACCGCCCTTCTTCTTCCACGCCTCGTAGTCGCGCTTGGCCTCGTCCGACGCGGTCGGGAACAGGCCCTTGAGCGGCCGGCCGCGCGCCACCTCGACCTCGCAGAACTCCTCGTAGTGGTAGGCGTCGAGCGCTTCCTGCGCGACCGCCTCGACGATGTCCGGCGGGATCACGAGGATGGCGTCGCGGTCGCCGACCACGATGTCGCCGGGATAGACCGCGACGCCGCCGCAGCCGATCGGCACCTGCAGGTCGACCGGCCGGTGCGCCACCGGGGTCGGCGGCGAGGCCGGGCGGCGCAGGTAGGCCGGCAGGCCGGTCTTGGCGACGCCGTCGGTGTCGCGGAAGCCGCCGTCGGTGACGATGCCGGCGGCGCCGCGCGCCTTCAGCCGGCCGACGTAGAGATCGCCGGCCGAGGCGGCGCGCGAATCGCCGCGCGAATCGATCATCAGCACGTGGCCCGGCGGGCACTCCTCCATCGCCTGCGGCTGCAGCATCGAGCGGTTCTTCGACGCCGGCCCGTCCATGTCCTCGCGCGACGGGATGAAGCGCATCGTGTAGGCGATGCCGACCAGCCGCGGCTGCTCGACGCGCAGCGGCCAGACGTCGAACAGCGTCATGCTCTTGAGGCCGCGCCGGTTGAGCACGCCGGTCAAGGTCGAGGTGCCGACCTTCGCCAGGGCTTCCTTGAGGTCGGATGAAAGTGTCGTCACGGCGCGTCTCCCTCGATTTCGCGCCGACGTTAGCCGATAATCGGGCATGCGCGTCGAAATTCTCTGCACCGGGGACGAGATCCTCACCGGCAAGACCATCAACACCAACTACAGCCACATCGCCCGGCGACTGGTCGAGGTCGGACTGGGCGTCCACTGGGGGACCACGGTCGGCGACGACCGTGGCTCGCTGCTGCAGGCCTTCCGACAGGCCGGCGAGCGCGCCGACGCGGTGATCGTCAACGGCGGGCTGGGCCCCACCGTCGACGACCTGTCGCAGGAAGTCGCAGCCGAGGCGTGCGGCGTGCCGCTGGTGCTGAGCGACTACTGGATGAAGAGGATGGAGGAGAGCTACGCGCGGCGCGGCCGCGTCATGCCGCCCAACAACCGCAAGCAGGCGATGCTGCCGCAGGACGCCGAGTTCATCGACAACCCGATCGGCACGGCCTGCGGCTTCGCCGTGACGATCGGCAAGGCCCGCTTCTTCTTCACCCCGGGCGTGCCGCGCGAGATGCGCCGCATGGTCGACGAGCAGGTCATCCCGCGCCTTCTCGCGCTCAGCGGCATCACCGGCGTCACCCGCCTCAAGCGCTTCCATTCCTTCGGCATCGGCGAGTCGCGCGCCGACGGGATGCTGAGCGACATCCCCGCCTTCCAGGACGGCAGCATCAAGCTCGGCTTCCAGGCGCACTACCCGGAACTCGAGACCAAGCTGGCGGTGCGCGGCGACAGCGAGGCCGCGCTGGCCGCCGTGCTGGCGCCGGTCGAGGCCGAGGTCCGCCGCCGGCTCGGCAACTTCGTGATCGCCGAGGACGACCAGACGCTGGAAGGCGTGGTGCTGGGCGCGCTGCTGGCCAAGGGGCTGAGCGTCGCCACCGTGGAGACCGCGAGCGGCGGCCACCTCGCGGCGCGCCTCGCGCCGCAGCCCGGCGCCGAGAAGGTGTTCCGCAAGAGCGTCGTGGCGCGCAACCCGGCGGAACTGGGCATCGCCGGCGCGAACGACGACGCGGCGCGCACCGCGGCGACGGCGCTCCGCGCCGAGACCGGCGCCAGCCACGCGCTCGCGCTGCTGGTCGAGATGGACGACGGTCCCGAGCGGCCCGACATGGGCGGCACGGTGTGCATCGGCATCGCCGACGCCGACGGCGCGGTGACCCGGCCGGCGCGGCTGGTCGGCAACCGCGACTGGGTGCGCGCCGGCGCCGTCGAGATGGCGCTGGACTGCCTGCGCCGTCACCTGCTCGGCCTGCCGGTCGACGAGCGCATCGACTTCGAACGCCGCTAGGAGCAATCTCGCCCCATGAACCGCACGATCCTCCTCTCTCTCGCCGTGATCGCTCCCCTCGCCGCCTGCCAGTCGGCCAGCCAGTTCGAGCAGCGCCCGCCGACCTGGAGCTCGCTCTACCAGGCCCACTGGGAATCGATGGCCAACTGCATCGTCGCCCGCCAGCAGCGGCCGCTGCTCACCGTGACGCCGACCTTCTCGGCCGGCCGCGCCAACATCGTCGTCAAGAACGCGGCCGGCGGCGTGATGGGCACGTTCGACGTGCGCTCGGTCAACAACGGCCGCGACACGCAGGTCGACTACCGCAGCGTCTACGGCGGCCCCGACACCGATGCCGGCGGCGGCGCCCAGGAAATCGCCGACCGCTGCGCCCGTCCCTGAGCGTCCTTCGCCGCTCGAGGCGATGACCGACCTCCAGCGCTGGACCGACCTCGCCCTGGCGCCGCTCAAAGCGGCGGGCGAGGCGCTGGTCGACTTCCCGGCGCTGCTGACCCACGAGCGCCGGCGGGTCGCCATCACCGGCCTGCAACGCTCCGGCAAGACGGTGTTCATCACCGCGTTTGCGCACGCGCTGGTATCCGCGAAGACCCAGCCCGCCACGAAGGCGCTGCCGTTCTTCCCGTGGATCAAGAAGGTGCAGGACGTCACCCTGCACGAGGTGCCGGGTATTCCCCGCTTCGACTACGAGGGTCACCTCGCGGCACTGCAGGCGACGCCGCCGCGCTGGCCCGAGGCGACCCGCACGCTGTCGGCGGTGCGCATCCGCATCCGGCACGAGCCGGAGTCGTTTCTCGGCCGGCGGCTGTCGTCGTCGGCCACGACCGATGTCGACCTGGTCGACTATCCCGGCGAGTGGCTGCTCGACCTGCCCCTGCTCACCCAGTCGTACGAGGAGTGGTCGCGCCAGGGCGAGGATCTCGCGGGCGCCCCGGAGCGCGCCGACCTCGCGGCGGCGTGGCGGGCCGACGCGGCCCGGATCGACCTCGACGCGCCGGAAGACGCACGTCTGCTCCGCCGGGTCGGCGGATTGTACGTCGACTACCTGCGCGCCTGTCGCACCGAGCGGGCGCTGTCGTTCCTCCAGCCCGGCCGCTTCCTGCAGCCGGGTTCCACGCCGGACGACGGCCTGTTCTTCCCGGTGGCGCGGCTCGACAAGCCGAAGCGCGGCAGCAACGGTGCCGCGCTGGTCGCCCGCTACGAGGCGTACCGCAGGCTGGTGCGGACCTTCTACGCGACGGTGTTCGGCCGCCTGCGCCGGCAGGTCGTGCTGATCGATGTCCTGACCGCGCTGCAGCAGGGCAAGGAGTCTTTCTCCGATCTCGCGCTGGCGGTCCGCACGATCGCCCAGTCCTTCGACGACCTCGCGCCGGCCTACCTGAAGCTGTTGCCCTTCACGGGTGTCGATCGTCTCGCCCTGGTCGCCACCAAGGCGGACCACGTCACGACCGACCAGGTGCGCAACCTCGCCGGCCTGCTCCAGGACATGACCGGCGCGCTTCTCGCCGGCGCCGACGGCTTCCAGGCGATCGCGTCGGTGCGCGCCACCAGCGAGGTCTGGAACATGGTCGATGGCACGAGCCTGCCGTTCCTGGTCGGCGTCCCCGCGGGCGGCACGATGCCCAAGAAGTTCCATGTCGGGGTCCTGCCCGGGGCGATCCCGGCCGCCGACGGCTGGGCCAATGTCGGTTTCCGCATCCGCACGTTCGAGCCGCCGACAATCCCGCCCGGCGCGCCGCTGCCCCACCTGAATATGGACAAACTCCTGCAGTTCCTGTTGGCGCCATGACGACGACCCTCACCAAGGACGGCCAGCGGCTGGTCGATCTCGAGTTCCAGCCCGGCGACCTGCCACTGGCCGAAGCCCCGTCGGCCGCCCTTCCGCTGCCGGTCGCGCCGCCGCCGGTCCATCGCCGGATCGGCCGCTGGAGCTGGCTGGCGCTGGCCTCCGGCACGCTGGTCCTCGGCACCGTCGTCGTAGGCTCGATCGTCGGCTTCGCGCGCCGCGCCCTCGAGACCGGCAGCCTGTACGACGGCGCGCTGCTGGTCGGCACCAGCGCGCTGGTGATCTCCATCGCGGCGCTGGTGGCCCAGCAGACCCGCGCCTTCCGGCGCCTCAAGTCCGCCGAGCGCGCCCGCGCGCTGGCGCAGGAACTGGCGCGACTGGATGGCGCCGGCCACGGCGCGGCGCTGCTCGACAGCCTGCGCGCGATCTACGCCGACAACCCGGTGGTGCTGGGCCAGCTCGCCGCCGCCGGCGAAGCGCTGCAGGCCCACCACAGCGATCACGATGTCCTCGCGCACCTCAACCGCGAGATCTTCGAGCCGATGGACCGCGCCGCCGACGCGCGCGTGCGGCAGGCCGCGCTGCGCGCCACGATCGGCGTCTCGGCCTGCCCCCACCCGGCGCTCGATGCGCTGGTCGTGCTGGGCGTCAGCGTCGTGCTGGTGCGCGACCTGATGTCGATCTACGGCCTTCGGCACAGTGCGCGCAGCCTGCTACGCGTGATGACGCGCGCGGTGTTCGACTCTTCCGCCACCGCCGCCCTCAGCACCGCCGTCGAGTTCCTCGCCAACGCCGCCCAGGATCGCCTGGCCGCGACCATCGCCGGCACGGCGGGCGAGGCCTTGATCGTCGCGCGGCGCATGCTCCGACTGGGCGACCTGGCCAAGGCCGAGATCCGGCCGCTGCCGCCGCCACCGCCCGCCGCGTGAGCGAGGACTTCGTCGTTTCCCTGCCCGACGGCCGCGCGCTCGGCTGCTGCCGCGTCGGCGTCCCGGCGGGACCCGTCGTGTTCCACCAGCATGGCGGGCCGAGTTCGCGGCTCGAGGTCGCGCTCTTCGCCGACGCGGCGACGCGGGCCAGCCTCTGCGTGATCGGCATCGACCGTCCGGGCATCGGCCGCTCGACGCCGCAGCCCGGCCGCTCGCTCGGCCAATGGGCCGACGACGTGACGGCGCTGGCCGACTCGCTGGGCGTCGCGCGCTTCGCGGTGACCGGCTGGTCGGAGGGCGGCCCCTACGCGCTCGCCTGTGCCGCCGGCATTCCCCGCGACCGGCTCGCGCTGGCGGTGAGCGTCGCCGGCGGCTCGTACGGCGCGTTCGGCGACAACTGGGCAGCGG
>JAIUOX010000119.1 GCA_020160955.1 Pseudomonadota bacterium
CGGATGCGCGCCGACTTCGTCGCCAACGCCAGCCACGAGCTGAAGACGCCGATCGCCGGCCTCGCCGGCTTCATCGAGACGCTGCGCGGTCCGGCGCGCGACGACGTGGCGGCGCGCGACCGCTTCCTCGCCATCATGGCCGAGCAGGCCGAGCGCATGCGCCGGCTGGTCGACGACCTGCTGATGCTGTCGCGCATCGAGCAGCACGAGCACGCGCGGCCCGAGGGCGCGGTCGACCTCGTGCCGGTGCTGAAGAGCGTGCTCGACCTGCTGCAGCTGAAGGCCCGAGACCGCGAGGTCGCGCTGCAGCTGCGCCTCGCGCCCGGCCTGCCGCGCGCGCTGGGCGATGCCGACGAGCTGACCATCGTGTTCCAGAACCTGGTCGACAACGCCATCAAGTACACGCGCCCCGGCACCGCGGTGAAGATCGCCGCCGGCCCGGCCGGCGAGGGTCGTGTCGCCGTCGCCGTGGCCGACGAGGGCGAGGGCATCGCCGCCGCCCACCTGCCGCGGCTGACCGAGCGCTTCTACCGCGTCGACGCCGCGCGCTCGCGCCAGCTCGGCGGCACCGGCCTCGGCCTGGCGATCGTCAAGCACGTGGTCAACCGCCACCGCGGCCGTCTCGATATCCAGAGCAGCCCGGGTCGCGGCTCGACCTTCACGGTGTTGCTGCCGGTGGCGTAAGATCGGCCCAGGGAGAAGAGATCCATGTCCAGCCGCCGCCAGACCATTGCCCTCGTCGCCGCCACGCTCGCGCTTGCGACCAGCCTGTCCCCCGTCGCCCGGGCCGACGATCCCCCCGCGGGGGGCGCCTTCGCGTTCGGGCTGGGCGACCACATGACGGTGCTGGTCCAGCCGCGCCACCTCAAGGTCGGGCTGGCCGGTCGCGAGCGCAACTGGGAGTACCTCAAGCACGGCATCCACGAGCTCGAGGAGGCGCTGGAGCATGCCGGCAAGGCCGTGCCGAAGTGGCGCGACCTCGACATCAAGGCGCTGATCGAGGGCGCCACCAAGGCGCCGATCGAGGCGGTCGAGGCGGCGATCGAGAAGAAGGACGCCGCGGCCTTCGACGCCGCCTACCAGCGCCTGACCGACGCCTGCAACGCCTGCCACCAGAGCGCCAAGGTCGGGATGATCGTGATCCAGGTGCCGAAGGGCCCGTCGCCCTTCCTCAACCAGGACCTGCGCCCGGCCGCGACGAAGAAGTAGCCGCGCTCAGGCGCGGCGCACGCCGGCGACGCCGTCCTCGACGGCGAAGGTCGC
Organism: Pseudomonadota bacterium; assembly: GCA_020160955.1. Classification (GTDB taxonomy): domain Bacteria; phylum Pseudomonadota; class Alphaproteobacteria; order Reyranellales; family Reyranellaceae; genus Reyranella. The sequence continues at coordinate 1,264 of JAIUOX010000119.1, forward strand.
CAGCCGACGCACCGCGCTGTCGCGCTGCGTCGGGTCGTCGACCGCCTCGAAGCCGACGGCGGCGCGTTTCACCCCGAGCTCGACGGAGACGTAGCCGCGCCGGTCGCCCCGGCCGAAGCGGACCTGCGGGTTGGCCGCGACGGCGCGCTGCAGGGCGGCGGGATCGGGCCCCTGCGAGGTGATCGAGGAGCCGACGAACTCGGTGGCGACGACCGGCCCCTCGGGACGCGCCGGGTCGCGCGCGAGATCGGCCGCGAAGAAGGCATGGCGGTCGCCGCCCAGCACCAGCGGGTTGCGCGGCCTCGCCGACGCGATGGTCTCGAGCAGGCGGCGTCGCGCGTTGGGATAGCCGTCCCAGCCATCCATCCAGTAGCGCCGCTCGCCGTCCTTGGCCGGCCCGGCCAGTTCGGCCACCAGGGTCTGCTGCGCCACCACGGTCCAGCGCGTCGAGGCGGCACGCATGCGGTCGGCGAACCAGGCTTCCTGCGCGGCGCCCAGCATCGTGCGGCGTTCGTCGGTGCGCTCGTCGCACGACGCCACCGAGCCGGGCCGGCCGCCGGCCACGCAGGCCGGGGGCGAGCGGTACTGGCGGTCGTCGAGCAACACGATGTCCATTGCGTCGCCGAACCGGTAGTGGGCGTAGAGCGTGGCGTCGGGACCGTTGGGCCGCGCGCGCGCGGGCAGCGGCAGGTGTTCCCAGTAGGCGCGGTAGGCGGCGGCGCGAATCTTCAGGAAGCGCTCGGCATCGCGCACCGTGTACGAACGGTCGTTGGCGTAGTCGTCCATGACCTCGTGGTCGTCCCACGTCGACAGCCATGGAAACGCGGCATGCGCGGCCTGCAGGTCGGGATCGAGCCTGTAGAGCGCGTAGCGCGTGCGGAACTCGTCGAGCGTGGTCGGCACGCCGGTGCCGTGATGGCGAACCGGGTTCCGGCCCCACGACCTCTCGTAGATGTAGTCGCCGACATGGACGACGAGATCGAACTCGCGCTGCGCCATGTCGCGGTAGGCGGCGTAGTAGCCGTGCTCGTACTGCTGGCAACTCGCGAGCGCGAGGCGAAGCGTGTCGGTCCGCGCGCCCGGCGCGGGGGCCGTGCGGGTCCGTCCGACCGGGCTCACCGCCGGCCCGGCGCGAAAGCGGTACCAGTAGGGCCGCGCCGGTCGCAGTCCCGTCACCTCGACATGGACGGTGTGGGCGCTCGCCGCCGCGGCCCGCGCCGTGCCGCGTGCCGCGACGCGGGCGAAGCCCTCGTCCTCGGCGACCTGCCAGTCGACCTCCACGGTGTCGCCCGGCATGCCGCCGCCCTCGAGCGGCCGGGGGGCGAGGCGCGTCCACAGCACGACCCCGTCGGGCGTCGGCGCGCCCGACGCCACGCCCAGCGTCCAGGGGTCGCTCGGGAAGGCGAGAGGAGCGCCCCGCACCTGCAGGAAGGGCGCGGCCACGGCCGCGGTCGCCAGCGTCCCCGTCACGAGGCGCCGGCGCCCGAGGGATCGGATCATGGCGGCACCCTGCCACGAAGCAGGCCCGCCGGGGAGAAGGTTCCGGTTGCGTTCTTGTCCTGCGTCAAGGCGGGTGCGACCCTGCGGGCGCCATTCTGGGCTGACTGTAACAGAACCGTCACGAAACCTTCTTAAGACGGTGCCGCCCTGAAGGAGGGTCCTGTGTTCTTCGCGCGCATCGCTGCGGCGGCGGCCGTCCTGTTCGCCGCGGCGCTCGTCGGTTCGGCCGTTCAGGCCGCCGACATCTCCGGGGCGGGCGCGACGTTCCCGTACCCGGTCTACGCGAAGTGGGCCGACGCCTACCGCAAGCAGACCGGTATCGCGGTGAACTACCAGTCGATCGGCTCGGGCGGCGGCATCAAGCAGGTCAAGGCGCGGACGGTGACCTTCGGCGCGACCGACGCGCCGCTGAAGGGCGCCGATCTCGAGGCGGCGGGCCTCGCGCAGTTCCCGATGGTGATGGGCGCGATCGTGCCGGTCGTGAACATCCCCGGCCTCAAGCCGGGCGAGCTGGTGCTCGACGGCGACACGCTGGGGAAGATCTACCTCGGCCAGGTCAAGTACTGGAACGACCCGGCGATCGCCCGGCTCAACCCCGACCTCAAGCTGCCCCGGCTGGCGATCGCGCCGATCCGGCGGTCGGATGGCTCGGGCACGACCTACAACTTCGCCTACTACCTCGGCCAGGCCAATCCCGACTGGACGGACAAGGTCGGCGTCGCGACCGCCCTGCAGTGGCCGGTCGGCATCGGCGCCAAGGGTAACGAGGGCGTCGCCAACTACGTCGCCAACACGCGCGGCTCGATCGGCTACGTCGAGTATGCCTACGCCAAGCAGAACAAGCTGACCCACGCCAACATGGTGAACCGGGCGGGCAAGACGGTCGCGCCGTCGCCGGCCAGCTTCCAGGCCGCGGCCGCCAACGCCGACTGGGCCTCCAAGCCCGGCTTCGGCGTCATCCTCGCCAACCAGCCCGGCGACCAGTCGTGGCCGATGACCGCCGCGACCTGGATCCTGCTGCACAAGAAGCCGCAGGACGCCGCGGCGACGGCCGAGGCGCTGAAGTTCTTCGCCTGGGCCTACACGAAAGGCGACACGATGGCCGAGGAACTGGGTTACGTGCCGATGCCGGAGAAGGTCGTGAAGGAAGTCGAGGCGTCGTGGTCGGCGATCGGCGGCGAGGCGGGCAAACCGCTGTTCGTGCCGTCGCATTGATCGGCCGGGCGCGCGAGGGGGAACGAGCGTGAGCGACAGCACCATGAGGACAGGAGCGGGGACCGGGACGGGGACCGGGCGGACCGCGGTGCTGCGCCGGCTGCGGCTGTCGGACCTCCTGTTCCACAACCTGACGCGGCTGGCGGCGCTGCTCGTGCTGGCGCTGCTGAGCGGCGTCATCCTGGCCCTCGTGCTGGGCGCCGCGCCGGCGCTGCGCACCTTCGGTGTCGGCTTCCTGTTCGACGAATCGTGGAACCCGGTGAAGGAGCGGTTCGGCGCGCTGGCACCGATCTATGGCACGCTGGTGACCTCGGCGATCGCCATGGTGATCGCCGTGCCGGTCGGGCTGATGATCGCCTTCTTCCTCACCGAGCTCTGCCCCAAGCCGCTGCGCCGCCCGATCGGCATCGCCATCGAGCTGCTGGCCGGCATTCCCAGCATCATCTACGGCATCTGGGGCCTGTTCGTGTTCGCGCCGTTCCTGCAGCGCACCGTGCAGCCCTTCCTGATCGACACGTTCGAGAACGTGCCGGTGCTCAACCTGCTGTTCGAGGGCCCGCCCTACGGCATCGGCATGCTGACCGCCGGCCTGATCCTCGCGATCATGGTGCTGCCGTTCGTGACCTCGATCTCGCGCGACGTGTTCGAGGCGGTGCCGCCGGTGCTCAAGGAAGCCGCCTACGGCATCGGCTGCACCACCTGGGAGGTCTTCCGCTCGGTGGTGCTGCCGTTCACCCGGGTCGGCGTGATCGGCGGGTTCATGCTGGGGCTGGGCCGCGCGCTCGGCGAGACCATGGCCGTGACCTTCGTGATCGGCAACGCCCACCACGTGTCGGCCTCGCTGCTCGCGCCGGGCACCACGATCTCGGCGTCGATCGCGAACGAGTTCACCGAGGCGGTCGGCGATCTCTACACCTCTTCGCTGGTCGCCCTCGGCCTGATCCTGTTCTGCATCACCTTCATCGTGCTGGCGATCGCGCGCACCCTGCTGGCGCGGCTGCAGCGGCAGGGACGGTAGGCCATGACCGACACCTCCGCCCGCTCCCCGGTCGCCGGCGCCAGCCCGCTCTACGCCCGCCGCCGCCGCCGCAACGCCGTCTTCAAGGCGCTGGCGCTGGCCTGCACCGGGCTGGGCGTGGGCATGCTGGGCCTGATCCTCGGCGTGCTGCTGTGGGAAGGCGTGGGCGGCCTGTCGCTCGCGGTCTTCACCGAGAACACGCCGCCGCCCGGCGCCGCCGGCGGCCTGCTCAACGCCATCGTCGGCAGCCTGCTGATGACCGTGCTGGCGGTCGCGATCGGCACGCCGGTCGGCGTGCTGGCCGGCACCTACCTCGCCGAGTATGGCCGCCATGGTCGCCTGGCCACGGTGGTGCGCTTCATCAACGACGTGCTGCTCAGCGCGCCGTCGATCGTGGTCGGCCTGTTCGTCTACGAAATCCTGGTGGCGCCGATGGGCCACTTCTCGGGCTGGGCCGGCGCGGCCGCGCTGGCGATCATCGTGATCCCGGTGGTGGTGCGCACCACCGAGGACATGCTGACGCTGGTGCCCGACTCGCTGCGCGAGGCGGCGGCCTCGATCGGCCTGCCGCGGTCGCTGATGATCCTGCGGATCGCCTACCGCGCGGCGCGCGCCGGCATCGTCACCGGCATCCTGCTGGCGGTGGCGCGCATCTCGGGCGAGACCGCGCCGCTCCTGTTCACCGCGCTCAACAACCAGTTCTTCAGCGTCGACATGGGCCAGCCGATGCCCAGCCTGCCGGTCGTCATCTTCCAGTTCGCCCTGTCGCCTTACGCCGAGTGGCAGAAACTGGCCTGGACCGGCGCGCTGCTGATCACCGTCACCGTGCTGGCGCTCAGCATCCTGGCCCGCTCGCTCACCTCGAGGAAATCGTCATGAGCCTGTCCACCGTCCCCGCGGCCGCCCACGCCCGCATCGACACCGCCGGCCTCGCCGAGAAGGTGTCGATCCGCAACCTCGAGTTCTTCTACGGCGACGGCCGGGCGCTCAAGGGCATCAGCCTGCCGCTCTACGCCAACAAGACCACCGCCTTCATCGGCCCGTCGGGTTGCGGCAAGTCCACGCTGCTGCGCGTGCTCAACCGCATGTATGACCTCTACCCGGGCCAGCGCGCCACCGGCGAGGTGCTGTTCGACGGCGAGAACCTGCTGCGGCCGGACCTCGACATCAACCTGCTGCGCGCCCGCATCGGCATGGTGTTCCAGAAGCCGACGCCGTTCCCGATGTCGATCTACGAGAACATCGCCTTCGGCATCCGGCTCTACGAGAAGCTGCCGAAGTCCGAGCTCGACGGCCGGGTCGAGCAGGCGCTGCGCCGGGCCGCGCTGTGGGACGAGGTCAAGGACAAGCTGTCGGCCAACGGCCAGAGCCTGTCGGGTGGCCAGCAGCAGCGGCTGTGCATCGGCCGCACCGTCGCGGTGAAGCCGGAGGTCATCCTGTTCGACGAGCCGTGCTCGGCGCTCGACCCGATCTCGACCGCCAAGATCGAGGAACTGATCGATGAACTGAAGCAGGACTACACGATCGTCATCGTCACCCACAACATGCAGCAGGCGGCGCGCGTCTCGGACTTCACCGCCTTCATGTATCTCGGCGAGCTGGTCGAGTTCGACGCGACCGAGACGGTGTTCACGACGCCGTCGGACAGCCGCACCCAGGCCTACATCACCGGCCGTTTCGGCTGAGGAGAGCGACATGCCGCAACACACCCTGAAGCGTTTCGACGAGGAACTGGAACGGCTGAGCGCCACCATCAGCGAGATGGGCGGCCTGGCCGAGAACCAGGTGGCGCTGAGCCTGGTCGCGCTGCGCGAGCGCGACTCGGCGATCGCCGAGAAGGTGATCGCCGACGACCCCAAGGTCGACGCGCTCGACGTCGCCGTGCAGGACCAGACCGTCCGCCTGCTGGCGCTGCGCCAGCCGATGGCGGTCGACCTGCGCGTCATCCTGTCGTCGATCAAGATCGCCGCCGCGCTCGAGCGCATCGCCGACTATGCCAAGAACACCGCCAAGCGCACGCTGGTGCTGAACAGCGCCAGCGCGCCGCCGGCCGCGGTGGTCGGCATCGAGCGGCTGGGCAAGCTGGTGCGTGGTGCGCTCAAGGACGTGCTCGACGCCTTCGCCCACAACGACGTCGAGAAGGCGCGCGACGTCTGGCAGCGCGACGAGGAGATCGACCAGGTCTACACCGGGCTGTTCCGCGAGCTGCTGACCTACATGATGGAAGACCCGCGCACGATCACCGCCTGCACCCACCTGATGTTCATGGCCAAGAACATCGAGCGGGCCGGCGACCACGTGACCAACATCGCCGAGCTGGTGGCGTTCCGCAGCACCGGCCGCGGCTTCGACGAATCGCGGCCCAAGGGCAGCGCCGACCTCTACCTCGCCGACAAGCCGTCCTGACCATGTCCGGCGGGTCGCCGCGGCCGTTCGTGCTGGTCGTCGAGGACGAACAGGCGCTGGTCGAGCTGCTGCGCTACAACCTCGAGCAGGCCGGCTTCCGCGTCGCCGTGGCGCTCGACGGCGAGGCGGCCCTGGCGGCGGTGCGCGACGAGCTGCCCGACCTCGTCCTGCTCGACTGGATGCTGCCGCTGGTCTCGGGCATCGAGGTCTGCCGCCAGCTGCGCCGGCAGGCCGCCACCGCCAACCTGCCGATCATCATGCTGACGGCGCGCGGCGAGGAGGGCGACCGGGTGCGCGGCCTCGATGCCGGCGCCGACGACTACGTCGCCAAGCCGTTCTCGCCGGCCGAGCTGGTGGCGCGCATCCGCGCCGTGCTGCGCCGCATCCGCCCGGCCCTGGCCGACGCGACGCTGACCTACGGCGACCTCGTCATGGACCTGGTGTCCCATCGCGTCACCCGCGGCGGCCAGCCGGTCCATCTCGGCCCGACCGAGTTCCGCCTGCTGCGGCATTTCATGGAACATCCCGGCCGCGTCTTCTCGCGCGAGCAGCTGCTGGACGCGGTGTGGGGCCGCGACGTCTACGTCGAGGCGCGCACCGTCGACGTCCACATCCGCCGCCTGCGCCTCGCGCTCAACGTCGACGACCGGCCCGACCTGATCCGGACCGTGCGCGCGGCGGGCTACGCGCTCGACGCGACGCCGGGCTGAGAGGCCGCCTTCTTCCCGGCGTGGTGCCACAGCCAGAGCAGCAGCAGCAGGCCGGGGATCGCGAGCGCGGTGGTCGCCATCCAGAAGACCGTCCAGCCGGTGTGGGCGGCCAGCCAGCCGCCGCCGGCCGACAGCGTGGTGCGGCCGAACGCCATCAGCGAAGTCAGCAGCGCGTACTGCGTGCCGGCCATGCCGGCGGTGCACAGGCTCGACAGGTAGCCGATGAAGGCGACGCCACCCAGCGCGCCGGTGAAGTTGTCGGCGGTGATCGCCAGCGTCAGCACGACGAGGTCGTGCCCGGCGAGGGCGACCCACGAGAACAGGAGGTTGGTGACGGCCTGCAGGATGCCGGCGACCAGCAACGACTTGAACAGGCCGTAGCGCGCCACGACGACGCCGCCGGCCAGCCCGCCCAGGATCGTGGCGACGACGCCGAAGCTCTTGGTGACGCCGAAGATCTCGGGCCCGCTGAAACCCATCTGGTTGAAGAACGGCCGGGCCATCGTGCCGCCCAGCGCGTCGCCGTACTTGTAGAGCAGGGCGAACAGCAGGATCACGAACCAGCCGCGGTAGGCGAGGAACTCGGCGAACGGACGGATCACCGCCTGCTCGATCCAGCCGCGGGTCGTGCCGAGCGGCGGGCGTTCGACCTTGGGTTCCTCGGCGAACAGCACGGTCACCATGCCGATCACGATCAGCAGCGCGATCAGGCTGATCACGATCGGCCACGGCAGCAGGCTGGGCAGCAGCAGCGACATCGCGTCGACGGTCCACAGCGCGATGCGGTAGCCGAGCTGCGTCGTGGCCGAGCCGGCGCCCTGCTCGTCGTCGCTCAGGATCTCGATGCGGTAGGCGTCGACCGCGATGTCCTGGGTCGCCGAGAAGAAGGCGACCAGCACGGCGGCGCCCGCGGTGAACCACGGCGTGCTGGCGGGGTCGCTCCAGGCCAGCAGCAGCACCGACAGCAGGATGCCGACCTGGGCCAGCAGCATCCACGAGCGGCGCCGGCCGAGCCAGCGGTCGAGCAGGGGCAGCGGCAGCTGGTCGACCAGCGGCGCCCAGGCGAACTTGAAAGCGTAGGGCGTGCCGACCAGGGCGAACAGGCCGATGATCTTCAGGTCGACGTTGGTCCGGTCCATCCAGTAGGTCAGCGTCGACGCGGTCAGCAGGAAGGGCATGCCGCTGGCGAAGCCCATCAGCAGGATCGCGAGCTGGCGGCGGTCGCGGTAGACCGACGCCGCCCGCGTCCAGCGCTGCCACGCCGAGAGCTTGCCCCCGGCCTGTTCCGGCGCGACGGTCACACCAGGCCGCGCAGCGGCTGCTCGGGACGGGCGCCGACATGGGCGATCACCTCGGCGGCGGCGATGCCGCCCAGCCGCGCGCATTCCGGCAGCGGCTTGCCCTGGGTGTAGCCGAACAGGAAGCCCGCGGCGAACAGGTCGCCGGCGCCGGTCGTGTCGACGACCTTGGTGACCGGCGCGGCCTTCACCGCGTGGGTCTCGCCGCCCTTGACCACCACCGAGCCCTTCTCGCTGCGGGTCAGCACGGCGATGCGCGCCTCCTTGCGGACCGCCTCCATCGCCTCCTCGAAGGTCTTGACCTCGTACAGCGAGGTGATCTCGGCCTCGTTGGCGAACACGATGTCGACCTTGTTCTTCACGAGGTCGCGGAACTCGTCGCGGTAGCGGCCGACGCAGAACGAATCGGACAGCGTGATCGAGACCTCGCGGCCGGCGGCGCGCGCGGCGTCGAACGCCTTCAGCACCGCCTTCTTGGCCTCCGGCGGATCCCACAGGTAGCCCTCGACGTAGGTCACCTTGGCCGAGGCGACCAGGCTGGTGTCGATGTCGGCCGGGCCTAGGCGGGTGCAGGCGCCGAGGTAGGTGTTCATGGTGCGCTGGGCGTCGGGCGTCACCAGGATCAGGCAGCGCGCGGTCGACGGGCCGTCGCTCGCCGGGGCGGTGGCGAACGACACGCCGGTGGCGCGCAGGTCGTGGCTGAACACTTGGCCCAGCTGGTCGTTGCGCACCTTGCCGATGTAGGCGCCCTTGCCGCCGAACGAGGCGACGCCGGCCATGGTGTTGCCGCACGAGCCGCCGGAGATCTCGACGCCCGGCCCCATCGCCGCGTAGAGCGCCTCGGCCTGCTGCTCGTTGATCAGCATCATGCCGCCCTTGGCGAGCTTGTGGGTGGCGAGGAAGGCGTCGTCGGCGTGGCTGATGACGTCGACGATGGCGTTGCCGATGCCCAGCACGTCGAAAGCGGCGGAAGTCATGAGGTCTCCTGAAGTTCTCTAGAGCGCGACCAGGTGCATGCCCGGCCTGGTTTCTTCCAGCAAGGTGACGATGCCCGCCACCGTGAAGGGGACGTCGCTGCGCAGGTCCCCGGCCGCGAGGCCGAGCGAGCGCAGGCCCATGTCGCACACGATGAAGCGCGCGCCAAGCTCGACGCAGGCGGCCAGCAGCGTCTCGAAGTCGCCGACCCCGCGCTGGCGGTGGTCGGCATCCTTGTCCCAGCCGTCGAGGGGCGCCGGCGGTCCCTGCAGGGCGCGCAGCCCGCCCATCGTGAAGAACAGAACGGCGGGCTTGTTGACGGCGAGCGCAGCGGCGGCCAGCGCCAGCGCGTAGTGGGCGCTGCCGTAGTCGCCCGAGCGCACGATCACCGACAGGCCCTCGGAGCCGCTCACGGCTTGCCGCCCGTCATGGCTTGCCACATGTCGGGCAGTGCGGGCGCTTGGCGATCGCCATCTCGTCGAAGCCGCCGGCCAGCGCGTCGTACATCACGAGGCGGCCGGAAAGCGACCGGCCGATGCCCAGGATTTCCTTCACCACCTCGGTAGCCTGCAGCGCGCCCAGCGTGCCGGCCAGCGAGCCCAGCACGCCGGCCTGGGCGCAGCTCGGCACCGCCTCCTCGGACGGCGCCTCGGGAAAGACGCAGCGCAGGCAGGGATGATCGCCGCCGGCCCACGCCTTGTAGGTCGAGATCTGGCCGTCGAAGCGCAGGATCGCCGCCGCCACCAGGGTCTTCCTCAGCCGGAAGCAGACGTCGTTCAGCAGGAAGCGGGTGGCGAAGTTGTCGCTGCCGTCGGCCACCAGGTCGTAGCCGGCGATCAGCCGCTCGGCGTTGTCCGGCCCCAGCCGCGCCTCGTGGACCTCGACCGTGACCTCGGGGTTGATCTCGGCCAGCGCCCGCCGCGCGCTCTCGACCTTGGCCTGTCCGATGTCGGACGTCCGGTGGATCACCTGGCGCTGCAGGTTCGAGAGGTCGACCCGGTCGGCGTCGACCACGCCCAGCGTGCCGACGCCGGCCGCGGCAAGATATTGCAGGAGGGGCGCGCCAAGCCCGCCAGCCCCGACCACCAGCACGCGCGCGGCGATCAGCCGCGACTGGCCGATGCCGCCCACCTCGGCCAGCACGATGTGGCGGGCGTAGCGGCGAATCTGCGGTTCGGTCAGGTCGGGCAGGCTCGACATGGTCCGCTTATAGCATGTCCGCTATACAGCCCCGCCAATGTCCTCCCCCACCTCCCGACCCACCCTGACCCCGGTGCTGCTGGCCCTGCTGGCGCTGCTGTCGAGCTTCACGCCGCTCAGCATCGACATGTACCTGCCGGCGCTGCCGGTGATCGCCGTCGACCTGCATGGCACGGCGGGCGACATCCAGCTCACCCTGTCGGCCTTCATCATCGCCTTCGGCGTCGGCCAGGTGTTCTACGGCCCGGCCGGCGACCGCTTCGGCCGCCGCCCGGTGATCCTGAGCGGGCTGGTGGTCTACGTGGCCGCGACCGTCGGCTGCGCCTTCGCCGCCGAGGCCGGGCAGCTGATCGTGTTGCGCCTCCTGCAGGGGCTGGCGGCCTGCGGCGGCGTCGTGCTGTCGCGCACCATGGTCCGCGACCTCGCCGAGAAGGACCAGGCAGCGCGCGCCATGTCGCTGATGATGGCCTGCACCTCGATCGCGCCGATGCTGGCGCCGCTGATCGGCGGCCAGGTCCTGTGGTTCCTCGGCTGGCGCGCCATCTTCTGGGTGCTGGCCGGCATCGGTGTCGTGGCCTTCCTCGCGGCGTACCTGCGGCTGCCCGAGACGCTGAAGCCCGAGTACCGCCAGCCGCTGCACCTCGGCTCGATCCTGCGCCGCTTCGGCGAGCTGTTCCGCCACCGCGCCTTCATCGGCTTCGCGCTGACCGGCACCTTCCAGTTCTCGGCGCTGATGTCGTTCCTGAGCGGCGCGCCCTTCGTGTTCATCGAGAAGTACGGCATCTCGCCGCGCCTGTTCGGCGTGATCTTCGGCAGCATGGTCGTGTTCATGACGATCGGCAGCCTGCTCAACGCCCGCTTCGTGCCGGTGTTCGGCGCCGGCCGAATCATGCGCTACGCCGCCATCGTGCCGGCGGTCGCCGGGTCGAGCGCGCTGGTGATGGGCCTGATCGAGGCGCGCTACGGCACGATCGGCCTGTGGCCGTTCTTCGCCTGCATCGCGCCGCAGATCGCGACCATCAGCCTGATCGGTCCCAACTCGACGGCGATGGCGCTGCAGCGCTACCCGCACATGGCCGGCACCGCCTCGTCGCTGATGGGCGTCATGCAGTTCGGCATCGGTGCGCTGTTCGGCGCGCTGGTCGGCCAGTTCTTCGACGGCACCATCGCGCCGATGACCACCGCCATGGGAATCGCCGGCATCCTCTGCTTGCTGTCGAACCGGCTGCTGATCCGCGGCCCGGAGTGGCGCTGACGCGCGGTCAGCGCTTGAGGTCGAGGACCTGCAGCGTGCCGGCGTCGGTGCCGACCGCCAGCTTCCAGCCGTCGGGCGACCAGGCGAGGCAGGTGATCGCCGCGCCGTCGGACATGCGCAGCACCACCGAGCGCCGGGTCTTGAGATCGCCCAGCTGCAGTTCGCCCGAATCGTAGCCGCCGGCCACGAACTCGGCCGACGGGTGGGCGGCGACCACGCTCATCAGGCCGGCGCCCTCGTCGCCGAACTGCAGCGGCGGCTTGCCTTCCGGTCCCTTGCCGGCGAACGGCCAGGCGGTGAAGACCGGCTGCGCCGAGGTGAACAGGAAGCGCGCGTCGGCGGTCCACGACAGCGACTTCACCTTGGCGGGATAGCCCTGCATGCGCATGTCGGTGGCCTGCGCCATGCGCCACACGTGGATGTCGTTCTCCTGCGTGCCGGTGGCGATGAACTTGCCGTCGGTGCTCCATTTCAGCGCGACGTGGCTGCCGCGCCACGCGAAGCGGCGCGGCGGCAGCACGACGTTGCCGATGCTCCACACCGTGACGCCGCCGTAGTGGGCGCAGGCGATGCGGCTGCCGTCCTTGCTGAAGTCGATGCCGGCCACGGTGCTGGGATGCGGGCCGAACTCGCGGACCTCGCCGTCCTTCACGACGAAGGCGGTCTTCGACGCCGAGGCGGCGATGGCGCCGGAGCGATGGGCGGCGAGGTGCTCGACCCAGCGGCCCTTCTGGTTGACGAGTTCGCTGGCCGTGCCGTCGGCCGCGACGCGCAGCAGGCGGCCGTCGTCGCCGCCGCTCACGAAGCCGTCGCCAGCCGGGTCGGCGACCAGGGCCAGCACCGCGCCGCCGTGCAGCGGCTCGGCGGCCGGCGTCTCGGGCGCGGCGATGTCGGCCGGCAGGATGCGGACGCGGCCGTCGCCCAGGCCGAACGCGACGCGGCTGCCGTCGGTCGAGAAGGCGCAGGCGGCGGCCGGCGCGTCGACGCCGAGCGAGCGGCCTGGCGGCAGGGTCTGCAGCCAGGCCGGGTTGGCGAGGTCGAGCTTCACGACTTCAGGCAGTCGTCGAGGCCGCGCTGCAGGTTCTCGACGTCGAGGTTGCGGCCGATGAAGACCAGCTTGCTGGTGCGCTTCTCGCCGTCCTTCCACGGCGTGCCCCAGTCCGAGTCCATCATCATGTGGACGCCCTGGTAGACGTAGCGGCGCGGCGCGCCGTCGATCGCCAGGATGCCCTTGCTGCGGAAGATGTCGGGGCCGCGCAGCTGCAGCAGCGCGCCCATCCACTTCTGGAAGCGGTCGGGATCGACCGGCCGGTCGGCGGTGATCGACACCGAGCGCACTTCCTCCTCGTGGTCGTGGCTGTGGCCGCTGTGCAGGAAGTCCGGCTCGAACTCGAGGATGCGCTTGAGGTCGAAGGCGCCCTTGTCGAGGATCGCGTCGAGCTCGACCTGGCTCTTCTGGGTGCGGATGACGCGGGCGTAGCGGTTGATCGAGCGGATGCGGTCCTCGACCTTCTTCAGCTCGTCCTCGCTCGCGAGGTCGGTCTTGTTGAGCAGGATGACGTCGGCGAAGGCGATCTGGTTCTTGGCTTCGGGCGCATCCTTGAGCCGCGCGGCGAGCCATTTGGCGTCGGCCACCGTCACCACCGCATCGAGGCGCGCCTCTTTCTGCACATCGGCGTCCACGAAGAAGGTCTGCGCGACGGGGGCCGGATCGGCCAGGCCGGTGGTTTCCACGATGATGGCGTCGAATTTGCCGCGCCGCTTCATCAGCCCCTCGAGGATGCGGATGAGATCGCCGCGCACCGTGCAGCAGATGCAGCCGTTGTTCATCTCGAAGATTTCCTCGTCGGCGCCCACCACGAGGTCGTTGTCGATGCCGATTTCGCCGAACTCGTTGACGATCACGGCGTATTTCTTGCCGTGCGGCTCGGAGAGGATGCGGTTGAGCAGCGTCGTCTTGCCGGCGCCGAGATAGCCGGTCAGCACGGTAACGGGGATTTTGTCGGCCATGGCATGTCCCTGAGGGGCGGGCGCTGGATCAGCCCGCCGTTGGGTTCGTTGAAGCGAAAAGCGGCGCGGGGTTCAAGTGTTTCCTTCGCCCCCGCACCGGGCTGCCCGCCGGTTTCACTCCCGGAAAGCGGCGGCCAGCACGCGGGCGTTGTGGCGCATCATCGCGATATAGGTGGGCGCCTCGCCTTTTTCATCGGAGAGCGCATCGGAATAAAGCTTGCCGCCGAGCTTGGCGCCCGCTTCCGCCGCGATCCGCTCGGCGATGCGCGGATTGGTCATGTTCTCGACGAAGACCGCCTTCGCCTTCTTTTCCCGCGCGAGGCGGATGATGCGCGCGATATCCTTCGCGGAGGGCTCGCCCTCGGTCGAGACGCCCTGCACGGCTTCGAGCGTCACCCTGAACTCGCGGGCGAAATAGGCGAGCGCGTCGTGGCTGGTGATCGCGACGCGCTTTTCGGCCGGCACCGGCGCGAACAGCGCCTCGATCTCGGCCTTGAGCCTCGTCAGTTCGGCGAGGTAGCTCTCGGCGTTCTTCGCGTAGGTCTCCGCCCCGG
>JAIUOX010000120.1 GCA_020160955.1 Pseudomonadota bacterium
CGCCGGACTCTACGAGAAGGGCGTCGGCGTGCCGCGCGACCCGATCCTCGCCCTGATGTGGGCGACGCTGGCCGCCGCCCAGGAGGACGAGGAAGCGATCAAGCTGCGCGATCGGCTGGCGAAGGCAATGGGACCGGCGCAGGTCAACGAGGCGAAGCGGCTGGCGGCGGCGTGGAAGCCGGCGGGGGCGAGGTAGGCCGGTCAAGACGCCGGCCTCCGTGGGGCATCTAACAGACGCAGACTAGAAGCTGAGGCGTGCTCTCAATAATCTGGAAAAGCCAAAAACCAGTATTTGACACTGGGGCTTAGCTGCAAGTTCCAGTTACGGCCTTGCCTCCGTACCAGCCCTTCTGATTGGCTATGAGAGCACACCGAGTGCGGGCTACATCTTCGTCGGGAGCAGACATGTTCTCACAACCATCACCCCGGCCCATCACACTAAGCTCTCTGCAGGCAAACGCCTGCCCAGAGCTAGAGATGGGATGAAACGCGAGACGTTCATCGAACGTCCCGCCGAGCACTCGCCCTAGACGCGGCATATCTGAAAGCTTGGCCCAATAGCGGCGAGCCAAGCGTCCGTCACGCCCTTCAGACAAGACCTCCCGAGCAAACGGAACAATTCTTGCCCTCAGGAATGTACGCTCAGCTGCCCTGAATTCCTCCACTTGTGCCGTATAGACAACGATATTAACTCGAGTCTTGTGCCTGGAGATATCAATTCGCATCACGCCCCCTAAGAGAACAGGTCGTACGTTCGAATCGCCAGCAGTACGATCAAAATCAGGGTGCCAGCAGCGTATAGAAGAAAACAAATCCACCGCGCGCAACACTTGGAAGCGTTGAGCCTATCGAACTTGCGCAATAGATACCTCTGAACGCAATCCCCGAACCGACTTTCAATTAGCTCCTTCAAGTCCCTTTTCGCGATCACAGCGCTAGCGGGATTTGTCATGGCGACGGAAAGTCTATGAATCTCAGAGATCGTCTCCCTATCAATCTCCTTATCTAACTGAGCGAGCATCACTTCCGGACGCTTATCTGGATGAGTCCGAAGATGGATTTCGTACTGATTCTCAAGATATTCATCGGAGTGACCAAATCTCTTTATCTCAGTAGGACAAAAGTACTGGTAGACTAGGATCGCTACCGCAAAGAACAGACTCGCAGCGTAGCCATACTTGAGTGTCTCCGGAAATACTTTGAAATCGGCAAGAACCGGGATCTGCCTTTGAGCCAATTCGTGCATCACTGGAACCACTGCCAGCACGAAGTATGAAATGTTGAAGTATTTCACCGAGCCAAATCCTCGGACCGTTGTCCAAGCCACGTGCCCCATGCCGCCCCCCCAGCTGAATGAGCTACGACCATTTATTGCAGTAGCAAACTGCGCCAACTCGGGCTCAACCCTATTTCTGACTCTGCCCCATGATCGAAACGAGTAAGTTCCCCAACCCATCCAGCCGCACCCGGTCCCCCGGCTCCACCACCGTCGTGCAGTCGAGCTGCTCCAGGATCGCCGGGCCTTCGAACGTCGCCTCGAGCGGCAGCCGGTCGCGCGCATAGACCGGCGTGTCGTGCCAGCCGTCGGTGAACCACACGCGGCGCTGGCCGACCTGGGCATCCTTCAGCGTCGGGGCGCGCGCGCTGGCGGCCAGCACGGCGGGCGAGATCTCGGGGCGGACGCCGATCACGGCGGTGTGCAGGTTGACCAGCACCGGCGGGATCTCGGGCAGCTCGATGCCGAAGCGGCGGAAGTAGGCGGCGGCGAAGGCCTTTCTCAGGCCGTCGACGCCGATGGTCTCCTTGTCGACGGCGACCGACAGGATGTGGCTCTGGCCCTGGAACTGCATGTCCGCGCTCAAGACGCGGCGCAGCTCGGTCACCGGCACGCCCTCCTTCCTGATGGTTTCCTCGCCCTGCGCCGCCTGCTCGGCGTAGGCGCGGGCGATGGCCGCGTCGTCGAGCGCCGACAGCGGCTTGTTGATGGTGCGGACGTAGTCGTGGCGCAGGTCGGCCACGACGCAGCCCAGCGCGTTGGTGATGCCGGGGCGCGCCGGGACCAGCACCGTCGGGATGCTGAGCTCGCGCGCCAGCGCGGTGGCGTGCAGCGGGCCTGCGCCGCCGAAAGCGAACAGCGCGAAGTCGCGCGGGTCGTGGCCGCGGCTCAAGGACACCAGCCGGATCGCGCCGGCCATGCGGTCGTTGGCGACGCGCAGGATCGCCGCCGCCGCGCCCTCGGCGTCGAGGCCGAGGCGGCGGCCGACCTTCTCCTCCACCAGGGCGCGCACATGGTCGAGCGTCACCTTGTTGTCGACGCCCAGCAGGCGGTCGGGATTGAGGCGGCCCAGCACCAGGTTGGCGTCGGTGATGGTCGGCTCGGTGCCGCCGCGGCCGTAGCAGATCGGGCCCGGCCGGGCGCCGGCGCTCTCCGGCCCGACGCGCAGCATGCCGGCGGCGTCGACCGCGGCGATCGAGCCGCCGCCGGCGCCGATCGTGTGGACGTCGACCATCGGCACGTGGATCGGCAGGGCGTACTCGAGCTCGAGCTCGCCCGAGACGCTGGGCACCGCGTTCTCGATCAGGCCGACGTCGGTCGAGGTGCCGCCCATGTCGTAGGTGATCAGCTGCGGATGGCCCGAGGTGCGGCCGGTCCAGGCCGCCGCCATCACGCCCGAGGCGGGGCCGGACATGACGGTGTTGACGGCGGTGCGGGCGATCCACTGCGACGAGGCGGTGCCGCCGTTGCCCTGCATCACCAGGAAGTCGCGGTCGAAGCCCTGGGCCGCCAGCTCGGTGCGCAGCCGCGCGAGGTAGCGGTCGAGCACCGGCTGGACGGCGGCGTTGACCGCGGCGGTGACGCCGCGCTCGTACTCGCGGTACTCCGACAGGATCTCGTGGCCGGCCGTGATGTAGCCGTTGGGCCACTCGGCGGCGACGATCTCGCGGGCCCGCTTCTCGTGCGCCGGGTTGATGTAGCTGTGCAGGAAATGGATGACGACCGCCTCGCAGCCGGCGTCGGCCAGCTGCCGGGCGGCGGCGCGCACGGCGTCCTCGTCGAGCGGCACCAGCACCTGGCCGGCGGCGTCGAGGCGCTCGGGCACTTCCAGCCGGTATTGCCGCTCGATCACCGGGTCGAAGGTGCCGCGCAGGCCATAGGGCTGCGGCCGGGTGCGGCGGCCGAGCTCCAGCACGTCGCGGAAGCCCTTCGTGGTGATCAGCCCGACCCGCGCGATCTTGCGCTCGAGCATGGCGTTGGTCGTGGTGGTGGTGCCGTGGACCAGCGCCTGGATCGCGGCGGGCCCGGCGTCGGCGGCGGCCAGCGCGGCCATGAAGCCGATCGCCTGGTTGTCGACCGTGGTCGGCACCTTGGCCAGCCGCACGGTGCCCGTGCGGTGGTCGATCGCCAGCAGGTCGGTGAAGGTGCCGCCGACATCGATGCCGACGGTGAGGTGACGAGGGGACATGGGGGTCAGTCCGCGAGTTGTTTCACTTTCCTCCCCACGCGGCAGCGTGGGGAGGTGTCCGCGCAGCGGACGGAGGGGTCGAAAGTCATGACGCTCGACCCCTCCGTCGCCGAGGACGGCGACACCTCCCCGCGCTCACGCGCAGGGAGGAAAAGAGGTGGCGCCCGGCATCACCCATCCTCACACCGACAGGTACTGTTCGCGCAAGCCGGCATCGGCGGCGAGCGCTTCCATGGTGCCGCCGAAGCGGATCTGGCCCTTCTCGATGATGTAGGCGCGGTCGGCGACGGTCTGGCAGAAATGCAGGTTCTGCTCGCTCAGCACGACGCACAGCCCCTCTTCCTTGAGCGCGCGGATCGAGTGGGCCATCTGCTCGACGATGATCGGGGCCAGGCCCTCGCTGGGCTCGTCGAGCAGCACGCAGCGCGGGTTGCCCATCAGGGTGCGGGCGATGGTCAGCATCTGCTGCTCGCCGCCCGACATCCGGCCGCCCGGCCGCTCGCGCATGCGGCCGAGGTTGGGGAACAGCGTGAACAGGCGCTCCTCGGTCCAGGTCGGCGCGCCGTCGCGCGGCGGCTGGCGGCCGACCGACAGGTTCTCCATCACCGACAGCTCGGTGAAGACGCGGCGGTCCTCGGGCACCCAGCCGAGCCCCAGCCGGGCAATGCGGTAGGGCGACAGGCGCTCGATGCGGCGGCCGTCGAAGGCGACCGAGCCGCGGGCCGGCGGCACCACGCCCATGATCGCCTTCATCACCGTCGACTTGCCGGCGCCGTTGCGGCCGAGCAGCGCCACCACCTCGCCCGCCGCGGCGTCGAGCGACACGCCGTGCAGGATGTGGGCACGGCCGTAGTAGGCGTGCAGGTCCCTCACCTCGAGCATCAGTGCGCGCTCCCGAGGTAGACCGCGCGCACGTCGGGATTGGCGCGGACCTCGGCGGGGGTTCCCCCCGCGATCAGCTGGCCGCGGTCGAGCACGATGATGCGGTCGGCCTGGGTGAAGACGACGTCCATGTCGTGCTCGGTGAACAGCACGGCGATGCGCCGCTCGCGCGCCAGCCGCGCCGTCAGCTCCATCAGGGCGACGCGCTCCTTGGGCGCCATGCCGGCGGTCGGCTCGTCCATCAGCAGGAGCCGCGGCTCGTTGGCCAGCGCCATCGCCAGCTCGACGCGCTTGAGGTCGCCGTAGGCCAGCACGCCGCACGGCCGGTCGGCCTGGTCGAGCATGCCGACCTGCGCCAGCAGCGCGTCGGCCTCGGCGCGGAAGGCGGTGCCGAAGCGGGCGAGCAGCGAGCGCAGCCGGCCGGCGTGGCTGTACAGCGCCATCTGCACGTTCTCGCGCACCGACAGCGAGGCGAAGGTGGCGGTGATCTGGAAGGTGCGGCCGACGCCCAGCCGCCACACCTGGCGCGGCTTCATCCCGGCGATGTCGCGGCCCTCGAAGCGGACCAGCCCGGCGTCGGGCCGCAGCTGGCCGTTCAGCATGTTGAAGCAGGTGCTCTTGCCCGCGCCGTTCGGCCCGATCAGTGCCAAGAGCTCGCCGGGCTCGATGGCGAACGACACGTCGGCCACCGCCTGCACGCCGCCGAACGACTTGTGCAGCCCTTCCACCAGGAGGACCGCGGTCATGTCTTCCTCCCTGCGCGCGAGCGCGGGGAGGTGTCCGCGCAGCGGACGGAGGGGTCATGCCTCATGAGGGCCGACCCCTCCGTCACCGCTGCGCGGTGACACCTCCCCATGCTGCCGCATGGGGAGGAAACGAGGGACGACGCCGTCACGTGACTTCTCCCGCGCGTCGCCGCGCCACCAGCGCCTTCAGCCCGCCGACGATGCCCTGCGGGAACAGCAGCACGATCACCAGGATCACGCCGCCCATCACGGCGCGCCAGAACTCGGTGCGGCGGGCGACCTCGTCGCGCAGCCAGGTGAAGATCGCCGCGCCGGCGATCGGGCCGGTCAGGGTCTCGATGCCGCCCAGCAGCACCATGATCAGCCCGTCGGTCGACTGGGCGATCGAGATGGTGGCGGGCGAGATGCTGCCCTTGGAGAAGGCGTAGACCGCGCCGGCGAGGCCGGCCAGCGCGCCGACCAGCACGAAGGCCATCCACTGGTAGGCACGCAGATCGATGCCAATCGCCTCGGCGCGCAGGGGCGAGTCGCGGCCGGCGCGCAGCGCCGCGCCGAACGGCGAGAACAGCACGCGCCACAGCAAGGCGATGCCGGCGCCGCACAGCGCCAGCGCCAGGTAGTAGTAGACGGTCTTGTCGGCCAGCCACTTCGCCGGCCAGACGCCGAACACGCCGTTGCTGCCGCCGGTCACCGAATCCCACTGGTAGACGATCGACCAGCTGATCTGGGCGAAGGCCAGGGTCAGCATGGCGAGGTAGACGCCCGACAGGCGCACGCAGAACCAGCCGTAGACCAGCGCGAAGGCGCCGGCGCAGAGCGGCGCCAGCAGCAGCGCCGCCTCCATCGGCAGGCCGGCGGTCTTGAACAGCAGGCCGGCGGCGTAGGCGCCCAGCCCGAAGTAGGCGGCGTGGCCGAACGACACCATGCCGGCCGGGCCCATGATGAAGTGCAGGCTGACCGCGAACAGGGCGAAGCAGAAGATGTCGGTCAGCAGGATGGTGACGTAGCGGTCGGCCAGCGCCGGGATGGCGACCAGCGCGACCAGCCAGGCCAGCGCGAAGGTCCAGGACGGCACCTGCAGCGGCGGCGCCGGCTCGGCGGCGGCGCGCTGCGCGGCCTGCGGCTTGCCCAGCAGGCCGAATGGCCGCACGACCAGGACCACCGCCATGATCAGGAACTCGACCACCAGGGTGAGCTTGGAGAACACGATCTCGGCGCCGAAGATCTTCACCGTGCCGATGCCGATGCAGAAGGCCTTGGCGACGCCGATCAGGATGGCGGCGAGGAAGGCGCCGCCGATGCTGCCCAGGCCGCCGACCACGGTGACCACGAAGGCATCGGCGATCACCGTGAGGTCGAGCTCGAGGTTGGCCGGTTCACGCGGGATCTGCAGCGCGCCGCCCAGCCCGGCCAGCACCGAGCCGACGAAGAACACGCTGGTGAACAGCCGCGCCTGGTCGACGCCCAGCGCCCCCACCATCTCGCGGTCCTGCGTGGCGGCGCGGACCAGCGCACCCCAGCGGGTGCGGGTCAGCAGCAGCCAGACCGCCAGCAGCACGACCGGCCCGATCGCGATCAGCAGCAGGTCGTAGGCCGGGATGCGGCGGCCGAGGATCTCGACCGCCATCGACAGGCCGGGCGCGCGCGGACCGACGAGGTCCTCGGCGCCCCACGCGAACAGGGCGATGTCCTTGATCACCAGGACGACGGCGAAGGTGGCGAGCAGTTGGAACAGTTCGGGCGCCTTGTAGATGCGGCGCAGGATCAGCACCTCGATCACGATGCCGGCCAGCCCGACCAGCAGCGCCGACAGGGCGACGGCGCTCCAGAAGCCCAGCGGCGTGCGGCCGAACAGCTGGATCAGGCTGTAGGCACCGTAGAGGCCCAGCATGTACAGCGAGCCGTGCGCGAAATTCACGATGCGCGTGACGCCGAAGATCAGCGACAGGCCCGCCGACACCAGGAACAGCGACGCGGCCGACGCCAGCCCGTTCAGCAACTGGATGAGGATGGAGGCGAAGGTCACGGCTTACGGTGTCGGCTTTCTTCTCTCCCCCTCACCCAGCCTCTCCCCCTCGCGGGGGAGAGGAGCATGACGGGGAATGACGGAGTCATGTCCTCCCTGCGCGGCAGCGCGGGGAGGTGTCGGCGTCTTCGCCGACGGAGGGGTCGGAAGCCTCGCGACGGTCGCCCATGACCCCTCCGTCCGCTGCGCGGACACCTCCCCGCGCTGTCGCGCAGGGAGGAAAGAGAGAGGTGAGGATGGAGGCGAAGGTCACGGTGAGCGTGGAAATGAAGAGTCCCTCGCTACGCTCGGGATGACAGGAAGGGCTGTCATCCCGAGCGCAGCGAGGGACCTTTCTTGGCCGCTTATTGAGCCGGCCGCATCTTCTTGACCTCGTCGTCGGTCGGCAGCGCGTCCTTGCCGTCGACGAAGCGCCATTCCTTCATGTAGCCCTTGCCGTCCTTGACGCCGAGGCGGCCGACATAGGCGCCCATGGTCGACTGGTGGTCGAGCGGCCGGTAGGTGACCATGCCGAACGGCGTCAGCACGGTGACGCCCTTGGCCGCCGCCGCCATCTTCTCGGTGTCGAGCGAACCGGCCTTCTTGATGATCTCGACCGCCGACATGATCGTGGCGTAGCCGACCACCGAGCCGAGCCGCGGGTAGTCCTTGTACTTGGCCTGGTAGGCGTTGAGGAACTTGGTGTGCTCCGGCGTCTTGATCTCGCTCCACGGGTAGCCGGTGACATACCAGCCGTCGGGCGTCTCCTCCTTCAGCGGGTCGAGGTACTCGGGCTCGCCGGCCAGCAGGTTGAACACCTCGACGCCCTTGAACAGGCCGCGCTGCTGGCCCTCGCGCACGAACTTGGCGAGGTCGGGCCCGAACAGCGACGAGAAGATCGCGTCCGGCTTGGCGTCGGCCAGCGCCTGCGCCACCGCGCCGGCGTCGATCTTGCCGAGCGGCGTCGCCTGCTCGGCGACGAACTCGACACCCGGCTGCTTGGCGGTCATCAGCTTCTTGAAGGCCGCGGTTGCGGCCTGGCCGTACTCGTAGTTCGGGTAGACGATCGCCCAGCGCTTCTTGTTCAGCTTGACCGCGTCGGGCACCAGCATCGCCGTCTGCATGTAGGTCGAGGTGCGCAGGCGGAAGGTGTAGGCGTTGCCGTTGTCCCACACGATCTTGTCGGTCAGCGGCTCGGCCGCCACGAACAGCACCTTGCGCTGCTTGGCGAAGTCGGCGACGGCGAGGCCGACGTTCGACGGGAAGGTGCCGACCAGCAGCGACACGCCCTCGCGGCTGAGCAGTTCCTCGGCCATGCGCACCGCGTCGCCCGGCGTGCCGTTGTCGTCGCGGCTCACCACCTCGATCTTGCGGCCGAGCACGCCGCCCGCCGCGTTGACCTCTTCGACCGCCAGTTCCCAGCCCCGCTTGTAGGGCTCGAGGAAAGCCGGGAAGACCTTGTAGCTGTTGAGTTCGCCGATCTTGATCGGGCCCTGCTGGGCGAACGCCGGGCCGGTCGCGGCGAGGCCCGCCAGGGCGGCCACGCTCGAAAGCAAAGTCTTGCGGGTCAGCATGATGTCATCCCCTTGTGAAAGTCCCTGTTGGTCGAGCCTAGCACGCTAGCGTTGGCCGTCACCGACCTTGATGCCGTCCACGGTCAGCCCGCCGACCCGGGCATGCGGCCGGCCGCCGATCGCGGCGGCGACGATGAACACGATCTCGTCCGGTTTCGGCCCGTCGGGCACGCAGAACTCGATGGCGTCGAAGTGGCTGCGCACGTAGGCCGCCGTGACGTGGTGCAGCGGGATGTCGATCCGCGCCCCGGCCGAGGCGACCTTCACCGTCGAGGGCACGATCGACTTGGCGCCGCCCATGGCGTGGCGGATGCCGAAGCCCGAGGGCTGGTGCCACAGCGCGGCGTGCTCCAGCTCGCCGGCGATGCCGACGATGACGCCCTTGCCGTAGGCCTCGAGCTGCGGCCCGGTGGCGCCCAGGATCTTCATCACCCGCTCGGTCAGGTCGACCGCCAGCGGCTCCAGCGCCTTCATCATCGGCTGGATGTCGGCGACGTGGCGGCCAGCGAAGGGATTGGCGACGACACCGCCGACCACGGCCTTGGTCACCGGCTTCGCGAGCGGCGTGCCGCCGTCGTGCACCGTCTCCTCGAGGATCGAGACGTATTTCCGGATCTTCACCTGGTCGCTCATGCGCTCCTCGTCTCAGCAATCGCCGTGCCGCCGCCCTCGATCCGCCCACTCTCGATTCGCCAATGCCCCGCCAGCGACAGCGCGGCACCGTCGATCAGGCCGCACAGGCGCAGCCGCCGCGCCTCGGCGGCGCCGCGGTCGAGCGCCGCGGCGATGGCGTCGGTTGGCAGCGGCCCGACCGCGACGGTGACCGGGATCTCGCCGAGATCGCTGTCGGGATCGAGCTCGACCGCCGGGCGGCGCTCGATGGCGGGATGGTCGATCGAGACGGCATTGGCAATCATGGTCGCCGCGGCGTCGGCGGCGGCGGCGGTGGCGGCCAGCACGGTCGCGCTGTCGGCGATGCCCCGGGAGAACGAGCGGCCGCCGCGGCCCGAAGTGGCGATGCCACGCACCGGCCGGTCGTGGGTGAGGCGCGCCATGCCGTCCAACCCTTCCGCGAAGATGCCGGCGCGCAGCTCGTGTCCCGGCGCGAGGTGGAAGGCGATGTCGCCGCCGTCGTTGACGTAGGCGCGGTCGAGCGCGCGGCCGGCGACCAGCGCCGCCAGCAGCTCGTCGGCCACCGCGCCCGCCACCGCCGCCATCGGCGTGATGTAGACGGCGCGGTGCGGCCACACGGCGTCGGCCATGCGGCGGGCGACCGGGCCCTGCAACAACGGGACCGTGTTTCCCACCGGGCGACGCAGCGCCGGTAGCTCGCGCACCAGCGTCGGCAGGATGTCGGCGAAGCGCGCGGTGACCTGCGCGCAGGCCGCCTCGACCTCTTCCGGCGCGCCGAATGCCTCGACGATGCAGTCGATCGGACCGTGCTGCAGGTGCAGGCGGCCGTCAGCGAAGCGGGCGGCCAGCGCGCTCACCGCTCGTCCGGGTCCTGCGGCGACTCCAGCCGGACCTTGGTGGTCTCGAGGACCTGCTGCAGGGTCACGGCGCGCGAGGCGTAGCCGCCCAGGGCGGCGTAGTCGTCGGCCCGCAGCGTGAACTCGATCGGCGCGACCAGCGCCGGCGTCGGCACCGAGCCGAAGCTGCGCTCGGGCATGCGCGCCACGTCGACCATCAGGGTGATGCCGCCGCCCGGCCAGACATAGGCCGGCACGCCGCCCAGCGTGACCCTGGTCAGCGTGTCGCGCACCGAGCGGGTGAGCCGTACCGGGTTCTCGGTGACGCCGGCGCGCAGCGAACCGCCGGCGCCGGCCATGAACAGCACGGTGCAGAGCGCCGGCTCGCAGTTCTCGGCGATGCGCTCGACCACCAGCCGGACCGCGGCCGGCATCTCGGCCGGTTGCGGCTTGAGGTCCCGGTCGAGCACGAACCACGCCGAATGCTCGCCGGTGGTCGAGACCATCAGGAGCTTGAGGCCCGGCCATGCCACCTTGGGATCGATCTTCTCGATGATCTCCAGCGGGTCGGAGACGTTGGTGCCGCCCCAGCCCAGCCCCGGCTCGGCGACCTGGAAGTAGCGGCCGGGCGTCGACTTGCGGCCGCGCACCCGGATGCCGGCCGGCTTCATGTCGAGGAAGCGCCCGCCCTGGTGCTCGCTCAGCACGCCGGTGATGTGGTCGTCGACCACGATCACCTCGTCGACATGGTCCTTCCACTGCGGCGCGAACATGCCGATCGCGGCCGAGCCGCAGCCGACCCGCATGCGCTCCTCGCGCACGCCGTTCACCACCGGCGGCCGGTCGGCCTGCACGACGACGGTCGCGCCGCCGTCGATCGTCATCTCGACCGGCTCGCGGTTGCACAGCGCCAGCAGCGCGTCGCAGGTCACGACGCCCTCCTTCTTGCTGCCGCCCGTGAGGTGATGCACGCCGCCCAGCGACAGCATCTGCGAGCCGTACTCGGCGGTCGTGACGTGGCCGATCGCCTCGCCCTTGACCCGCACCGCCGCCTGCTCGGGCCCGAGGTAGCGGTCGGTGTCGATCTTCACCTTGACGCCGCAGTAGCTGAAGATGCCCTCGGTGACGACGGTGACCATGTCGACGCCGTCGGGCTTCGACGCGACGATGAACGGCGCCGGCTTGTAGTCGGGATAGGTCGTGGTCGAACCGATGCCGGTGACGAAGGCGCCCTCACCCTTGCCCAGCTCACCCTTCCAGCTCTCGCTGCCCTCGACGAAGGCGACGCGCGCGAGGTCGGGCTTGGCCAGCAGGACCAGCGGGTCGACGCGCACCAGCGCGCCGTTCTCGTTGGCGTAGCGGTCGCAGGCGCCGGCGCGGCCCGGCCGGATGCGGCACAGCACCGGGCAGGCGTCGCAGCGCACGATCCCGGCCGCCGTCTCGGCCGCGCTCAGGGCAATGTCGTCGCTCATGGGGTCCGAACCTCATGTTCCTCTCCCCCGCGAGGGGGAGAGGCTAGGTGAGGGGGTTGCGCACGATGCGGGGTTCCATGATGTCCCCCCTCACCCAGCCTCTCCCCCCTGCGGGGGGAGAGGAGCACGAAGTCGACACGGGCTCGCGCCGTCACGACTGCATCTCCTTCAACGCCGCGCGCAGGCGGTGCGGCAGCAGCGGCACGCGGGTGGCGCGCACGCCGGTGGCGTGGTGGACGGCGCCGAGGATCGCCGGCGCGGTCGGCACCAGGCCGGGCTCGCCGACGCCCTTGGCGCCCGACGGACCCAGCGGCTCGGGGTCCTCGATCAGCAGCACCTCGACGGGCGGCACGTCGCCGATCGTCGGAAGCAGGTAATCGTGCAGGTTCTCGGTGCGGCCCGGCAGGTACTCTTCCATCAGCGCGAGGCCCAGGCCCTGCGCCACGCCGCCCTGCACCTGGCCCTCGACCAGCGTCGGGTTGATGGCCCGGCCGACATCGTGCGCGGCGACGACCCGCAGCACCTTCACCGTGCCAAGCTGGGTGTCGACCTCGACCACCGCGATCTGCGCGGCGAAGGCGTAGGTCGCGTAGGGGATGCCCTGGCCATCGGCGTCGAGCGGCGTGGTCGGCGGGTCGAAGGTGCCCTCGCCCCTCAGCGGTCCGACCGTGGCGAGGTCGAGCGTACGTTCGCCGGCGCCGTCGCGCACCGTCAGCGTCCGGCCGTCCAGCGCCAGCGTTGCGTCCGGGCCGGCATTGGCCAGCCGCAGCAGCTGCGCGCGGAGATCGCGGCCGGCCGCCTCGGCGGCGCGGCCCGACACGAAGGTCTGGCGCGAGGCCGAGGTCTTGCCGGCGTCGGCGGTCAGGTCGGTGTCGCCGGTGACCAGCCCGATCCGGTCGGCCGGCAGGCCCAGCGCGTCGGCCGCGATCTGGGTCATGATGGTGTTGGAGCCCTGCCCGATATCGAGCGCGCCCGAGTAGAGCGTCAGCGTGCCGTCGGTCGCGAGGCCGAGCTGCATATGCGACGGGTTCGACATCGAGGTGTTGCCGATGCCGTACCACATGCAGCCGATGCCGACGCCGCGGCGCCGCGGCCCGCCTCCTGCGGCGTGCACGGCGTTGAACTGCGCGACGTTGGCGTGCGCTACGTTCCAGGCCGGGCGCAGCGCGTCGAGGCATTGCGCCAGCCCGGCCGAGTGCTCGAGCCGCTGGCCGGTGGCGGTGGCGTCGCCGGCGCGCAGGGCGTTGCGGTGACGGAACTCGAGGCGATCGAAGCCGAGCTGGTCGGCCAGCGCGTCCATCATCGCCTCGTGGGCGATCGCGGCCTGCGGCACGCCGAAGCCGCGGAAGGCGCCCGACGGCGGCGCGTTGGTGAAGAAGGCCTCGCCCCAGGTCCGCACGTTGGGCACGCGGTACGGGCCCATCGCGTGCACCGGCACGCGGTTGGCGACGGTCGGCCCCCACGAGGCGTAGGCGCCGGTGTCGAAGGTCGCGGTGACGTCGCAGGCCTGCAGCCGCCCCTCGGCGTCGCAGCCGAACCTCGCGGTGACCCGCGCCGGGTGGCGCTTGGTCGAGGCCGCCATGCTCTCGGGCCGCGTGTAGACGTAGGCGACCGGCCTGTTCAGCTTCCACGCCGCGACCGCCAGCAGCGGCTGCACCGACAGGTCGAGCTTGCCGCCAAAGCCACCGCCGCAGGCGGTCGGCACGATGCGCACCTGCTCCTTCGCCAGCTTCATGACGATCGCGATCTCATCGCGGTCCATGTACGGGGTCTGGGTGGTGGCGTGGATCTCGATGCGGTCGCCGACGCGGCGCGCCCAGCCGGCCTCGGGCTCGATGTAGGCGTGCTCGACGAACGGCGTCTCGAACACGCCCTCGGCGACCGCCGCGCAGGCGGCGAGCGCCGCCACCGGGTCGCCCGAGCGCACGCCGCCCTGCAGCAGGAGGTTGCCCGGCTTGTCGGCCTGGACCCGCGGCGCGTCGGCGGCGCGGGCGGCATCGATGCCGGTCACCGGGTCCTCGACCGTCCAGGCGATCGGCACGTCGGCGTCGCGGATCGACAGCACGACCTCGCGCGGCCCGACCAGCGCGACCACCGCCTCGCCGCGGTAGCGCACCTGGCCGTCGGCCAGCACCGGCTGGTCCTTGACGTCGGGGTAGATGCCGTAGCCGTTCGACGGCACGTCGGCGGCGGTCAGCACGGCGGCCAGCCGGGCGCGCAGCGGACCGAGATCGCCCAGCACGAAGCGGGCGCGCGCGTGCGGCGAGCGCACGACCCGGATCCACAGCGCGTCGCCCGGCACCGAGTCGGCGCCGAAGCGCTCGCTGCCCTCGACCTTCGGGATGCCGTCGACGCGGGCGAGGCGGGCGCCGACCGCCTGGCCCGGCGCGGGCGCGGCCGGCAGCGGCGCGGCGGCGTCCATCACGGCATCGACGATCTTGGTGTAGCCGGTGCAGCGGCACAGCACGCCGCCCAGCGCGTCCTCGACCTCGACGCGGCTCGGCGCCGCGTTGGCGCGCAGGAGTTCGGCCGCGGCCATCAGCATGCCGGGCGTGCAGATGCCGCACTGCGCCGCGCCATGCGCGAGGAAGGCACGCTGCAACGCCGCCAGCGGGCCGGCCGCGAGACCCTCGACCGTCTCGACGGTGCGGCCCTCGACCTGGCCCATCGGCACCAGGCAGGCGCAGACCTGGCGGCCGTCGAGCAGCACCGTGCAGGCGCCGCAGTCGCCGGCCTCGCAGCCGACCTTGGTGCCGGTGAGGCCGAGATCGTCGCGCAGCGCGCTGGTGAGACGGGTGACCGGCGGGCCGTCCCAGGTCGCGTCCTTGCCGTTGAGAGTGAAGCGCACCGTCACGGCGAGAAGCTCCCGAGCAGGCGCTGCAGCAGGGCGACCGCCGCCTCGCGACGGTAGCCGGCGCTGCCGCGCACGTCGTCGATCGGGCGGAGCGGCGAGAGATGGTCTTCGGTCACGATGGCGGCAAGGCGGTCGCGCGGCTGGCCAGCCAGCGCCGCCTCCAGCGCCGGCAGCCGCTCGGCGACCGGCGAACAGGCGCCGACCGCGACCCGCGCCGCGGCGACGGCGTCCCCATCGAATTCCAGGACAGCCGAGGCCATGGCGATCGAGATCACGAGGTAGCGCCGCGCGCCGAGCTTCACGAAGGCGCTCTCGGCCGGCCGCGCCGGCTTCGCGACATGCAGCGCGACCACCAGCTCGCCCGGCGCCAGCGCGGTGCGGCGCGGGCCGAGGATGAAGCGGCTGAGCGGCAGGCGGCGCGGTGCCGGGCCGGCGATCTCGACCGTGGCCTCGAGCGCCAGCAGGGCCGGCACGCCGTCGGCGGCGGGAGAGGCATTGCAGAGATTGCCGGCCAGCGTGCCGGCGTTCTGGATTTGGCGCCCACCGACCTCGCGCGCCGCCGCCTGCAGCCCGGCGAACAGTGGCGGCAGGCGGGCCTCGGCGATCTCCGACCAGGTCGTGGTGGCGCCCAGCCGCCAGCCGTCCGGGGTCTCGACGATGCCGCGCAGCGTGGCGATGGCGGTGAGGTCGAGCACGTCCTCGTCGATCGGCCGGCCGACCCGCGCGGGGTAGAGGTCGGTGCCGCCGGCCAGCACCAGCGGCGGCGCGGAAGCCCGCGCCAGCACGGTCAATGCCTCGTCGAGGCGGCTCGGTCGGAAGTAAGCACCCATATCGTTCGTGTACGCACGATGCC